>NZ_JBVIWC010000008.1:0-35966 GCF_055594965.1 Kitasatospora sp. NPDC040550 | reverse complement strand
GCGCAAGTCAGAGTGGCAGAGGTCCAGCTACTCCGGTGCAAGTAACGCTTGCATCGAGGTCCGCACGGTTGACGAAGCCGTCGAACTCCGCGAGTCCGACGAGGGCCACCTCATCCTCCGCACCACCCCCGCCGCCCTCTCCGCCCTCCTCCAGGGCATCAAGGCCCGCGAGTTCGACCACCACGCCTGACCCTCCGCACGTCCCAGGAGTGGGAAGTCGACCCCATCGACTTCCCACTCCCCGCCCGTGCCATTCTGGCCGCCATGAAGATCGCCGCAGCTCAGCTGTCCTGCACCCCCGCCGACATCCCCGCCAACGTCCGGCGACTCGTCGCGCTCGCCGAGCAGGCCCGCGCCCAGGGCGCCGAGCTGATCGTCTTCCCCGAATTCGCGCTCACCGGCTACGAACTCGAAGCCCTCGCCGCCGACCCCACCCTCTGGGTCACCCCCGACGACCCCCGCCTGGCCCCGCTCCGGGCCACCGGCATCGCCGTCGTCCTCAACTGCGCCGTCCCCACCGGCGGACCCCGACCCGGCATCGGCACGTACGTCTACGGGCCCGACGGCGAACTGATCACCACCTACCTCAAGCAGCACCTCTACGAGAACGAGCAGGGCATCTTCACCGCGGGCGACCAGGACGGCCGCTTCGAACTCGGCGGCCACCGCTTCGCCCTCGCCACCTGCTTCGACAACCACTTCCCCGACCTCACCGGCCGGGGCGCCGCCGACGGCTGCGCCATCCACCTCGCCAGCTCCCTCTACGGCACCGGCGGCGGCATCCACGAGCGTGCCACCGTCTACCCGGGCATCGCCAAGTCCACCGGCATGCACGTCGTCCTCGCCAACCACGTCGGCCCCTCCGGCCCCTGGACCGGCTGCGGCGGCGCCGCCCTCTGGGCCCCGGACGGCACCCCCCTCGCCGAGGCCGACGACCGCACGCCGACAGTCGCCATCGCCGACGTCCCGTAGCGGACCCTGCCGGGCTCAGCCGCCGCCCCCGAACTCCGGCAGCCGAGCCCGGAACTCCGCGTGGCGGACCGCATGCCGCCAGGCGGCATCCCGGATCCGGCACGCCCGGAGCACTTCCCCCGGCTCGGTCACCAGCTCCATGCCGACGGTCCGCTCACCCTCGAAGTGGAAGCGTGCGAGTGTGCGGGAGTCGAACAACCAGAAATCCGACAACGCGCCCAACCCCGCCGCCTCGGCATCCGAACGCCACATGCACCGGATGTCCTCGCCCGCTGCCACATTCGTCCGCGCGCACGCCAGCAAGTACCGCTGGCCCTCGGTCGGCGGCTCGTCCACCAGACGAACCCGCTCGAACCGCTTCCCCTTGCCGACCATCCGGCGGACGTTGTCGAACCAGGGATGGCCGACCTCACCGGCGGTGTCGCCCGTGCGCAGGAACTCGGCACAGGAAGGCATCCGCTGGTCGGAGAGGTACCCGGTCCTGGTCTCCAACCGCCAAGCGGTGTGCTCGAATCCGTCGTTGACGAACTCGGTGATCCTCTGCTGCGGCACGAACTCCGGCACCGGCATCGCCCTTTCCGCGCGAGTACGAGACCTGCACCCGAGTACGCTCGCATCCGCACCGCGCACAACTCCAGTCCCATAGGCGAATATTCGAGAATCACCGCCCGCGCCAAGGCAGTTTGAGGGCATCCTGACTGCGCCTGACCGACAGCGAAGGGAGCCGGCCATGAGCCGACGACTGCGGTACATCGGAAGCACCTCGGGACACAGCGGATGCCCGACCCTCTACGAGGATGCGGAAACCGGAGACGTGATCGTCCAGGGCGACGCCGTGACCGACCCTGCCGAGATCGCCCAACTCCGTGACGTCAAACCCAGCGAGGGTTTCGTGGTCGTACCGCGCGCGCTGATCGCCGATTTCGGACCGCGCGACGTGGACTGCGAACCCGTGCTGATCAGCTATGACGAGTTCGAAGAAATGTTCACGACTTTCCAGCACACCGCCTTCCGGCTGGAAACCCGGCGCCAGTACCGCTCCGACGAGCAGAGCGAGACCTACCGTCGGTTCGCCGCCGGGCTGGACCCCGAGTGGGACCTCGACCACCCCTGGTGCCGTTCGCGCCGCGAACAGTCAGCCCTGGGAAAGCGGTTCGAGCGAGTCCGGATCATGGACAACCCGCCCACCCTGGGGCAGCGTTACCTCCTCAACAACGCCGAGCGGAACAACGCCGTCGGCGAGGACACCCGGTACCTCTGGCGGGCCGACGCCGAGCGGCTGAACCTCCCGCACGAGGACGCCTGGCTGTTCGACTCCCGCGTCATCGCCCTGCTGCACTTCGACGACGATGACGAAATCACCAAGATCGAGCTCATCACCGACCCGGTGCAGGTCGCCCGTGCGTGCCAGGTCCGGGATGCCGCCTGGCACTACGCCATCCCGAGTCGCGAGTTCAGCACTGGGGTACCGTCCGACGTGTGAGCACCGACTTCCAGCAAGCCAGGATCGCCCTCGGTCAGCGGCTCCGTGAGCTGCGGACCGAGGGCGGTCTCACTGGTCGGCAACTGGCCGACCGGCTCGGCTGGACGCAGTCCAAGGTCAGCAAGCTGGAGACCGGCCGACAGACGGCGACACACGGCGACCTCGACGCCTGGGCCGAGGGCGTCGGACAACCCCACACCGCCGCCGAGTTGTCGGCCAAGCTTCGAGCCTTCGAGTCGGGAACACGCTCCTGGCGAAGACAACTGGCCGCCGGACATCGCCCGGTCCAGGACACGCTGACCGTTGAGTACGAACGCTCGGCTGTCATGCGCGCATGGGAGAACTCCATGATCGCCGGCCTGCTCCAGACGGCCGACTACGCCCGGCGCGTCTTCACCGGATACGTCGATCTGCACCGGTCGCCGCGTGACATAGAAGATGCCGTTCGAGCCCGAATCCAGCGGCAGGAAGTCCTGTACCGGCCAGGCAAGAAGTACCACATCATCATGTGGGAAGCAGCCCTGCGCGCACAGGTCTGCCCGCCGGCCGTCATGGCCGCGCAACTCGATCGCCTCAGCGGCGTGATCGGCCTGGACACCGTCACCCTCGGCATCGTCCCGTTCGAGGCTTCACTCAAGTTGCCACCTGCCAAAGGATTTTGGATCCACGACGAACGACTCGTCGTCGTCGAGGACTGGCACGCCGAGCTCTGGCTCGACCAACCCGAGAACGTGGCGCTGTACCTGCGCGTCTGGGAGACCCTGGAGAACGCAGCGGTCTACGGCGCGGACGCCCACAAGGTCATAACACGCTGCCGAAGAGCACTCGGAACCGTCTGAGGAATCCCCGAGAAAGGCACCTGCCGGGTGCCGGAATATTCGAGAATCAGCCGCCCTTCCAGGTCTGTCGTCCACCTACCGTTGCACCTGACGATGCATCAGGCATCGCCGAGGAAAGGGGAAGTACATGCCCATGTCCAGCGACGGCAAGCACGGTGGCGGGTCCGGGAACGGCCAGGGTGGCGGGCAGCAGGACGACTCCAGCAGCGGCAACAAGCACGGGGGCGGCGGCAGCGACGAGGGGGGCAACTCCTCGGACGGCAGCGGTCCGGCGTCGGGTCGCTGACGCGTGAGCGAGCAGCACGAAGCGGAGGCCGGTCGGGCCCGGCTGGCCTCCGCGCTCACCGCGAACGGGTCGCTCACCCCGGACTGGCTGTCGGCCTTCCACGCCGTGCCGCGGCACTGGTTCGTCCCCGCGCTGGTCTGGCCCGGCCAGGGGGACGGGATCCGCCAGGGGGATGCCGTGAACCGGCACGTGGACCGGGCCGCCTGGTGGAGCGCCGTCTACTCGGACGTGCCGCTCACCACCCAGTGGGACGACGGCGCGCACTGCGGCACCGGCCGGGGCACGACCCCCACCTCCTCCAACTCCATGCCGACCATGGTGTTCTCGATGCTCGCCGCGCTCTCCGTGGACCCCGGCCACCGGGTGCTGGAGATCGGCACCGGCACCGGCTGGAACGCCGCCCTGCTCGCCCACCGGCTCGGCTCCGACCGGGTCGTCACCGTCGACGTGGACGAGGACGTCTCCGCCGACGCCCGACTCCGGCTCACCCGATCCGGGTTCACCCCGACCTGCGTCGTCGGCGACGGCTTCCAGGGGCACCCCGCCGGCGCGCCGTTCGACCGGGTGATCGCCACCTGCTCGGTCCGCGAACTCCCGTACGCCTGGGTGGCACAGTCCCGCCCAGGGGCCGTGATCGTCGCGCCGTGGGGGCCCGAGTACGGCGGTGAGGCGATCGCCCGGCTCACCGTGGGCCCGGACGGCACGGCGAGCGGCCGGTTCACCGGCTCCTCCGCCTTCATGCGGCTGCGCCGCCAGCGCACCGTCCGGCCGCACAGCCTGGAGTACCTGTCCGGGCCGTGGCCGGCCGACGGGGTGCGCTCCTCGACCTCGCTCTCCCCGGAGGCCGTCAGCAGCTGGCCCGCGATGTTCGCGGTCGGCGTGCAGGTGCCGGACGCCTTCCCCCTGGTCGAGCGGTACGCCGACGGCAGCTACACCCTGTGGCTGCACGACACGGTCGTCACCTCCTGGGCCACCGTCGACTGGGAGCCCGACCGCACCGCGTACGAGGTGGTGCAGTCCGGCCCCAGACGGCTCTGGGCCGAGGTCGAGGCCGCCTGGCACCGGTGGGACGCCCACGGCCGTCCGGGCTTCGAACGGTTCGGGCTCACCGTCTCGACGGACGGCCAGGAGGTGTGGCTGGACGACCCGGACTGTCCGGTGCCGACGCGGTCCTGACGGTGCGTCGGCACGCCCCGCGCACCCGGCCGGTCACCGCCGGTACCGGTCGGCGGGCCGGTCCGGACTCCTCCGCGAACCGGTGTGTCCAGCGTGGTCGGAGTCCGGTGGCGTGCACGAAGGAGTGCCGGGAAGCCTGGTCGGCGAGCAAGGGACAGTCGTGCAAGGCGTGAGGGACGCTGCCGAGGTCCGCACCGCGCGGGCCCGTAGTAGTCGCTTCGATGCGCAGGAAGTCGACCCCGTCGACTTCCTGCGCATCGCGTCGTACCCCGCCGGTGCCGCGCCCGTACCGCGTCGCCCCGCGCCGTACCGCGTCGTACCGGCCCGGGCGCCCCTCAGCCGCCGGAGCGGATCGGCTCGCCCGTGCGGTGCAGGTGGGTGAGGATCTCCCGGTACGAGCGGAGCAGGCCGACCTCGTAGTACGGGATGTCCTTCTCCGCGCAGAACTCCCGGGTGATCCGGGCGGCCCGCCCGAGCGCGGGGGTCGGCATGCTGGGGAACAGGTGGTGCTCCACCTGGTAGTTGAGGCCGCCCATCAGCGCGTCGAGGATCGGGCCGCCGCGGACGTTGCGCGAGGTGAGCACCTGGCGGCGCAGGAAGTCGAGCCGCATCCCGGGGGTCACCATCAGCATGCCCTTGTGGTTCGGCGCGAAGACGCAGCCCAGGTAGACGCCGAGCAGCGCCTGGTGCACGGCGACGAAGGCCACGGCCTTGCCGAACGGCAGCGCGCCGAAGACCAGGCCGAAGTAGGCCGCGAAGTGGACGACCAGCAGGACGCCCTCCAGCACCGGCCGCTTCACCGCGGGGCCGCGCAGCGCGCGGAAGCTGTTGTAGCTGAGGTTGAGGCCCTCCAGCAGGAGCAGCGGGAAGAACAGGTACGCCTGCCGGCGGCCGATGAACCGGGCCAGCCCGCTCGCCTGCCGGGCCTGCCGCTGGGACCAGACGACGAGGTCGGGCGAGACGTCCGGGTCGCGCTCCTCGTGGTTGGGGTTGGCGTGGTGGCGGGTGTGCTTGTTCATCCACCAGCCGTAGCTCATGCCCATCAGCAGGTTGGCGGCGATCCGCCCGCCGACCTCGCTGGGCACCCGCCGACTGAACACCTGGCGGTGCGCCAGATCGTGCGACAGCAGCGCGACCTGGGCGAAGACCACGGCCATCACGGCCGCCAGGGCGAGCTGCCACCAGGTGTCGCCGATCGCGTACAGGGCGCACCAGCCGTCGACGAACGCGAAGAACACCAGCCCGATGCGGGCCGCGTAGTAGCCGGGGCGGCGGTCCAGCAGGCCCTCGGCGGCGATCCGGCGGCTCAACTGGGCGAAGTCACTGCCGCCGCCCTCCGGCTGCGGGGCGGCGGACGCCGGAGCGGCCGCGGCCTTGGTCATCGTCACGGACTGTGTGGGCATGCCCCGAGTCTGGCGCGCCGGGCGGAGCCGCAGAACGGGGAAAGCACCCCTCCCGTACGGGTGTTAACCCCCGCAGCGGGAGGGGTGGCGGCGGGCCCGGGGGCCGGCCGGCGGCCCGGCTTGCTCAGCCCTCGTCGCCGCCCATCCAGGCGGCGCGCTGGCGCAGCGAGACGCGGTTGCCGTCCGGGTCCACGGCTTCGGCGCGGATGCCGAAGCCGTACTCCTCCGGCTCGGACTGCTCGAAGGTGACGCCGCGCCCGCTCAGCGCCGTGAAGTCCGCCCGCAGGTCGTCCGATTCGAGGAAGACCGGCCCCGGAGTGACACCCGGCAGGCGCGAGGCCGGCTGGCCGGCGGCCGGGGCGTGCGGCCAGAGGATGATCTCCACCGGGCTGCCCGGGGCGGCCACGGTCAGGAAGCGCCCGTCGGGGCCCGGATGGTCGATGCGCTTCTCCAGGCCGAGCCGGTCGGTATAGAACTCCAGGGCCCGGTCCTGGTCGGTGACGTAGACCGTCACGTACATGATGTTCGTCAGCATCTCGCTGGGCGTCCCTTCGTGCCGTCGATGGTGTTCCATCGCTCCTCTGCCGCACCGACGGATCCCGACGAACGGATGTGACACGTCCGACGGTCGGTTGATCCCCCTGAGCCCTGCCCGTACTGTCGGCACGCGGCGACATCGACGGCATCGGGGACGTCGGCGGCGATCGAGAGCGGGGCGGGGCCGTGACCGAAGAGGCGACACCAGGACGGCTGATCGGCCGTCGCTACCGGCTCGTCCGGCAGCTGGGGGCCGGCGGCTTCGGGCGGGTCTGGCAGGCCCACGACGAGACGCTGGGCATCGACGTGGCCGTCAAGCAGCTGTGGCTGCCGCCCGCGACCTCGGACGGCGAGCGGGCCGAACGGCTGGCCCGGGCCGAGCGCGAGGCGCGCAACGCCGCCCGGCTGCGCGACCGGCCGCACATCGTGGCCGTCCACGACGTGCTGGTCGAGGACGGCATGCCGTGGATGGTGATGCAGCTGGTGTCGGGCGGCTCGCTGGGCGACCGGCTGGCCGCGCACGGGCCGCTGCCGGTCGAGCGGGCGGCCGCGGTCGCCCGCGCCCTGCTGACCGCCCTCGGCGCCGCCCACGCGGCCGGGGTGGTGCACCGGGACGTCAAGCCCGCCAACGTGATGCTCGCCGACGACGGCGACGTGCTGCTCACGGACTTCGGGATCGCCGTCCACCAGGCCGACACGACGCTCACCGCGACCGGGGCGTTCGTCGGCTCGATCGAGTACATCGCGCCCGAGCGGGCGCGCGGCGTGGACGGACAGGCCGCCTCCGACCTGTTCTCGCTCGGCGTCACCCTGTACCAGGCGGTCGAGGGAGTCTCGCCGTTCCGCCGGGACTCGGCGACCGCCTCGCTCACCGCCGTCCTGTTCGACCCGCCCGCACCGCCCCGCAACGCCGGCCGACTGGCCCCGCTGATCCTGGCGCTGCTGGCGAAGGACCCGGAGCAACGCCCCGGCACGGCACAGGCGTTGGCGATGCTCGACCGGTCCGTCCCGAACCTGCCCACCGCGCTCGACCATCCGCTCCCGAACGTGCCCGCCGCGCTCGACCATCCGCTCCCGAACCTGCCCACCGCGCTCGACCATCCGCTCCCGAACGTGCCCGCCGCGCTCGACCATCCGCACCCGAACCTGCCCACCACGCTCGACCATCCGCTCCCGGCCGCGACCGCCGAGGGCCGGGCGGACGATCTCGGCGTGACGGCGGCATCGGAGGCTCCGTCCCGCCCCTACCTGACGATCACGGTCTCGGTCGCCGTGGTCGCCGTCCTGGCCGGAGCGATCTGGCTGCTGGCGGCCTCGCGCCCCGAGGGCGACAAGGCCGAGCAGCCCGCGACCGGGGCCGGAGCCGTCTTCCCCGCCCCGCCGTCGGACAGTCCCCGGACGGGCCCGTCGCAGAGCTCGTCGGCCGGCCTTCCGGACCTCCCGACTCCCTGCGACGTCCCCTCCGGCGTCGTCACCGAGCTCCAGCTCACCGACCACGGCCACGAGGACGTCGAGCCCGAGCGCCGCCGGTGCGACTGGTGGACCGACGGCTCCGCCCGCCTCCCGTACAACTTCGCCAGTGCGCAGACCTACCGGGGCCCGTACACCGTCCGGCCGGGCTCGCACCCGGTGCGGGTCGGGAACGCCGTGACCGGGCAGGAGTACATCGACGACAAGCCCAGCAACAAGGGCATCGTCTACTGCCGCGTCGAGTGGCCCACGAACAACGGCGGCTACGCCTCGGCCGTGCTGCAGTCCCCCAAGGGCTCCGACTCCAGCCACCTCTGCGAGTTCACCGAGCAGTGGGCGGAGGGGCTGTACCAGAGCCTGGCCGACTAAGGCGCGCCCTGACCACGCGGCGCCCGGAACAGCTCGTCCAGGTGGTGGGTGAGGACCGCCAGCGCCTGCTCGCCGGTGCGCTGGCCGCCGAGGACGCTCGCCCCCAGCCCGTTGACCATCGCCAGCAGCCCGGCGGCCGCCATCTCGACGTCCCGCCCGGGTGCGATCCCGCCGGCCGCCTGGGCCGCGCGCAACTGCTTGACCAGGAAGCCCTCCAGGACGACGGGCGGCTGCGCGGCCCGCTGCTCCAGCACCTCGGGGTCACCGAGCACCAGCGTGTAGTACGCCGCGTAGGTCCGGGTGATCCGGCGGCTCTCGGCGTCGGTCGGCAGGATGCAGGACAGGATCGCGGTCACCACCTCGCGCGGGGCGCGGGCCTCGCCGATCCAGCGTTCCATCCGGGCCTGGAGCTGGGTGCCGAGCCGGGCCAGGGCGTCCAGCAGCAGGCCCTGTTTGGTCGTGAAGTAGTACTGGACGAGGCGGAGCGAGACGCCGGCCTCGGTCGCGACCGCCCGCATGCTCGCCGACTGCAGGCCCTCGGTGTCGGCGATGCGCAGCAGGGCCTCGGCGATCTGCCGTCGGCGTTCCTCATGGTCGACCTTCTCGGCCACGGTTCGGCCTCCCTTCGTCCCGGTGCCATTTCGTCCCGGTGCACATTGGTACACCCGTATCATGCATGTGATACACATGTACCATGCGAATCAGCGAGTTCACGAACGGCAAGGCCGAAGCCCGCTTCCGCACCGCCTACGAGCACGCCCTGACCCGCCTCTGGCCCGGGCAGCACACCGCGACGACCGTCCCCACCCGCTTCGGCACCACCCGCGTCCTGCGCACCGGCCCCGCCCACGGGCAGCCGGTCGTGCTGCTTCCCGGCTCCGGCGGCAACGCCCTGATGTGGCACGCGTACGTCGAACGCCTCGCCCGGCAGCACCCCGTCATCGCCGTGGACACCATCGGCGAACCGGGTGCCAGCGTGCAGACCGCCCCGATCAGGGACGGCCACGACGCCGCCGACTGGCTGGAGGAACTCCTCGCCGCGCTCGACGTCCCCACCGCCCACCTGGTCGGCTGCTCCTACGGCGGCTGGATCGCCCTCCACCACCGGCTCCGCCACCCCGGCCGGACCGCCACCCTCACCCTGGTCGACCCGGCCGGCCTGGCCGACGTCGGCCGCCGCTTCTACACCTGGCTGATCCTCGGCGGCCTCGCCGCGCTGGCCCCGCGCGCGCTCCGCCCCCGCCTGGCCCGGGCCATCGGCAACAGCGCCGTCCTGGAGGCCGAGCTGATGACCCTGATGCGCGCCTCCACCGGCTTCCGCCGCCGCCTGCCGCTGGCCACCACCCTCGACGACGCCGAACTGGCCCGCCTCGACGCACCCGCGCTCTTCCTGCTCGGCGAGCGCAGCGCCCTGCACGACGCCCGGGCCGTCACCGAGCGGCTGCACCGGCTCGCCCCGGCCGCCCGGGTCCGGATCGTGCCCGGCGCCGGGCACTCGCTGACCACGGACGACCCGGCGGCCGTCCTCGACGGGATCCTCACCATGGCGGCCTCGCAGGTCAGTTGACCGCCTTGACGACCTCGCCCGCCTCGTCGTCGTGCTCGTCCTCGCCGTCGCTCTCGTCCTCGGCCTCGTCCTCGGCCGGCCCGTCCGCCAGGACCATCGGCAGTTCCTCCCCGGAGGCCAGCAGCACCTCCAGGGGCACGTCGGCCGCCCCGGTGAACACGGCGGTGGCCTCGGAGAGCCGGGCCGACCGGGTCGGCTCGGCCACCGCGGCGGAAAGGGCCACCTCGGCGGAGAGGACCACGGCGGCGTCCGGGTCGAGCGCCGAACGGAGCGGGAAGTCGGCCGGGTCGACGCGCACCTGCTCCAGCGCGTACGGGTAGACCGCGATCGTCACCGTCAACCGGTCGCCGTCCAGGGTGCGTTCGGCCCAGCCGTCGGTCGGCAGCAGGAAGAAGGCGCCGTCCCCCTCGTAGCAGTACGCGCCGAGCCGGTCCAGGGCCCGTTCGCCGGGAGTGCCGTCGGGATCGACGACGAGAACGGCGACGTGCGCCTCCCGGTCGCTCGGGTCGAGGTCGGAGCGGACGTACAGACGGGCCACCGGGCACCTCCGGTTCACGGAACGGAATCGGGCCCGTCGCCGTACCCCGCAAGGGAGTTGGACGACGGGCCCGGGGGCCACGCTACCGTCAGGCCGACACCCGATCCGTCGCCGGACCCCCCTGGCGGCGCACCACCTGCCGCCGGACCGCCCAGACCGCCCCGCCGAGCACGAAGCCGTAGACCGACACCAGCCCGTGGCCGTTCTCCTGGGCGAACCACATCGCCAGGCCGAGCACCGGGACACCGGCGGCCAGGGCGATCTCCTTGGGGAGCCGGGTGCGGGTGAGGAAGGCGAGGGCCAGGGTGGCGCCGAGGAAGTAGGTGGCGCCGGAGCTGCCGGCGAAGTTGCGGGGGTCGGTGCTGGGGCCGCCGCCGATGCCGAGCAGGGTGTCGATCCGGCCGGGCAGCAGGATGCCGGCCAGGAAGAAGCCGAGGGTCAGCGTGCCGCCCCAGTACCACTGGGCGAGCGCGGCGACGGCGGCCAGGGTGACGAGGTTCCACAGGCCGCCGAAGAGGCCGCCGTTCTGCATGAACACCGAGGTGAACTCGCGCCACCAGCCGGACCTGGCCGGGTCCGCGTCCAGCGCGTCCATGGCGCCGGACCACACCAGCTGGAGCAGCACCCCGCCGACGGCGACGGCAGTCAGGGCGATCGCCGCCCACGGGAGCGGCCGTCCGCGCAGGGTGTCACGGCCGACCACGCCGAGCCCGCAGTTGACCATCATGACCATCAGCGCAGCCGTGGTCACGTTGAAGACGATGGCGTCCATGACTGGCCCTCCCCCCGGGTTCCGGCGCTTTCCAACGCCGTTCGAAAACCTGATGGAGCAAAGCTAGCACAGTTTCGAACAGTGTTGGAAAACGATGTACGGTGGACCGCATGAAGCTCACCAAGGAGCGCATCGTCGACGCCGGCATGGCCGTCTTCGCCGAGGTCGGCTACCAGAACCTGTCCATGCGCCAGGTCGCCGAACGCCTCGACGCCCACGCCGGCAGCCTCTACTACCACGTGCGCGGCAAGGACGAACTGCTCGCCCTGATGGCCGACCGGATCAGCCGCCGCGCCTACGACGCGGGCACCGCCGCCCTCGCCGCCCTCCCGCCCGACGCCGGCTGGCAGGACCGCGTCGAGGCCCAGGCCACCACCCTGCGCCAGGAGATCAAACAGCACGCCGGCGGCGCCCAACTCCTCGCCGAGAGCCCCGGCGTGCTCAGCACCGGCGGCCTCTCCCTGATGGAACGCCTGCTGCGCACCCTCCTCGACGCGGGCCTGCCCGCCGAGCACTGCGGCACCGCCGCCGACACCCTGCTCAGCCACGCCACCGGCTTCGTGCTCCAGGAACAGAACCAGCCCGCCACCCCGCCGACCGTCACCGCCGAGCTCTACGCCGAACTGCGCGAACGGTTCCCGCTGGTCATGGGCGACCTGATCCCGCGACTGAGCCAGGACGAGAAGTACGTCCGGAGCATCCGCCTGCTCTGCACGGGCTTCACGGCGCTCTCCTGAGCCGCGGGCCCGCCCTGGTGCCCTGCTCCGGGCACCGGGGCGGACGGGCGCTCAGCCCTGCTGCGGCGGACGGCGGCGCATGCTCAACAGCAACAGCACCACCGCCGTCAGCACCGCCGAGGTCCGCAACACGCCCGGAGCCATCGACCAGCTGAACTGCCCCAGCGGCGAACCGGTCTGCACCCCGCCACCGCCACCGCCCGCCCCCTGCTTCGCCGTTCGCATCGCGAACAGCGCGGTCGCGCTCATCGTCACCAGCGGGATCCCCAGGATCACGAACTTACGTGTCAGATCGGAGAGTTGACGGGACAGATAGCCGAGCCCCCAGCCCGCCAGCATCGCCGGGAAGAACCCGGACACCGCACCGCCGACCAACAGCCCGCAGGACAACAGGATCAGCGGGGACGGCTTGCGGGCCCCCTGCCCCGCGGCGGCCGTCGCGGCCTTCGCCTGCGCGGCCTTGGCCTGCGCCTTCCGCTGCCGCTTCGACGGCCGCCCCGGCCGCCCCCCGGCCTGCCCCGCCGGCACCCCGGCCTGCCCCGCCGCGTCCTCCGCGTCCTCCGCGTCCTCCGCGCGCTGCTCGGGGATCGGCTTCGGCGCGGGCTGCGGCGTGTCCGAGAAGTCGAGCATCGTCATCGTCCACGGGCTCGAACTCTGCACCATCGGCGGCGGGATCACCTCCGAACCGCTCTCGGGCGAGGCGACGCCCGGCAGGTCCAGCGACACGTTCGGGATGCCGCCCGTCCCGGTGTACCCGGACGCGGCCGAGGGCCCGTACACACTGTCCTCCGCCGCCGGACCCCCGGGCGCGGCGGCCGGAGGAGCCGCGGCCGGAGGCGTCGACGGCGCGGCAGGCGTCGACGGCACGGATGCACCCGACGCCCCCGGCCGCTCGCTCCACGGCCCGCTCTTGCGCCACCACTCGCCGTCCGTCATCACCGACACCCCGCCTCGCCCACGCCGCCCGCCGCACCGCGGCGACCGCCCACCGAACCGCCCTCGGCCGTGACGCTACCCACCGTGCCCCGCCGGCGCGAGTCCCGCCGCGCACCCCGGACCACCGGAGTCCCCGCCGCCGCACCACCCGGGGCCCCCGCCCCCGGCCCGCCGCAGGAGCGCACCCCACCGTCGGCGCGCCCGACTAATCTAGGTCGAATGACCACACAGCAGGGCCCTCAACGCCAGAGCAGGACGCCCGTCGGCCCCCGCACCCTCGCCGAGGAGCTGCGCGCCCGCCCCGACGACGCGCTCGCCGCCCTGCTCCGGTCCCGCCCCGACCTGCTGAACCCCGTCCCCGGCGACCTCACCCAGCTGTCCGCCCGGCTGTCCTCGCGCGCCTCCGCGCTGCGCGCCCTGGAGCGGCTCGACCGGTTCACCCTCCAGGTCGCCGAGGCCCTGGCCACCGCCCCGGACGGCACCTCCCTGACCACCGTCCGCACCCTGCTGACCGGCCCGGCCAAGGTCAAGCCGCACCCCGGCGCCACCCCGCTCACCCCGGCCGACCGCGCCGCCGTCGCCGCCGCCCTCCCCCGCGCCGTCGCCGTCCTGCGCGACCGGGCGCTGCTCTGGGGCCCCGACAACGGCCTGCGGCTGGTGCTCGCCGTCCGCGAGGCGCTCGCCCCCACCGCCGCCAACCCCGGCCGCACCGGCCTCGGCCCGACCCTCGTCGACGCCACCACCGGCATGTCCCCGGCCCGGCTGCAGCAACTGCTCGCCTCCGCCGGTCAGCCCGCCACCCCGGACCCGGTCACCGCCGTCGCCGCGCTGACCGCCCTGCTCACCGACCGCGCCCGCTGCGCCGCCCTGCTCGACACCGCCCCCGAACCGGCGCTGCGGCTGCTGGACCGGCTGGTCTGGGGGCCGCCCACCGGCACCGTCCCGGACGCCACCCGCCCGGTCACCGCCGAGGACGCGCAGAGCCCGGTCGAATGGCTGCTGGCCCGCGGCCTGCTGCTGCCCACCAGCCCGGGCAGCGTCGTACTGCCCCGCGAACTGGCCCTGCACCTGCGCGGCGGCCGCACCCACCGCACCGTCGAACCGCTCCAGCCCGAACCCGCGCCCGCCGCTCCCCCACGCGATCCACAGGCTGTGGACAACGCCGCGGCCGGCCAGGCCCACACCGCCGTCAAGACCGTCGAGGAACTCCTCGACACCTGGGGCCTCACCCCGCCGCCCACCCTGCGGGCCGGCGGCCTCGGCGTACGGGACCTCAAGCGCGCCGCCCAGACCCTGGAGGCCACCGAGCAGCAGGCCGCCTTCTGGCTCGAACTCGCCTACACCGCAGGGCTACTGGCCCCCGACGGCGAGGCCGACGAATGCTGGGCCCCGACCCCGGCCTACGACGGCTGGCTGCAACTGGACACCGCCGAACGCTGGTCCGTGCTGGCCGCCGCCTGGCTCACCGCCACCCGCGTCCCCGCCCTCACCGGCACCCAGGACGGCAAGGGCAAGCCGCGCGCCGCCCTCGGCCCCGAACTCGACCGCACCCTCGCCCCGTCCGTCCGCCGGGCCGCCCTCGCGCTGCTCGCCGAACTCCCGCCCGGCACCCCGGCCACCGCGGCGGAACTGCTGCCCACCCTGCGCTGGCAGCGCCCGCTGCGCGGCGGCCCCACCGGCCCCGACGGCCACGAGCTGCGCGACGACCTCACCACCTGGACCCTCGCCGAGGCCGAACTGCTCGGCATCACCGGCCGCGGCGCCCTCGGCGCCCCCGCCCGCGCCCTGCTCACCGCCGAGTCCGACCCGGCCGAGGTGCTCGCCCCGCTGCTCCCGCGGCCGCTGGACCACGTGATCCTCCAGCCGGACCTCACCGCGATCGCCCCCGGCCCGCTGCTCACCCCGCTCGCCCAGGCGCTCGCGCTCTGCGCCGACATCGAGTCCAAGGGCGGCGCCACCGTCTACCGCTTCACCCCGACCTCCGTACGCCGCGCCCTCGACGCCGGCCGCACCGCCGCCGACCTCCAGACCTTCCTGGCCCAGCACAGCCGCACGCCCGTCCCCCAGCCGCTCGCCTACCTGATCGACGACGTCGCCCGCCGGCACGGCATCCTGCGGGTCGGCGCCGCCTCCTCCTACCTGCGCTGCGACGACCCGGCCCTGCTGAACGAGGTGCTCGCCGACCGCCGCGCCGCCGACCTGCGGCTGCGCCTGCTCGCCCCCACCGTCCTCGCCGCCCAGGCCGCCCCGGACGTCCTGCTCAGCGCCCTGCGCACCATGGGCTACGCCCCGGCCGCCGAATCCGCCGAGGGCGACGTCCTGATCACCCGGCCGGACAGCCACCGCACCCCGCCCCGCAGTGCCCCCACGCCCGTCCCCGACGGGCCGCCCACCCCCGACGACACCCTGCTCGCCGCCGCGATCAAGGCCGTCCGGGCCGGCGACCGCGCCGCCACCGCCACCCGCCGCGAGCCGACCCCCGACCCCCGCCAACTCCCCCGCACCGCCGCCGCCGAGACCCTCGCCGCCCTCCAGACCGCCGTCCTGCTCGGCGAGCGGATGTGGATCGGCTACCTCAACGCCGAGGGCATCGCCAGCCAGCGGATCATCGACCCGGTGAAGGTCGAGGGCGGCTTCGTCACCGCCTTCGACCACCACGCCGACGAACTGCGCACCTTCGCCCTCCACCGGATCACCGGGGTCGCGGAACTGGACGAGTGACCCGGCGACGACGGGGCGTCAGTGCCCCTGCGACTCCTTCATCTTCTGCTTGACGGCCTGGTCCGCCAGGCTGCCGATCTCGCCCTGGCCGACCGGCAGCGAGCCGCCGCCGACCTGGTCGGCGATCAGGAATCCGGGGGCGGCCAGCAGGCCGCCGGGCCCCTCCCCGATGCCCGCGAGGGCGTGGGCGGAGCCGGCCGAGGAGGCGGTGGCGGCGAAGGCCGTGCCCATCAGGGCGAGGGCGGTGAGAACGCGCTTGGAGCTCTTCATGACCAGCTCAACGAGCGAGTACGCACCGTGGTCACTCGGAGCATTTGACGGGCCGGGCCCACGGGCGTACTCCGGGAACAGGGGGTTCCCGCCAAGGAGGCGACCACCATGCTCGGTGACCGGATAGCGGAGTTCACCACCACGGAGAGCGGCCGACGGGTGCTGGCCACGGTCGGCGGCCCCGCCCTGGAGGTGTCGATGACCGGCGTCGGCCAGGTGCTCGGCCACCCCGTCCGGGAGTTCGTCACCTACGAGTCCGAGCTGCGGCCCGACGGCTCGCTGTTCGGCGAGGGCCAGGGCGTCGGCATGACCGACAAGGGCGAGACCTACAGCTGGCACGGCAGCGGCATCGGCCACTTCACCCAGGGCGGGGCCGTCAGCTGGCGCGGCAGCATCTACTTCGAGAGCACCGCCGACGCCTTCCTGCGCCTCAACGACCTGGTCGGCCTGTTCGAGTTCGACAACGACCCCACCGGCGCGGGCCGGGCCGTGCTCTACGAGTGGAAGTAGCCCGCCCACGTTCCGCGCGATATGAGCGACACTGGAGGGTCTGCGTCAGACCCAGACAGTCAGCCTGTCAGCCAGTGGAGGGCTCCCCCGCGTGAACGACGGACCGCTCATCGTCCAGAGCGACAAGACTCTCCTCCTGGAGATCGACCACCCCAAGGCCGCCGACTGCCGCCGTGCCATCGCCCCGTTCGCCGAACTGGAGCGGGCGCCCGAGCACGTCCACACCTACCGGGTGACCCCGCTCGGGCTGTGGAACGCCCGGGCCGCCGGGCACGACGCCGAGCAGGTCGTCGACGCCCTGGTGAAGTACTCCCGCTACCCGGTGCCGCACGCCCTGCTGGTCGACGTGGCGGACACCATGGGCCGCTACGGCCGGCTCCAGCTGTCCAAGCACCCCACCCACGGGCTGGTGCTGACCACCACCGACCGCCCGGTCCTGGAGGAGGTGCTGCGCTCCAAGAAGATCGTCCCGCTGGTCGGCGCCCGGGTCGACCCCGACACCGTGGTGGTGCACCCCTCCGAGCGCGGCCAGATCAAGCAGGTGCTGCTCAAACTCGGCTGGCCCGCCGAGGACTTCGCCGGGTACGTGGACGGCGAGGCGCACCCGATCGACCTGGACGAGGACGGCTGGCAGCTGCGCCCGTACCAGGCCCAGGCCGTCGAGGGCTTCTGGCACGGCGGCTCCGGCGTCGTGGTGCTGCCCTGCGGCGCCGGCAAGACGCTGGTCGGCGCGGCCGCCATGGCGCACGCCAAGTCGACCACGCTGATCCTGGTCACCAACACCGTCTCGGCCCGCCAGTGGAAGCACGAGCTGGTCAAGCGCACCTCGCTCACCGAGGACGAGATCGGCGAGTACAGCGGCACCAAGAAGGAGATCCGCCCGGTCACCATCGCCACCTACCAGGTGATGACCACCAAGCGGAAGGGCGTCTACGCCCACCTGGAGCTGTTCGACGCCCGCAACTGGGGCCTGGTGGTGTACGACGAGGTGCACCTGCTGCCCGCGCCGGTGTTCAAGTTCACCGCCGACCTCCAGGCCCGCCGCCGGCTCGGCCTGACCGCCACCCTGGTGCGCGAGGACGGCCGCGAGGGCGACGTGTTCAGCCTGATCGGCCCGAAGCGCTTCGACGCCCCGTGGAAGGAGATCGAGGCCCAGGGCTACATCGCGCCCGCCGACTGCTGCGAGGTGCGGGTCACCCTGACCGACTCGGAGCGGCTCTCCTACGCGACCGCCGAACCGGAGGAGCGCTACCGCTTCTGCGCCACCACGGCGACCAAGCGGCGGGTGGTGGAGGCCCTGGTCAAGAAGCACGAGAAGGACCAGACGCTGATCATCGGCCAGTACATCGACCAGCTGGACGAGCTCGGCGAGGCCCTGGACGCGCCCGTGATCAAGGGCGAGACCAGCAACGCCCAGCGCGAGAAGCTCTTCGACGCCTTCCGGAACAAGGAGATCGGCGTCCTGGTCGTCTCCAAGGTCGCGAACTTCTCGATCGACCTGCCCGAGGCCACGGTGGCCATCCAGGTCTCCGGGACCTTCGGCTCCCGCCAGGAGGAGGCCCAGCGCCTCGGCCGCGTGCTGCGCCCCAAGGCGGACGGGCACTCGGCGCACTTCTACTCGGTGGTCGCCCGGGACACCGTGGACCAGGACTTCGCCGCCCACCGGCAGCGCTTCCTGGCCGAGCAGGGCTACGCGTACCGGATCATCGACGCGGACGACGTCCTCTAGCGGGGCTCGGTACCGGACACCTGACGGGGCTCAGTACCGGACACCGTCGCGCCCGAGGAAGATCACGCGCGCGGCGGTGTCCAGCGCGATCCCGACGTTGCGCACGGCGGTGCTCAGCGGGTTGCGGTGGCGGCCCTGGACGGCGGTCGCGCCGGCCGGGCCCGTACGGGTGTTGCGGTTCTCGGTGCTCATGTCTTCAACGGTAGGCACCCGGACGGCCCAGGGCATCACTCCGAAGGCCGTACCCACCAGGACGGACGTCCTCCTCCGGGTGTACGACATCCCCGGCACCCCCTGAGACCTGCGGGGCTGGAACCCCGAGGCGCACGGGTCTAGGATCGTCCGTCTGCCCCCTCCCGAACCGTGGTACCTGCTGACGTCCGCAGGCAGCCGGGGGAGGTGCCGACCGCACGGCAACCGGTCGGCTGTACCCCACCGTGAGCTCCATCGATCCGCTGCGCCCGCCTCCGGGGCAGCCGGGAAGGTTCGCTGTGCCCGCCACCCCCACCACCGACCCGCTCCAGCGCGAACGCGACCACCTGGCCTCGTCCCGGTCCGCGCTGCGGGCGATGCGCGAGGACGTCCAGTCCCTCGACCTGCGCGACGTGACCGGCACCTGGGTGTCCGCCGTCATCCTGCAGAACCAGATCGAGGCCAGGATCGCCGCCCTGGCCGACCTCTCCGACACCCCGCTGTTCTTCGGCCGCCTCGACTACCTGCACGCGGTCAGCGAGGCGCTGTCCGAGGGCGGCGGCGGGGAGAGCTTCTACATCGGCCGCCGCCACGTCCACGACGCCGACGGCGACCCGATGGTGATCGACTGGCGCGCGCCGGTCTCCCAGCCGTTCTACCGGGCCAGCCGCAAGGACCCGATGGACGTCGAACGCCGCCGCCGCTTCGGCTACACCGGCGGCGAGCTCACCGCCTACGAGGACGAGCACCTCACCGACCCCGCGGAGCAGGAGACCTCCTCCGCCCTGCTCGCGGCCGAGATCGAGAAGCCCCGCGTCGGCCCGATGCGCGACATCGTCGCCACCATCCAGCCCGAGCAGGACGAGATCGTCCGCTCCGACATCACGGGCACCATCTGCGTCCAGGGGGCGCCCGGCACCGGGAAGACCGCGGTCGGCCTGCACCGCGTCGCGTACCTGCTGTACGCCCACCGCGAGCGGCTGGCCCGGACCGGCACCCTGGTGATCGGGCCGAACAACGCCTTCCTCTCCTACATCGAGCAGGTCCTGCCGGCCCTCGGCGAGCTGGAGGTCGCCCAGGCCACCGTGCAGCAGCTGGTCGCCCACGTCGAGGTGCGGGGCGAGGACGACCCGGAGGCGGCCCGGCTCAAGGGCGACGCCCGGATGGCCGAGGTGCTCCGCCGGGCCGTACGGGCGGGCATCACGCTGCCCACCGAGCCCTGCGTGGTGGTCCGCGGCTCCCGCCGCTGGCGCGTCCCGGCGCACGAACTGGTCGAGATCATCGAGGAGTTGAAGGGCCGCGAGGTCCGCTACGGCGCCGCCCGGGACGCCCTGCCGCAGCGCATCGCGCACGCCGTGCTGCTCAAGATGGAGCAGGGCGGCGAGGCCCCGGACGACCGGGTGCAGGACGCGGTGGCCCGCAACACCGCGGTCAAGGCCGTGGTCAAGGAGTGCTGGCCGGCCGTCGACCCGGCCAAGCTGGTGCTGCGGCTGCTCTCCGACCCGCCGTTCCTGGCCGAGTGCGCCGAGGGCGTGCTCACCGCCGAGGAGCAGCGGGCGGTGCTTTGGCCCAAGCCCGGCCGCTCGGTGAGGACCGCCCGTTGGACCCCCGCCGACGCCGTCCTGGTCGACGAGGCGACGGACCTCGTCCAGCGCACGCCCTCGCTCGGGCACGTGGTGCTGGACGAGGCCCAGGACCTCTCCCCGATGCAGTACCGCGCGGTCGGCCGCCGCTGCACCACCGGCTCGGCGACCGTCCTCGGCGACCTCGCCCAGGGCACCACCCCGTGGGCGACGGCGAGCTGGCCGGACGCCCTGCGCCACCTGGGCAAGCCGGAGGCGCACGTGGAGGAGCTGACCAAGGGCTTCCGGGTGCCCGAGGAGGTCATCGCCTACGCCTCCCGGCTGCTGCCCGCGATCGCCCCGGGCCTGGCCCCGGCGACCTCCGTCCGCGACACCCCCGGCGCGCTGGAGATCCGCCCGGTCGACGGCTCGGAGCACGGCCGGGACGAGGCCCTCCTGGCGGCCTGCCGGGAGGCGCTGGCGCACGAGGGCTCGACCGGCCTGATCGCCGCCGACGCCCGGATCCCCCGGCTCGCCGAGCTGCTCACCGCCGCCGGGCTGGCGCACCTCTCCCCCGGCACCGAGACCAGCACCGAGAGCCGGCTGACCCTCGTCCCGGCCTCGCTGGCCAAGGGTCTGGAGTACGACTACGTGGTGCTGGACGAGCCGGCCGCGGTGGTGGCCGGCGAGCCGGACGAGCGGACCGGCCTGCGCCGGCTGTACGTGGCGCTCACCCGTGCCGTCTCAGGCCTCACGGTGCTGCACTCCGAGCCGCTGCCGGAGCAGCTCGGGTGACAGCGCGGAAGTGACGACGCGGAAGTGCCGGAGGGGCCGGCCCCGTTCAGCGGGACCGGCCCCTCGGGCAGGCATTCGGGCAGAGCGGGTTCAGGCGTCGATCATCGCCCGCCACTCGGCGACCTTGGCCGGGTCGACCGGCGTCAGCCAGCCGTCGGCCCGCACCGCACCGCCGACGTGGAAGGCGTCGAAGCCCTCCGCCCGCAGCTCCTTGAGGTGCTCGGCCCGCAGGCCGCCGCCGATCAGGATCCGCTGGGTGTAGCCGGGCTCGCCCGCCCGGGCCAGCTCGGCGGACAGCACCTCCCGGCCGGCGTCCACCCCGGCGGCCGCGCCGGAGGTGAGGAAGGTGTCCAGCCCGGGCAGCGCGCCGACGGCGGCGCGCAGCGCGGCCCGGTCGGCGCTGTGGTCGATCGCCCGGTGGAAGGTCCAGCGGCAGCCGGCGATCGCCCCGGCGACGGCCGTGGTGGCGGCCAGGTCGACGGCGCCCCCGGCGTCCAGGAAGCCGAGCACGAACTCCTCGGCGCCCTCGGCCCGCAGCGCGGCGGCCCGGGCGCACAGCTCGTCGAGGTCGCCGGGGGCGAAGCCGTCCCGGATCCGCAGCATGACGCGCAGCGGGAGGTCGACGGCGGCCCGGATCCGGGCGAAGTCCTCGACGGAGGGGGTGAGTCCGTCGGCGGCCATGTCGGTGACCAGTTCGAGCCGGTCGGCGCCGCCGGACTCGGCTGCCTGGGCGTCCTGGGGCGTCAGCGCGATGACTTCGAAAATTGGTCTAGACATATCAGACAGCCTGCCACATCCCCCCGCCCCCGGCGAGACCCGCACCCCCGTTCCGGTCACGCCGGGGGCGGGGGCCGGTCACGCCGGGGACGGGGCCCGGTCACGCCGGGGGCGGGGGCCCGGTCACACCGGGGGCAGGCCCCGGTCACGCCCGCCCCGGCACCATCCCGAGGGCCGTCCGCCGGCCGAACCGGCGCTCCGCCACCGCCACCAGGACCAGCCCGGCCAGCACCGGCACCGCCATCGGCAGCAGGTGCGAGATCCCGTGGGCCTCCCGCCAGATGTTGAACAGGCTGCCCGGCCCGGTCAGCACCAGCACCGCCAGCCCCACCGCCGTCGGGCCGAGGCGCCCGCGCAACGCGGTGAAGGTCAGCAGCGTCGGGGCGAGGAGCATCACCACGAACCACTGGACGTCCAGCGGGAAGGTCGTGTCGTCCCAGTTCTGCGCCGCCTCCAGCAGCCCGCCCGCGACCGCCGAGGCCAGCACCAGCCCGGCGGTCCGCAGGTTCGGCCGGGGCAGCAGGTCGGTCGGCGCGACGACCAGCAGCAGCGCGGCCACCACGAACGGCAGCGAGGCCATCCCGATGTAGCCGACCCACCAGACGTCGAAGACGCCCGGCTCCCAGGCGGCCCGGCCCAGGTCGTACAGCCCGATGGCGCCGAGGACCAGCGAGGTGGCCCGGACGGCCGTCCACCGCCCCAGCAGCGCCGCCACCCCGAGCAGCAGCGCGGCCACCGGCGGGGCGAACGCCCGGACGTGGTTGCCGAGCGAGTCGTCCCAGGCGAGCCACCTGGTGGTCCGCTCCAGAGTGAGCGCCCAGGGCACCATGACGGCGCCGACCACCGCGCCGGCGATCATCGGCGCCGCCATCGCCAGCAGCCGCCCGGCCGCCGAGGCGCCGGTCAGCCCCAGCCGCACCCGCAGCCCGTACACCGCCAGGCCGAGGACCTCCCGGGCCAGGGCCACCCGGCCGCCCGCCGCCGTGGTGTCGGCGAACACCTCGACCAGTTCCTCACCGCGCTCGCGCCGGTAGCGCGCCGGGTAGAGCCGCAGTGCGGCCCGCAGCACCGCGGAGGGCGCGGGGCCGATCACCGGCATGGTCATGAGAGTCCTCCCCCCGTCGCGGGCCGCTCCCCGGCCCGGCCCGGCAGCATCGACCGGATCCTGGTGAGCCGCCGCTCCGCCTCGGTGGCCACGGCGCGCAGCCGCCCGGCCTCGGCGGCCAGCGCGTCCCGTCCGGCCCCGGTCAGCGCGTAGGTGCGCCGGGCCCGTCCGTCCACCACCTCTTCGGCGGCGACCTCGATCAGACCCTGGCCCAGCAGCCGGTCGAGGGCGCCGTACAGCGTGCCGGTGCGCATCTTGACCCGGCCGTCCGAGATGGCGGCGACCTCCTGGATCAGCGCGTAGCCGTGTCTGGGCTGGTCGGCCAGGGCGGTGAGCAGCAGCAGCGTGGGCTCCTGCATGGAGCGTTCTGTCATACGACTACATATATCGTCAACCTACCTATAGGTCCAGCACCGGCCCGTGCCGATCCGACCCGCCACAATGTGCCCCATGCCGACCGAGGACCTGCTCACCGCCTGGACCGCCCTGCTGCACCGCTGCGGCGCCACCGACGACCCCGAACCGTACGGCCGCGAACTGCTGCGCCGCTGGTCGGACCCGCGCCGCCGGTACCACACCACCGAGCACCTGCGCGCCGTCCTGCACCACGTCGACGCGCTCGCCGGGCACGCCGACGACTCCGACGCCGTCCGGCTCGCCGCCTGGTTCCACGACGCCGTCCACCGCCCCGACCGCACCGAGAACGAGGAGCGCAGCGCCGCCCTCGCCGTCCGCGCGCTGACCGCCGCCGGCCTGCCCGCCGCACGCGTCGCCGAGGTCGAGCGGCTGGTCCTGCTCACCGTCGGCCACGACCCGGCCCCCGGCGACCGCGACGGCGAGGTGCTCTGCGACGCGGACCTCGCCGTCCTCGGCGGCACTCCCGAGGCCTACGCGGCCTACGCGGCCGCCGTCCGGGAGGAGTACGCCTTCGTCCCCGAACCGGACTTCCGCACCGGCCGCGCCGCCGTCCTGCGCCACCTGCTGGCGCTCCCGGCCCTCTACCGCACCCCCGACGCCCGCCGCCGCCTCGCCGCGACCGCCCGCACCAACCTGACCGCCGAGCTCCAGCACCTGGAGGACTAGGTCGGACCCGCCCTACGGCGGGTCCGACAATTCCCGCCCTAAGGCGCCAACTCCCCCACCGGCGCCACCACGGCCCCCTGCTTGCCGCACACCCAGTGCGGCTCCGGGCCCAACTCGGGCTCCACGCCGAGCGCGTGCGGGTCCCCGTCGGATGCGCAGGAGGTGCACAGCGGCCACCGGCCGTACGCCTCCAGCAGCGCGTCCTGGACGTCCTGGGCAACCAGCCCGAGCACGTACTCGGTGCCGTCCGGCCACTGCTCCAGCCACCAGCGGCGGTGGGTGACGGCCTGTTCCACCAGCGAGACGACGGCGGCGTCCGCCACGTCCCGCGCGGTGAGGTCGGCCAGGATCAGGGCCCGGGCGTTGTGCAGGGCGGTCTCGATGTCGTCGGAAGCCATCCGTCCATTCTCCGTGGCCCGCCCATGGGTTCAAAACGGGCCCGGGGCCGGAACGCCCCGGGGCCGAAGCGCGGCCCGGGGCCGAAGCGCGGCCCGGGGCCGAAGCGCGGCCCGGGGCCGGAACGCCGCGTGGGCGGCCCCCCGAAGGGAACCGCCCACGCGGACGAGGATCAGCCGATCCGATCGGAGTCCGATCAGGATCAGAAGTCCATGTCACCGCC
Organism: Kitasatospora sp. NPDC040550; assembly: GCF_055594965.1. Taxonomy (NCBI): domain Bacteria; kingdom Bacillati; phylum Actinomycetota; class Actinomycetes; order Kitasatosporales; family Streptomycetaceae; genus Kitasatospora; species Kitasatospora sp. NPDC040550. The sequence goes on along the minus strand of NZ_JBVIWC010000008.1, from coordinate 11,518 downwards.
CGGCATGCCGCCGCCGGCGGCCGCGGCGGCCTTCTCCGGCTTGTCGGCGATGACGGCCTCGGTGGTGAGGAACAGCGCCGCGATGGAGGCGGCGTTCTGCAGCGCGGAGCGGGTGACCTTGGCCGGGTCGATGATGCCCGCGGCGACCAGGTCGACGTACTCGTTGGTGGCGGCGTTCAGGCCGTGACCGGCGGGGAGGTTGCGCACCTTCTCCACCACGACGCCACCCTCCAGGCCGGCGTTGGTCGCGATCTGCTTGATCGGGGCCTCCAGCGCGACCTTGACGATGTTGGCACCGGTGGCCTCGTCGCCGTCCAGCTCCAGCTTGTCGAAGGCGACACCGGCCTGCAGCAGCGCGACGCCACCACCGGCGACGATGCCCTCCTCGACGGCGGCCTTGGCGTTGCGGACGGCGTCCTCGATGCGGTGCTTGCGCTCCTTGAGCTCCACCTCGGTGGCCGCGCCGGCCTTGATGACGGCCACGCCGCCGGCCAGCTTGGCGAGGCGCTCCTGGAGCTTCTCGCGGTCGTAGTCCGAGTCGCTGTTCTCGATCTCGGCGCGGATCTGGTTCACGCGGCCGGCGACCTGGTCGCTGTCGCCGCCACCGTCGACGATGGTGGTCTCGTCCTTGGTGATGACCACCTTGCGGGCGGTGCCCAGCAGGTCGATGCCGGCGTTCTCCAGCTTGAGGCCGACCTCCTCGGAGATCACGGTGCCACCGGTGAGGATGGCGATGTCGCCGAGCATGGCCTTGCGGCGGTCGCCGAAGCCCGGGGCCTTGACGGCGACGGACTTGAAGGTGCCGCGGATCTTGTTCACGACCAGGGTCGACAGGGCCTCGCCCTCGACGTCCTCGGCGATGATGACGAGCGGCTTGCCGCTCTGCATGACCTTCTCCAGCAGCGGGAGCAGGTCCTTGACCGAGCCGATCTTGGAGTTGGCGATGAGGATGTACGGGTCCTCGAACGTCGCCTCCATGCGCTCCAGGTCGGTGGCGAAGTAGGCGGAGATGTAGCCCTTGTCGAAGCGCATGCCCTCGGTGAGCTCGAGCTCCAGACCGAAGGTGTTGCTCTCCTCGACGGTGATGACGCCTTCCTTGCCGACCTTGTCCATGGCCTCGGCGATGAGCTCGCCGATCTGGGTGTCGGCGGCGGAGATGGAGGCGGTGGAGGCGATCTGCTCCTTGGTCTCCACGTCCTTGGCCTGGGCCAGCAGCTGGTCCGAGACGGCGGCGACGGCCTTCTCGATGCCGCGCTTGAGGGCCATCGGGTTGGCGCCGGCGGCGACGTTGCGCAGACCCTCGCGAACCAGGGCCTGGGCGAGCACGGTGGCGGTGGTGGTGCCGTCACCCGCGACGTCGTCCGTCTTCTTGGCGACCTCCTTGACGAGCTCCGCGCCGATCTTCTCGTAGGGGTCCTCGAGCTCGATCTCCTTGGCGATGGAGACACCGTCGTTGGTGATCGTGGGGGCGCCCCACTTCTTCTCCAGCACGACGTTGCGACCCTTGGGGCCGAGCGTGACCTTCACTGCGTCGGCGAGCTGGTTCATGCCACGCTCAAGGCCGCGGCGAGCTTCCTCATCAAAGGCGATGATCTTGGCCATCAGAAGTGGTCCTCCGGGACACGGTCGACTGCTCGGACCAAGGGGTGCCCGCGACGGACGGCCCTGGTGCGCGGAGGTCCATTCCCCTACCGCTCCCGGGGGCCTCACCGACCCGGTCCGCTGTCACTCTCACACTGTGAGTGCTAACGCCAATGATTAGCACTCCGGGTGGTCGAGTGCAAGCCCAATGGCCGACCCGCGAGCCGCCGTCCACCCCCGGACGGTCCGGCGCGGGAACGCGAACGGGCCCGTACGACGCGTGTCGTACGGGCCCGCCGAGAAGCGAGTGGTCACCAGCCGTGGGCCGCGCCGAGCTCCTGGGTGCCGGAAGAGGTCAGACCGCCGCGCGGACCATGTCCGCCTGCGGGCCCTTCTGTCCCTGGGAGATCTCGAACTCGACCCGCTGGCCCTCCTCGAGGGTGCGGTAGCCGTCCATCTGGATCGCGCTGTAGTGGACGAAGACGTCCGCACCACCGTCGACCGCGATGAAGCCGTAGCCCTTCTCCGCGTTGAACCACTTGACGGTGCCCTGAGCCATTCCGAACTCCCCTAGTGCTGTGCTGGCCCTTCACGGGCCAGCAGGTCGCGGGCCCGGGTCTGGTTTGAAGGCCGGCCCGGGGAACCCCCCCTGAGCGCAGCCGTGCACGCCGCAATCGTCCGCACGGGGGCGCCGGACGGCTTCCGTGAGCGGTTGATTACGTCGACCGCCGCTGAATGTATCCGGATCGACGCCCTCTGCAACAGGGTCAGCCGCCGGGAATTCCGCAGCCCCGTCAAGAGACAAGAGCGAACAAACCGGGAGGAAATCGGCAATTAGCGCCGGACATAGCGGACGAATTACTCAAATGCCTGCAGGAATTCTGACATCTGCCTGACATGTTTCACGGACCCGGCCCCGGGCCGGTCTCAGCGTCCGGACGAGCTCCGGTGAAGCGCCCACTGCCGGAAGGGGAAGCTCTGTTCCCAGCAGAGCCACACTCTACTCCGACTCTGACCGAAAATATTCCCGCCGAAATGCCGGCGGCCGCCCGCACGCACGGAGAGTGGAATTCCGTACGCGCGGACGGCCGGGAAGCGGCGGGAACGGCTCAGCAGCCGCCGGCCACCGCCGGAATGATCGAAACGCTCGCACCGTCCGCGATCCCGGTCGCCAGACCCTCGGCGAACCGCACGTCGTCGTCGTTCACGTACACGTTGACGAAGCGGCGCAGCTTGCCGGTGTCGTCCAGGATCCGGGCCGCGATGCCCGCGTGGTTCCGCTCCAGGTCGGCGATGACATCGCCCAGGGTGGCCCCCTCGGCGATCACCTCGGCCGCGCCGCCGGTGTAGGTGCGCAGGATGGTGGGGATGCGGACGTTGGCGCTCATGACTCTCCTAGCGGGGTGGGGGGGTGGATCAGGCGGACGCGAGGCCGGCGGCGTGGAAGGAGTCCAGCGTCGGGCGGATGACGGCGGTCATGCCCGCCTCGGAGACGGCGTCCAGGGTCTTGAGGCCGTCCCCGGTGTTGATCGCGACGGTCTCCTTGGCCGGGTCCAGCCGGCCGGTCTCCACGAGCTTCTTCAACACACCGATGGTCACCCCGCCCGCGGTCTCGGCGAAGATCCCCTCGGTCCGGGCCAGCAGCCGGATCGCCGCCACCACCTCCGCGTCCGTGACGTCCTCCACCGCACCGCCGGTCCGGCGGGCGATGTCCAGCACGTACGGACCGTCCGCCGGGTTGCCGATCGCCAGCGACTTGGCGATGGTGTCCGGCTTCACCGGCCGGATCACGTCCCGGCCGGCCTTGAACGCCGCCGAGACCGGCGAGCAGCCCTCCGCCTGGGCGCCGAAGATCCGGTACGGCCGGTCCTCCACCAGACCCAGCTTGATCAGCTCCTGCAGACCCTTGTCGATCTTCGTCAGCTGCGAACCCGAGGCGATCGGGATGACGATCTGCTCCGGCAGCCGCCAGCCGAGCTGCTCGCAGATCTCGTAGGCCAGCGTCTTGGAGCCCTCGCCGTAGTACGGCCGCAGGTTGACGTTGACGAAACCCCAGCCCTCGCCGGCCGGGTCCCCGATCAGCTCCGAGCAGAACCGGTTCACGTCGTCGTAGTTGCCCTCGATGCCGACCAGCTCACCGCCGTACACCCCGGCCATCACGACCTTGCCCTGCTCCAGGTCGTGCGGGATGAACACGCAGGATCGGAACCCGGCCCGGGCCGCGGCCGCGCCCACCGCACCGGCCAGGTTGCCGGTCGAGGAGCAGGACAGCGTGGTGTAGCCGAACGCCCGGGCCGCCTCGATCGCGCAGGCCACCACCCGGTCCTTGAACGAGTGCGTCGGGTTGCCCGAGTCGTCCTTGACGTGCAGCTGGGCGGTGAACCCGAGCTCCCGGCCCAGGTTGTCCGCCTTCACCAGCGGGGTCCAGCCGGGGTTCAGGTTGGGCTTCGAGGCGACATCGGCCGGCACCGGCAGCAGCGGCGCGTACCGCCAGATGGACGCGGGGCCGGACTCGATCCGCTTGCGCAGCTCCTCGGCGCGCTCGCTGCCGAACTCGTAGGCGATCTCCAGCGGCCCGAAGCACTCCACACAGGCGAAGCTGGGGCCGAGCGGGAAGCGGGTCCCGCACTCCCGACAGGACAGGGCGGCGGCGGGGCCGAGGTCGACGGAAACGGGTGCGACAGTGTCGATAGCCATGATGGCGGAGGCCTCTCTCCTCATCTTCCCCGCGGCGCGGTCGCGCCACAGGCCGGAATTGGCACCTGTCCCGCCGGGGCCTGTCGACGACAGCCGAGCGAGAAGGTTGCCGGGACGTCAACGGGCCGTTCCCTCAGTCCCTCTGGATGAGCTTGTGAAATTGTGGTGGTGCGCAGCGGCGACCCCGGCGTGCAAAGGTCCGACCGCTGTACGAAGACTGTATCCGAAGGCGTCAACCCTGAACGGGACCGTCCGCCAAGCGAGATGACCCGTCCCACCCGATCCCGCCGAGGAGAGTCACCGTGCCCGCCGAACCGACCCACGCCCTCCTCCCGCAGGCGGCGTCCTGGCTCCGCCGCCGCTCGTGGAGCGCGGCCGAGCGGCCGGTCGACGCCCTCCTCGCCGCCAAACGGCGCACCGGCCGGACGGTCAGCGTCGTCCTCCCCGCCCTCGACGAGGAAGCCACCGTCGGCGACATCGTCCGCACCGTCCGGCGCGAGCTCATGGACCGGATCCCGCTCGTCGACGAACTCGTCGTGGTCGACTCCGGCTCCACCGACGCCACCGCCGCCGTCGCCGCCGAGGCCGGCGCCCGGGTGGAACACCGCGACCGGATCCTCCCCCGGCTGCCCGCCGTCCCCGGCAAGGGCGAGGTGCTCTGGCGCTCGCTGCTGGTCACCCGCGGCGACATCGTCTGCTTCATCGACGCCGACCTGCGCGAGTTCGACCCGGCCTTCGTCTCCGGCATCGTCGGCCCGCTGCTCACCGACCCCGACATCCACCTGGTCAAGGCCATGTACGACCGCCCCCTGGAAGTGGCGATCAGCGGCTCCGCCGCGGGGGACCCCGGCGCGATCGTCCCCACCGGCGGCGGCCGGGTCACCGAACTCGTCGCCCGCCCCCTGCTCAACCTCCACTGGCCCGAACTCGCCGGCTTCGTCCAGCCCCTCGGCGGCGAGTACGCGGCCCGCCGCTCACTGCTCGAACGACTGCCCTTCCCCACCGGCTACGGCGTCGAGCTCGGCCTCCTGGTCGACGCCCTCGACCTGGTCGGCCTCGACGCCCTGGCCCAGGTCGACGTCGGCGTCCGGCACCATCGCCACCAGGACGGCCAGGCCCTCGGCCGGATGGCCGCCACCATCTACCGCACCGCCCTGGAACGCCTCGACCGCTCCCACCGCCTCAAGGCCTCCGCCGACCTCGTCCACCCCCACCTCACCCAGTTCACCCGCGACCCGCACACCCGCGCCTTCACCGCCCACACCCACCCCGTGACGGCCCTGGAACGCCCCCCGATGCACACCGTCCCGGAATACGCCACCCGCCGCTGACGGGTTTGCCACCGGGACCCCCCGGCAACATCCCAACCATGGGCGATCTCACGACCGAACGTTCGAGTGCGACCGGAACCGCCCCCGTCCTGGTGGCCTCCAACCGTGGACCGGTGTCCTTCGGCACCGCCGACGACGGCACGCTGACCCTGCGCCGCGGCGGCGGGGGGCTGGTCTCCGGCCTGTCCGCGATCGACGACCCCACCGCCGTCTGGGTCTGCGCCGCCCTGGGCGACGCCGACCGCAGAGCAGCCGGGGAGGCCCCCGACGGCCGCCTCGACCTCGCCGGGCACGACGTCGGCGGACAGGCCGTACGGATGCTCGACATCGACCCGGAGACCTTCGCCCGCGCCTACAACGGCGTCGCCAACTCCACCCTCTGGTTCGTCCACCACCTGCTCTACGCGACCCCCACCGCGCCCTCCTTCGACGCCGACTTCCGCACCGAATGGGCCGCCTACCAGGCGTACAACGCGGCGTTCGCCACCGCCCTCGCCGCCGAGGCCGCCCCGGGAGCCGCCGTCCTGGTCCAGGACTACCACCTCTCCCTCACCCCGGCGCTGCTCCGCCAAGCCCGCCCCGACCTGCGGATCGGCCACTTCTCCCACACCCCGTGGGCCCCGCCCGAGTACTACCGGCTGCTCCCGGACGACGTCGCCCGGGCCGTCCTGACCGGCATCCTCGGCGCCGACCGGGCCGGCTTCCTCACCGAACGCTGGGCCCGCGCCTTCGCCGCCTGCTGCGAGGACCTCCTCGGCGCCGTCTTCGACCCGGCCGCCCTCACCGTCACCCACGAGGGCCGCACCACCCAGCTGGGCGTGCACGCCCTCGGCGCCGACGCCGACTTCCTGCGCGAACGCGCCCACCGCCCCGACGTCGACGAGCGCCTCGCCGCCCTCCGCACCGCCGTCGGCGACCGCCGCACGATCGTCCGGGTCGACCGCACCGAGCTGAGCAAGAACATCGTCCGCGGCCTCCAGGCCTACCGGCACCTGCTCCGCACCCGGCCCGAGTGGCACGACCGGGTGGTCCACATCGCCTTCGCCTACCCGTCCCGCACCGACCTCGCCGAGTACCGCGACTACACGGCCGCGGTCCAGGAACTCGCCGAGGCCGTCAACGCCGAGTTCGCCACCCCCACCTGGCAACCGCTGATCCTGCACGTCAACGACGACTTCCCGCGTTCCCTGGCCGCCTACCGGCTCGCCGACGTGGCCCTCGTCAACCCGATCCGGGACGGCATGAACCTGGTCGCCAAGGAGGTCCCGGTGGTCTCCGACCACGGCTGCGCCCTCGTCCTCTCCCGCGAGGCCGGCGCCCACGCCGAACTCGGCGACGACGCCCTCACCGTCAACCCGTACGACGTCATCGCCACCGCCGAGGCCCTGCACACCGGCCTCACCATGAGCCCCGAGGAACGCGCCGACCGCACCAAGCGCCTCGCCGCCGCCGCCACCGCGCTCCCCCCGCAGCAGTGGTTCCTCGACCAGCTCAACGCCCTCTGAGGGCCTCCCCCAGAGCCTCCAACAGCTCCACCACCCCCTCGGGCCCGTCGACCACCACATCCGCCAGGTCGGCGAGCTCCCGCACCGGCGCGTCCCCCACCGCGCCGGCGCACACCAACAACCCCGCCAGCCCCGCCCCCCGCAACTCCTCCACCGCCCGGAACGCCGCCACGTCCCCCAGGTCGTCCCCCGCGTACAGCACCGACCGCGCCCCGCGCTCCCGCAGGAACCCCGTCAGCGCCGCCCCCTTGTCCACCCCCGGCGGCCGCAGCTCCAGCACCAACCGCCCGGGCTCCACCACCAGCCCGTACTCCCCCGCCAACTCCGCCACCGGGCCGCGCAACGACTCCAGCACCCGCTCCGGCTCCGCCGTCCGCCGCGTGTGCACCGCCACCGAGCGCCCCTTGTCCTCCACCCACGTCCCCTCGGGCGCCCCCACCCGCTCCAACACCCCCGGCAACGCGCCCCGCACCCCCGCCACCCCCGGATGCACCGCCGGCGCCGAGAGCTCCCCCGCCTCCCACCGCTCGGCCCCGTAGTGCCCCAGCACCACCAGCCCCGGCACCCCGGCGAACCCCCCGTACTCCGCCGCCACCCCCGCCGGCCGCCCGGTCACCACCACGACGGCCCCCACCACCGCCGCCAACCCCCGCAACGCCCCCACCACCCCCGGATGCGCCCGCGCCCGCGAGGGATCCGCCACGATCGGCGCCAACGTCCCGTCGAAGTCCAGAGCGACCACCGCATCACCGGGCGCCGCCAGAATCGCCCGCAACCCGTCCCGCCCGGCCTCGGTCGCCGGCTTCACCATCTCGTCAAGACCCATACCGACACCCATACCCCACCCCCGCCCCCGCACCCCCAGCACAAACCCACCCCCACCGACCCACCCACCCTCCCGAAAGCCCACCCCCACACCAAAGCCCCGCGCAGCGGCCCCCTTCACCGAGCCCCGCGCCGCCCCTCCCGCACCCGCCGCAACCGATTCACCAGCACCGGCGCGAACGCCAGCGCCTCCTCCCGGTCCAACAACCCGTTCAGCACCTGGTAGTACCGCGTGGAGGAGAGCCCCAGCTCCTCCCGGATCGCCCGCTCCTTGGCCCCGGCCGTCCGCCACTGCCGCCCCTCCAGCGCCAGCACCGCCCGGTCCCGCTCACTCAGTTCACCCGGCTCGCCCACCACGCACCACCTCCGCACAGCCCCCGACGGACCTACGAAGTGTCATTCTCGGACGCACCCCCGACACACTCTGCCCCCCACCCCGGCGCCCCCGCCCGGCTAGCGTCACCCCCATGACCAGCTTCGCCGTCCACATCCCCAGCGCCGACCTCGACCCCGAGCCGCTCGACCCGTCCCAGATCGTCTCCGGCACCCCCGAGGTCACCGGAAAGGTCCTCGCCGAGTCCCCCGACGGCCGCCAGCTGCGCGGCATCTGGCAGATCACCCCGGGCGTGGTCACCGACGTCGAGGCCGACGAGATGTTCGTGGTGCTGAGCGGCCGGGCCACCATCGAGGTCGAGGGCGGCCCGACCCTGTCCGTCGGCCCCGGCGACTGCGCCGTCCTGCGCGAGGGCGACCGCACCACCTGGACGGTCCACGAGACCCTCCGCAAGGCCTACGCGATCACGCTCCCCTGACCCCGGAGGCCCCCCGCCCCGGGGGGCCTCACTGCTTCCGGACCCGGCCCGCTTCCTTCATCGCCGCGTCCTGCAACCCCTGCAGCACCTGCTTCGGGTCCCCGGTCACCGCCTGCCCGATCCCCGTCTTGATCCGGTTGCTGACCTCACCCCAGGCCGGGTCCCCGAACGGGTAGAAGCTGGCGTTGGTCAGCCCCACCGCGAACTGCTTGAGGTCCTCGTGCCTGGGGTCCGAGGACATCTGGTTGAAGGCGTCCTGGGTCACCGGCAGCAGGTTGTACTGCTCGTCGAACTTGAGCTGGTAGTCCTTGGTGTAGACGAAGGACAGGAACTTCTTGATCTCGTTCTTGTGCCCGTTGGCCTTGAACGCCATCATCCAGTCCGCGACGCCGAGGCTCCCGGTCCGCCCCACGCCGTCCTTCTTCGGGATGGCCGCCGTCCCGAAGTCGATCTTCCCGGCGGACGCCATCCGCAGCAGGGTCGGGTGCCCGTTGAGCATCGCGACCTTCCCGGAGGCGAAGTCCTGGAACACCGGCGTGCGGTTCATCTTGCCCGGGTCCGGGTACGTCAGCCCGGTGCCGACCAAGTTGCTCTTGAGCCAGTTGAAGGTCGCCTGGTTCTGGTCGCTGTCGATGGTGTAGTTGCCGACGTCGTCCGAGAGCGAGCCGCCCCCGCTCAGCGTCCACAGCATCGACTCGGCCGGCGCCTCCTCGGGCCCCAGCGGCAGCCCGTACGGGGTCACCCCGGGGACCTTGGCCTTGATCTTCTCGGCCGCGGCCCGCAGCTCGTTCCAGGTGGTCGGCGGCTGGGTGATCCCGGCCTGCTTGAAGATCGCCTTGTTGTAGAAGAGCACCCGCGAGGAGGAGACGAAGGGGATCCCGTACTGGGTCCCCAGCACCTGTCCGGCGTGCGAGAAGTTGTCCATGAACTTGGCCTGGGTGTCCATCGAGAGGACGTCCGCGGCCGCGTACAGCCGGTCCGCCGCGACCTGCTCGGCGAAGCCGCCGGTCTGCAGCAGGTCGGGCGACTTCCCGGCCGCGATCATGTCGTCGACCTTCTTGCCGATGTCGGTCCAGCTGTCCACCTCGACCTGGACCTTGATGCCGGGGTTGGCCGCCTCGAAGGCCTTGGAGACCTCGTCCCAGTAGTGCTTGGAACTGGTCTCGGCGTTCTCCCCGTAGTCCGCGGCGACCAGTTTGAGCGTGACCGGCCCGTCGCCCTGCCCGCTGCACGCGCTGACCGTGGTGAGCACCAGTGCTCCGGCCAACGCCGTACCGAGCACACGGAGGGAAACGTGGGCGCGCCTGTCCAACGCGGGTACCGCCTTCAAAAAGAACTGCAGCCGGACGAGGGAATCCGGCAGGGGGGAGCGCCACACTCCCAAACCGCTCGCACACTGGTCCACACCACTCGCCCTCACCCGTCGAGTAGTTACCGAAGTGCCCTGGTTCATTGCACGATGCGCAACAACAGGCGAACGGAGGCCCTCGGCCGGACTCCGGGGCACAAAGCCCCGCACACCGCCGCAGCCGAGACAAAGCTCACCCAGTATGGACCAGACCAATCCGACAACTGGACTAGACCTCTTCGACCCGACCAAGGGAAACTGTCCTCCGTGAAGCACGTCATCGCACTCGATGTAGGCGGCACCGGCATGAAGGCCGCGCTGCTCGCCCAGGACGGCTCCGTGCTGTTCGAAGCACGCCGACCGACCGGGCGGGAACACGGCACCGACGCCGTCGTCGCCGCCATCCTCGGCTTCGCCGCCGACCTCGCCGACGAAGGCCGCGCCCGCTTCGGGCACGCCCCGCTGGCGGCCGGCGTGGCCGTGCCCGGCACGATCGACGAGAAGAACGGGATCGCGGTCTTCTCCGCCAACCTCGGCTGGCGCGACCTCCCGCTGCGCACGCTGCTCAGCGAGCGCCTCGGCGGCCTGCCGGTGGCCCTCGGCCACGACGTGCGCTCCGGCGGCCTCGCCGAGGGCCGGCTCGGAGCCGGCCGCGGCGTCGACCGCTTCCTGTTCATCGCTCTCGGCACCGGCATCGCCGGCGCCATCGGCATCGACGGCCGGATCGAGGCCGGCGCGCACGGCTACGGCGGCGAGATCGGCCACGTCGTGGTCCGCCCCGGCGGCCCGCAGTGCGGCTGCGGCGCCCGCGGCTGCCTGGAGACGCTGGCCTCCGCCTCGGCCGTCTCCCGCGCCTGGGCCGAGGCCAGCGGCGACCCCGACGCCGACGCGGCATCCTGCGCCGCCGCGGTGGACGCCGGGGACGACCGCGCCCGCGCCGTCTGGCAGGACGCGGTCGACGCCCTCGCCGACGGCATCGTGCTGGCGCAGAGCCTGCTCGACCCGTCCACGGTGATCGTCGGCGGCGGGCTGGCCGAGGCCGGCGACACGCTCTTCACCCCGCTTCGCGCGGCGGTCACCGAGCGCCTGACCTTCCAGATGCCCCCGAAGGTCGTACCCGCCATGCTCAAAGACACCGCCGCATCCCTGGGCGCCGGCCTGCTCGCCTGGGACCTGCTCTCGATGGAGGTGACCGCGTGACCACCGCGGACCGTGACCGTACTGCCCTGTCCGGCGCCCGGCTCGTCCTGCCCGGCGGTGTCGTCGACGGCGGCCGGCTGGCCGTGGAGGGCGACCGGATCGCCGCCCTCACCGACGGCACGAACGGCGGGGAGCCCCGGCCCGGCGACCTCGACCTGACCGGCCACACCGTCGTCCCCGGCTTCGTGGACCTGCACGTCCACGGCGGCGGCGGCGCCT
>NZ_JBVIWC010000007.1:295707-334694 GCF_055594965.1 Kitasatospora sp. NPDC040550 | reverse complement strand
CGCGGTCTCGGTGGCCTCGGCCTTGGGCTTGCGGGTCCGGGTGCGGGCCGGCTTCTTCTCGACCGGGGCCTCGGCCGGTGCCTCGGTGACGGCGGCGGCCTCGACGGCCTCCGCGGTCTCGGTGGCCTCGGCCTTGGGCTTGCGGGTCCGGGTGCGGGCCGGCTTCTTCTCCGCCGGGGCCTCGGCCGGTGCCTCGGTGACGGCGGTGGCCTCGACGACCTCCGCGGTCTCGGCCACCTCGGCCTTGGGCTTGCGGGTCCGGGTCCGGCGCGGCTTCTCCTCGGCCACCGGGGCCTCCGAAGCCATCGGCTCGGCCGCGACCACGGCGGCCTCGACCACCGCGGCCGCCTCGGCGACGACCTCGGCCGCGGCCACCGGGGTGACCTCGCCCGAGGCGGCGCCACCGCGCGAACGGCGGCGGCGACGGCGCGGCGCGGCCTCGCCCTCGGCGCCCTCGACGGCCGGAGCCGCCTCGGTCACCGTCGCGGCGACGGCCGCCTCGCCCTCGCCGACCTCCGAACCACGGCGGGTGCGGCGGCGCTCACGGGTGCGGCGCGGCTTCTCCTCCGCCGCCGGGGCCTCGACGGCCGGGCGGCCCGAGCCGGCCCGCCCGCCGCGGGCACCGCCGCGACCGGTGCGGGCACCCCGCCCGCCGGTCTCGCCGAGGTCCTCGATCTCCTCCGCGCCGAGCCCGGCCCGGGTGCGCTCCGAACGCGGCAGCACGCCCTTGGTGCCCGGCGTGATCTTGAGCAGCTCGTACAGGTGCGGCGAGGTGGAGTAGGTCTCCTCCGGCTCGTTGAACGGCAGGTCCAGCGCCTTGTTGATCAGCTGCCAGCGCGGGATGTCGTCCCAGTCGACCAGGGTGACGGCCGTACCGGAGGCGCCGGCCCGGCCGGTGCGGCCGATCCGGTGCAGGTAGGTCTTCTCGTCCTCGGGGCACTGGTAGTTGATGACGTGGGTGACGCCCTCGACGTCGATGCCGCGGGCGGCCACGTCGGTGCAGACCAGCACGTCGACCTTGCCGTTGCGGAAGGCGCGCAGCGCCTGCTCGCGGGCGCCCTGGCCGAGGTCGCCGTGGACGGCGCCGGCCGCGAACCCGCGCTGGGTCAGCTGGTCGGAGACGTCGGCGGCGGTGCGCTTGGTGCGGCAGAAGATCATCGCCAGCCCGCGGCCGTCGGCCTGGAGGATGCGCGAGACCATCTCGACCTTGTCGAGCGAGTGGGCACGGAAGATGTGCTGCTCGATGTTGGCGACGGTGGCGCCGGTGTCGTCCGGGGCGGCGGCCCGGATGTGGGTCGGCTGGCTCATGTACCGGCGGGCGAGGCTGATGACCTGGCCCGGCATGGTGGCCGAGAACAGCAGGGTCTGCCGCTTGGCCGGCAGCATGGTGATGATCTTCTCGACGTCGGGCAGGAAGCCCAGGTCGAGCATCTCGTCGGCCTCGTCCAGGACCAGCGCGCGGACCTTGGACAGGTTCAGCTTCTTCTGGCCGGCCAGGTCCAGCAGTCGGCCCGGGGTGCCGACCACGATGTCGACGCCCTTGTTGAGCGCCTCGACCTGCGGCTCGTACGCCCGGCCGCCGTAGACCGCGAGCACGCGGACGTTGCGGACCTTGCCGGCGGTCTGCAGGTCGTTGGTGACCTGGGTGCAGAGCTCGCGGGTCGGGACGACGATCAGCGCCTGCGGGAAGTCCGAGAGCTGCTCCTCGGTGGCCCGGCCGGCGTCCACGTCGGCGCGCACCACGGCGCGCTCGATCAGCGGCAGACCGAAGCCGAGGGTCTTGCCGGTGCCGGTCTTGGCCTGGCCGATGACGTCGTGGCCGGTCAGCGCGACCGGGAGGGTCATCTCCTGGATGGGGAAGGGATGGACGATGCCGACGGCCTCGAGGGCCTCGGCGGTCTCCGGGAGGATCCCCAGGTCCCGGAACGTCGTCTTGATGGGTTCAGCGGTGGTGGACAGGGTGCTGCCTCTTCCGTTTTCGGAGGGGCCGAGAGCGAGCGGCGGGCGGGCAGCCGCGCGGCTGTGTACGGGCCTGGGCGGCCCCGAGTACAGCTGAGCGGACGCACAACCGCGCCGGTCCCTGCGGCCGGCCGGTGCGCGCGGCCCGATGGCGGGGCGCGTCGCCGGCGGCGTCGGGGAGGGTTCCCGTGAGGGACCTGCGCGGGACCTCCGCCAGGTGGGCGTGGTCTCGGCGGCCCTCGCTCGGCCACTGATGCGGTGCCAAGGCTTGAAGTCCAAGCCATGGTCGGAGCCGATCGGCTCTCCGACCGGGCATCCGCGTACGTGAGTACCCGTGCCTCCGGTGCGGACACGTCCGGAGGACGCGCTGCCGCTACGGAGCGGGCTCGTGCGGGCCACCGAGACGGCGGTGGCACCGTGCGAGCACGACGGGGCTCCGTACCACCATACAGTCAGGCGACGACTCGAACACGTGACGCGTCTGACACCGCCTCCGCCGACGGGTGCCCGGAGAGCCGATCCGGCAGGTCACCGGGGTGCGTCCGGTGGTGGGGCGCGGGCCCGGGCGGGACTAAGGTGGCGGGTCATGGAGACCCATGGTGAGACGCAGGACGGCGCGCCCGGCTCGATCGGCGACTGGGCCACGTGCTCGGCCGAACCGGGCTACCGCGCGGCGGTGCTCGACCTGCTCGGCGCGCTCGCGTACGGCGAGCTGAGCGCCTTCGAGCGGCTCGCCGAGGACGCCAAGCTGGCGCCCGGCCTCGCCGACAAGGCGGCCCTGGCCCGGATGGCCTCCGCCGAGTTCCAGCACTACCAGCGGCTGCACGACCGGCTCGCCGAGATCGGCGCCGACCCGCAGGAGGCGATGCGCCCCTTCGTCGAGCCGCTGGAGCTGTTCCACCGGATGACGGCGCCCTCGGACTGGCTGGAGGGCCTGGTCAAGGCCTACGTCGGCGACGCCATCGCCACCGACTTCTACCGCGAGGTGGCCGTCCGACTGGACGACGACACCCGGGACCTGGTCCTCAGCGTCATGTCCGACACCGGCCACGGACAGTTCGCGGTCGACAAGGTCCGCCAGGCCATCGAGGCCGACCCGCGGGCGGGCGGCCGGCTCGCCCTGTGGGGCCGGCGGCTGATGGGCGAGGCGCTCAGCCAGGCCCAGCGGGTCGTCGCCGAGCGGGACGCGCTCTCCAACCTGCTGGTCGGCGGCGTGCAGGTGCAGGGATTCGACCTGGTCGAGGTCGGCAAGATGTTCAACCGGATCACCGAGGCGCACACCCGGCGGATGGCCGCCCTCGGCCTGGCCTCCTGAGACCGCGCCCGGGGGCCGTCAGGCCGGCCGGTGCCGCCGCGGCGCGCGGTGGGCGCCGGCCCGGTGCGGGTGGTGCCGGTGGGCCGGGGCCCGCCCGGCGGCGAGGTCCGGCCGGGCCAGCAGCGAGGTGACCACCCCTGCGGCCAGCGCCGAGAACGCCACCGTGGCCACCGGCTGGCGACCGTCCAGGCAGAAGTGCGCGACCACCCCACCGAGCAGCGCCGAGGCCAGGGCCGTCCCCACCACCAGCGGGCGGGAGGCCCGGTAGTACCCCGGCAGGCCCAGCAGCGCGGCGGCGGCCGCGGCCAGGCCGACCAGCACGAAGACGAACGACTCGACCAGCACGGCGGCCTCCCCGGGGAACGGGCGTGCGGCACCGGTGCCGCACCTGTCGCCGTACCCAGGCCGACCTGCCCGTACACGCGACGGTGCCCCGCTCCCTCGGCGGGAACGGGGCACCGGACGGACCGGCTCGCGGCGGCTCAGGCGGTGCCGAAGCCCACCTTGCGGGCGGCCGACTCGCCGATCTCCACGTACGCCAGGCGCTCGGCCGGGACGATGACGCGACGGCCGTGCTCGTCGGTGAGCGAGAAGAGCTTGGTGGAGCCCTCCAGCGCCTTCGCGACCGCGCTCTCGACCTCATCGGCAGTCTGCGAGCTCTCGATCACGATTTCGCGCGGCGCGTTCTGCACGCCGATCTTGACCTCCACGGCTTCCGTCCCTCCGGGTTGGCAGTCTCCACGCGCGGCGACGGACCGCCTGGGACAAGCGGCCACGGCGACCGCGCCGTACGGCTTCACCATAGAGCACCCGATCACCGCCCAGGCGAAGGTCAGCGGATCGTTCAGCGCTGGGCGGAACCCTCCGGCGCGAGGTCGCCCGGGTGCATCGGGAAGCCCTTGAGCCCCCGCCAGGCCAGGCTGGCGACCAGCCGCACCGCCTCGTCGCGCGGGATCTCCAGACCCTGCGACAGCCAGTACCGGGCGGTGATCTGGGCCAGGCCGCAGACCCCGGCCGCCAGCAGCTTGGACTCCGCCTCCGGCAGGTCGGTGTCCTCCTGGATCACCTGGCTGACCAGCGTCGCGCTCGCCTCGGAGGCCCGCTCCACCCGCTCGCGCACGGCCGGCTCGTTGGTCAGGTCCGACTCGAAGACCAGCCGGAACGCGCCCGACTCGCTGGAGACGTAGTTGAAGTACGCCTCCATCGTCGCGGCCACCCGCAGCTTGTTGTCGGTGGTGGTGCCCAGGGCGTCGCGGGTCGACTCGACCAGGGCGTCGCAGTGCTTGTCCAGCAGCGCCAGGTAGAGCTCCAGCTTCCCGGGGAAGTGCTGGTAGAGCACCGGCTTGCTCACCCCGGCACGGTCGGCGATGTCGTCCATGGCGGCCGCGTGGTAACCCTGCGCGACGAACACCTCCTGGGCGGCACCGAGCAGTTGTTCACGGCGGGCGCTTCGCGGCAGGCGGGCACCGCGCGGGCGCTCCTGCGCCTCCTGGATGGCCGTCACGGCGCTCCTCACTTCGGGGTTCTTCGGGGCTGGCAAGAGGGCCGATTCTACTTTTCGGTAACCGCGCCCGCCCCTGGCGAAGGCGAGAAAAGCAGTCCGGCCGCTTGTCAGGAGCCCACAATACGGCGCTGACCTCGGCGTCGGCAGTGGTGCGACGAGGGATGGGACGAGGGAGGGGGCGGGCGGACGGGACGGGGCCGGGGAGGCCGGACCACCCCCGCCGCCCCCGACCTGGCCTCACTACCATCGTCCACCATGAGCAGCGCTGAGCAGCAGGTACGTACGGTCGAGGTCCCCGGCGCGGTGCTCGCGGTGCACCGGCCCGCCGAAGCGGGCGCCGCCGACGGGCGCGAGCCCGGACTCTTCGTGCACGGCCTGGGCGGCTCGGCCGGCAACTGGACCGCGCTGATGGACCGGCTCTCCGACCTCGTCGACGGCGAGGCCGTCGACCTGCCCGGCTTCGGCCGCTCCGGCCCGCCCGCCGACGGCAACCTCAGCCTCTCCGGTCACGTCCGCGCCGTCATCGGCTACCTGGAGGCCGCCGGCCGCGGCCCCGTCCACCTCTTCGGCAACTCGCTCGGCGGCGCCGTCTCGGTCCGGCTCGCCGCGCTGCGCCCCGACCTGGTCCGCAGCCTCACCCTGGTCTCGCCCGCGCTGCCCGAACTGCCCCCGCAGCGCTCCGCCTGGCCCACCGGCCTGCTCGCCCTGCCCGGACTGCCCGCCCTGCTGCGCCGGCTGCCGGCCGGGCGGCGCGACGCCGAGGCGGCCACCGAGGACCTGCTGCGCCTGGTCTACGGCGACCCGGCCGGCCTGAGCCCGACCGCCCGCGCCGAGGCGGTGGCCGAGTACCGGCACCGGCTGGCGCAGCCGCACGCGATGCCCGCCCTGATCGGCTCGGCCCGCGGCATCGTCTCCGCCTACACCGAGCGCGGCGACCAGGCGCTGTGGCGGCAGGCCGAACAGGTCGCGGCGCCGGTGCTGCTGGTGTACGGGCTGCGCGACAGGCTGGTCGCCTACCGCTCCGCCCGGCGGGCCTGCGCGGCCTTCGCCGACGCCCGGCTGCTGGTGCTGCCCGAGTCCGGGCACGTGGCGATGATGGAGCACCCCGACGCGGTCGCCCGGGCCGTGCGCGAGCTGATCGCGGACACCGCCCGCTGAGCGGCGGGCGGTACCGGAGCGGTACCGGAACGCCGTACAGCGCCCGCTAACGGCCCGGTCCCGGGCGAGGTCACGGCGGTTCACTCGTTCAGGTGGCAGCCAGGCATGTGACCGATGGATCGCCCCGGGCCGGTCCTACCTTTCTGCTGCCGGACCGAACAGGTGTGGGGGAGGACCGCTGACGCCGGAGCACACGGCGCACGGCCCGAGCAAGCGTCCCGGCGTACGGCCCCGCGGCTCCCGTGCCCCCCGCCCAGGGGGCGTCCCAGGGATGCGGGGGGCGGTCGGCCCTGACCGAGGCCGCCGTCACCGCCCCCGCTCCGAGGCAGAAGGAGGACTCCCGTGCGCGTCGCGCTGCTCACCGAGGGTGCCCGCCCGCATCCCGACCGTGGTGCCGGGGCCTGGTGCGAGCGGCTGGCCGAGGGCCTGCCGGAGCACGAGTTCGAGCTGTACCTGCTCACCGGCCAGGACGGCCCAGGCCCCCGGCCCTCGCCCGCCCGGCCCGGCACCCACCACCTCGCGCTGTGGGGCCGCCGGCCGCGCGGCCGGGCCCCCGGGGCGCTGCGCAGACGCCAGTACGCCCGGGCGTACGAGGAGCTGGTGCGGGCGCTGGTGCTGCCGGCGGAGCGGGCCGGCTTCGGGGCCGGGCTGTACCGGCTGGCGGCGCTGGCCCGGGAGGACGGGGGCACCCTGCCCGCCTTCCTCGCCTCCGCCCACGCCTGCCGGGTCCTGGAGCGGACCTGGCGGCTGCCCGGCGTGGACACCTCGGCCGGACAGCCGCTGGTCCGCGACGTGCTGGTCGCCGCTGACCTGCTGGAGCAGTGCCTGCGCCCGCTCTCCGCGCCCTGGTACGGCACCGGGCCCGGCGGCCTCGGCGCCGCCGACCTGTGCCACGTGGTCGGCGGCGGCCCGGCCGCGCTCCCCGCCCTGGTCGCCCGGCAGCTGCACGGGGTGCCCTTCGTGGTCACCGAGCACGGCCTGCACCTGCGCGAGCAGTACCTCGGCCACCGCGAGGCGCCGCACCTCCCCCGGTCGTCGGCCGGGGGGACCCGCACGCCGGCCCGGGCGCTGCTGCTGTCCTTCTTCCGGGCGCTCACCGAGGAGACCTACCGGCAGGCCGCGATACTCACCCCGGGCAGCGCCCACGACCAGCAGTGGCAGCGCCGCTGCGGGGCCGATCCGACGCGCACCCGGGTCGTCCACGAGGGCACCCCGGCGGTGGACCGCCCGGCGGCCGGCCCGGAGCCGGAGCGGCCCACCCTGGTCTGGGCGGGCCCGCTGGAGCCGGGGCGGGACACCGAACTGGTGCTGCACGCCTTCGCCCGGGTCCGCGCCGAACTGCCCGCGGCCCGCCTGGTGCTGCACGGCGAGGAGGCCGCCCCCGGCTACCGGGCGCACTGCGCGGCCGTCGCCGAACGGCTCGGGGTGACCGCCGCGGTGGACTTCGCCGGCCGGCCCGGCTCGCTCGCCGAGGCCTGGCAGGGCGGCACGGTGGCGGTCTTCTCCGCGCTCTCCCAGCGCAGCCCCCGGCTGCTCGCCGACGCCATGCTCAGCGGCCGCGCGGTGGTCTCCACCGACGTCGGGGTGGCCCGCGAGGTGGTCGGCCCCACCGGGCTGCTGGTGCCCGCCCGCGACCCGCGCGCGCTGGCCGGGGCCTGCCTGGCACTGCTGCGCGACCAGGAGCGGCGCTCCCGGCTCGGCCTGGCGGGGCGGCTGCGGGCGCAGGAACGCTTCGCCGTCGAGCCGGTGACCGGCGCCTTCCGGGAGATCTACCTGGAGCTGGTCTCGCAGTACCCCGCCTTCCCCGGGGGCGGCGGGGCGGACCACGGCGGACGGGCGCCGCGCCCGTTCGCGCGCCCCGCCGAGTACTGGCTCAGCGACGGTCCGGCCGGCGGCCGCGACGAGGACCGCGGCGAGGACAGCGGCGAGGACCGGGAGGACGGCGCCGCAGCCCCCGGGCCGCACACCGAGGACACCGACGCGCCGCCCGCGCCCGGACCGCGCCGCCCGGCCGGGCAGCTCGCCGCCCTGCCGGTGCGCACCGAACCGGCGGCCCGGCCCGCCGGCCCCGCCCTCGCGGAGGCCGTCTGATGTCCGGCCCCGTGGTCAGCGCCGACCCGGTGCGCGAGCTGATGGCCGAGCACCGGGAGCTGTGCGAGCGCGCCGTCGACCCGCTGGAGATCGCCGCCGGGCTGGAGGAGGCCGGGCTCGGCCCGGACGCTGCGGCGCGCTGCCGGCACGCCGACCTGTTCTCGCTGGCCGAGGAGCTGTACGCCCGGGTGCCCCGGCGGCCGCAGCCCCCCGAGCCGCCCGAACCGCGGCGCTGCGCGGCCGCCGCCCGGGCGGCGCTGACCGCCGCCGCGCTGGCCGCGCCGCCCTGCGCCGCGGTGGCCGCGCTCGGCGCCCGCTGGCCGGTGCTGCTGCCCGCCGCCGTCCCGCTGGTGCTGCTGCCCGCGCTGACCGGAACCGCCCCGGCCGAGCCCGCCCCGCCGCCGTGCGGCCCGCCCTGCCCGGCGGAGCTCGGCCCGGTCCGCACCCCGCCCCGGCCCGTCGGCTCCCGGCTGCGCCCCGCCGCGCTCGGCCACGGGCTGGGCCTGGCCGCGCTGCTGCTGCTCCCGCTGGCGGCGCCGGGCCGGGACCGGCCGCTGGCCGCCGCCCTGGTGCTGGCCGCCGCGGTGTCGGCGGGCTCGGCGGAGCGGGCGGCCCGCTGGTACCGGCAGGTCGGCCGGGGGCACCTGGGGGCCGCCCGCACCCTGGCCGAGTTCCGGGCCCGGATGCGCCCGGTGCTGCCGGTCGCGGTCGCGCTGCACCTGGCCGTGCTCGCGGTGCTCAGCTACGCCGCGCTGGCCGTCCTCGCGGTGGTCGCGCCGCGCCCCGGGCCCGGCCACGGCGGCGGCCTGCTGCACCTGGCCGCCGAGCGGGCCGGCCCCGCGGCGTGGGCGGCGCAGGGCGTGCTGGGCCTGCTGCTGGTGCTGCCCGCGCTGCTGGCGCGCTGCGGCCGGACGACGGCCGCCGCGCTGGGCGCCCTGGCCGGGCCCGTCGCGACGGCGGTGCCGCTCGCGCTGGGCCGCCCCTGGCCGTCGGCCGTCCTGCTGGGCGGCGGCGCGGTCGCGGCGGTGCTGCTGGCCCACGGCTGGGCGCTGCTCGGCCGGGCCGGCGCGCACCGCTGAGCCTTCCCGCCAGACCCGTCAGACCCGTCAGATCTCGTTCGCTGTTTTTCAGTCCGCCAGGTCGTCCCCGACCTCGCTTCGTGGAAGGACGCCCCCGATGAGGGTGCTGCTGCTGGGCGCCGACGGCTTCATCGGCCGCCGGGTGACCGATCGTCTGCTGATGGACCAGGAGTTGCAGGTGACGGTGCTCGGCCGGCGCGACTCGGCCGACATCCGCTTCGACCTGACCGCCGGGAGTCCGGGTGCGCTGGCCCGCTTCCTGGACGCGGTCGCGCCGCAGGTGGTGATCAACTGTGCGGGTGCCACCTACGGCAGCTCGCGGACCCTGATCCGGTCGAACACGCTGGCCGTCGCGACCGTCTGCGAGGCGATCCGGCGCAGCCGGGAACCGGCCCGGCTGGTGCACGTCGGCTCGGCCGCCGAGTACGGGCCGGTGCCCGGCGGGGTGCCGGTGTCCGAGCAGGCCGAGCCGCGGCCGGTCGGCCCGTACGGGGTCTCCAAGCTGGCCGGGACGGAGCTGGTGCTGGCCTCGGGGCTGGACGCGGCGGTGCTGCGGGTGTTCGACGTGGTGGGTCCGGGGGCGCCGACCGCCTCGCTGTTCGGGCGCCTCGCCGAGGGGCTGCGGCGGGCGCTGGAGCGGGACGAGAACCAGGTGCGGATGCCGGACCTGTCCGGATACCGGGATTTCGTGGACGTGCGGGACGTCGCCCGGGCGATCCAGGCGGCGGCGGTCTCGGCCGCCACCGGGGTGATCAACGTGGGCAGCGGGCACGCCGTGCGGGCCCGGGACGCGGCCCAGCTGCTGGTCCGGGCGTCGGGCTTCGAGGGGTCGATCGTGGAGGAGAACCGGCAGGTCCTGCTGCCCGCGCAGGCCGCCGGGGCGGGCGGCGACCACCTGCCGGGCCACGGCCACCACCCGTCCGGGCCGTACCTGCCGGGCCACCGGGCGGAGGGGCACCGGCCGGAGGGCCGTCCCGCCCCCGGGGAGCCGGTGCCGTGGCGGCAGGCGGACGTGCGGACCGCCCGGGACCGTCTCGGCTGGCGGACACAGGTACCGCTGGAGGAGTCGCTGGGGGACGTCTGGCTGGAGACGGCCTGCCGGGTGTGAGCGCGGCGCGGGAGCGCCCCGGGCCCGCAACCACGGGCCGGGGGCGCTCCGGGGCGCCCGGCGGGCGGTTCCACGATCCGGCGCGGCCCGTCTCGCCCATCGGACGAGCTGTCTCGGAATACCGGTGGGGCATGACACTGTTGGCCTAGAGAGCCACCTGAGTGGCGGTGCAACAACCCCGTCCGAGGCTGGCCCCGGCCGCCTGAACAAGAGACCCATCGGAGTCCCCGTGTCGTTGCCACCCCTGGTCGAGCCGGCCGACGAGCTCACCGTCGACGAGGTCCGCAGGTACTCCCGCCACCTGATCATCCCGGACGTCGGGATGGCCGGGCAGAAGCGGTTGAAGAACGCCAAGGTGCTCTGCGTCGGCGCCGGCGGCCTCGGTTCGCCCGCGCTGATGTACCTGGCCGCGGCCGGCGTCGGCACGCTGGGCATCGTCGAGTTCGACGTGGTCGACGAGTCGAACCTGCAGCGCCAGATCATCCACGGCCAGGCCGACATCGGCCGCTCCAAGGCGGAGTCCGCGCGCGACTCGGTGCGGCAGATCAACCCGTACGTCGAGGTGGTGCTGCACGAGGAGCGCCTCGACAACTCCAACGTGATGGAGATCTTCGCCGGCTACGACCTGATCGTGGACGGCACCGACAACTTCGCCACCCGCTACCTGGTGAACGACGCCGCGGTGCTGCTCGGCAAGCCGTACGTGTGGGGCTCGATCTACCGCTTCGACGGTCAGGCCAGCGTCTTCTGGGCCGAGCACGGCCCCTGCTACCGCTGCCTCTACCCGGAGGCCCCGCCGCCGGGCATGGTCCCGTCCTGCGCCGAGGGCGGCGTGCTGGGCGTGCTCTGCGCGTCCATCGGCTCGATCCAGGTGAACGAGGCGATCAAGCTGCTGGCCGGGATCGGCGACCCGCTGGTCGGCCGGCTGATGATCTACGACGCCCTGGAGATGAACTACCGCCAGGTGAAGGTCCGCAAGGACCCGAACTGCGCGGTCTGCGGCGAGAACCCGACGGTCACCGAGCTGATCGACTACGAGGCCTTCTGCGGCGTCGTGTCGGAGGAGGCGCAGGCCGCCGCCGCCGGTTCGACCATCACCTCGAAGCAGCTCAAGCAGTGGCAGGACGACGAGGAGGACATCTACCTCATCGACGTCCGCGAGCCCGGTGAGTACGAGATCGTCAACATCCCCGGCGCGGTGCTGATCCCGAAGAACGAGTTCCTCATGGGCGACGCCCTGGAGAAGCTGCCGCAGGACCGGAAGATCGTGCTGCACTGCAAGTCGGGCGTGCGCTCGGCCGAGGTGCTGGCCGTGGTCAAGGCCGCGGGCTTCGCCAACGCCGTGCACCTGGGCGGCGGCGTGCTCGGCTGGGTGAACCAGATCGAGCCGCACAAGCCGGTCTACTAGGGCGCCGGACGTACGGCCGGAGGACGGACGACCAGGGCCCCACCGCTCGGCGGTGGGGCCCTGAGCCGTCCGCGCGCGCCGCGCTCAGAGCGCGTGCTTGCGCTGCAGCACGTTGTAGGCGATCCAGCCCGGCAGCACCGGCAGCCAGAAGGTGAGCGCCCGGTAGAGGAACACCGCCGGGGTGGCGACCGCGGGGGAGACGTCCGCGACGGTCAGGGCGCCGATCAGGGCCACCTCGACCGGGCCGATGCCGCCCGGGGTGGGGATCGCCGAGCCGGCCGCGTTGGCGGTCAGGAAGACCACCGCGACGGCCGAGAAGCTGACGTCGCCGCCGAAGGCCTGCACCGAGAAGTCCAGGCAGGCGGTGAAGGACAGGGTCAGCAGCAGGATGCCGCCGAAGCCGGTGACCAGCTTGCTGGGCGTCTGCATCAGGTCGAGCATCCGCGGCACCACGCCGAAGAACAGCGAGCGAAGCCGACCCAGCACGAAGCGGCGCAGCGGCGCCACCGCGGCCACCACCAGGGCGAGCACGGCCGCGGTCAGCACCCCGATGATCACCGCCCGGGAGGCGGAGAGGTCGCCGTTGGTCTGGCTGCCGGTGATCAGGCCGAAGCTGAACAGCAGCAGCAGGTGCCCGGCCAGGCCCGCCAGCTGGGAGGCGCCGACCGAGGCGACCGCCTGGCCCGGGCGGATCCCGGCCTTCTGCAGGTAGCGGGTGTTGAGCGCGATGCCGCCGATCGCCGCGGGGGCGACCAGCTTCACGAAGGAGCCGGCCAGCTGGGCCGCGACGGTGCGCCGGAACGGCAGCCGCTCGGGGACGAAGCCGGTCAGGCTCATCGCGGCGGCGACGTAGCTGAACGCGGCCGCCAGCAGGGCCGCCGCCGCCCACGCCCAGTTCATCTGGGAGAGCTTGAGCTGGGCCGGCTTGATGGTGGTCAGCGCCAGGTAGGCGGCGAAGGTGAGCGCGATCACCATGATCAGGCTCTTCGGCTTGAGGCGCTCCAGCTTGGCCGGCTCCATCGGCGCCTCGGGGGCGATCTGCAGGATCTGGCCGCGGATGCGGCTGAGCAGGTCCTCGCCGGCCACCGCGATGTCCTCCTCGGCCTGTTCCTGGGTGCGCTCGCCGGCCGCGACCTGCTCCAGGGCCCTGGCCCGGGCGGCGGTCTTGCGCTCCTTGGTGAGCCTGGCGAGGTCGACCCGGGTGGAGCGGCTCATCCCGACCGGCTGGAGCAGCGGCAGCGCCTGGGCGACCCGGTCCGCGCCGAGCACCGCGTTGGCGGTGGCGACGGCCCGCTCGGGGCCGATCCGCAGCGCGAAGGTGGTGAGCAGCTGGGCGACGTCGATGCGCAGGGTCAGGTCGGTGGCGGCGATGTCGCCGCCGGACAGGTTGACCAGGCAGGCCGTCTCGTCGTCGACGACCAGCAGCGACTCGCCGGTCAGCCGGCGGTGGGCGATCCGGCGCTCGTGCAGGGCCGCCACCGACTGCCACAGCGAGGCCATCACCCGGTCGGTGACCTCCTCGTCGGCGAGCTCGTCCAGGGTGCGGCCCTCGACGTTCTCGTACACCAGGATCGCGGCGTCCGGGCCCAGCTCGGAGGTGGCCACCAGCTGCGGCGCGCGGGCGCCCGAGGCGGCCGCCGCGTACGCGATCAGGGCCTCCTGCTCCAGCGCCTGGCGCAGCGACTGGGGGCTGCGGCGCACCGCCACCGAGCGCAGCCGCAGCCGGCGCCAGGCCCGGTAGAAGAAGCCGGAGGCCTGCTGCTCGCGGTCGATGATGTGGACGTCCAGCGGCGGGCCGTCCTGCTGGGTGACGTAGTAGCGGCGGGTGCCGCCGGGGGCGTCCGGGGCGCGGTGGGCGCCGTCCGGGGTGAAGCCGACCTTGCGCAGGCCGATCATCAGGTGCTGGCCGGTGGGCCGGATGTTGGGGGAGCCGATCGCGTACAGCGTGCCGTAGGCGACGGACCAGCCGATCAGCACGGTGAGCATCAGCGACAGCGGGGTGGTGTAGCCGCCGAGCAGCTCGGTGACCCCGCTGAAGACCACCACCACCCACAGCGCCACCCGCCAGCGGGGTCTGCTCGACATGCCGACGGCCGTCATGTACGCGATCACCGGGGCGAGGTAGCCGTGCACCGGGTCGGTGAGGCTGCCGTTGCTGTCCAGCGGCAGCCGGGTCAGCGCCGTGCGGATGTGCTCGGAGGCGCCCTCGGCGACCCACCAGTCGATGCCCAGTGAGACGCCGTACGCGAGCACGGAGGCGAGCACGCCGTCGGCGACCCGCAGGCCGTCGCGTTTGATCAGCCGCTCGACCGCGAAGGCCAGCGGCACGGCGAGCACCGCGACGCTGGAGACCAGGCCGGTGATGGTGGACAGCACCGCGGAGAAGTGCGGCGCGTTGGTGGCGATGTCCTGCTCGATGCCGGTGGTCGTCGACGTGGCGATGCCGGCCAGGACGAAGACCGCGACTATCCCGAAGACCCCGGCCAGGAAGCGGATCAGGTCGGACGGGCGGTGCGCGCGGGCGGCGAGCAGCGGCTCGTCGACGTCCAGGTGCGGGGCGTCGTCCAGCGGGTCGTGGTACTCGGTCCGCGCGGCCGGCGCCGCCGGTGCGGGGACGGGGGCGGCGGGCGCGGGCGGCCGCGCCGCGGCCTCGGGGGCCTTCTCGGGCGTGGGGGTCTTGATCGTCAGGTCCTTGATCAGGGAGACTTCCGGGGTCGGCCCGCTCCCGGGCCGCCCTTCGGACTCGTCACCGGGCGCCGGGGGCACGACGGATCCGGACTCGTCGGAGTCCTTGTCCACGCCCACGTCAGCCGTCCCGGTCATCTGGTCTTGTCCTCGTATCACCACTCACCGCCCCGAAGATGGTGGCATGCCCCGGCCCCCCGTGCTGGACAGGGGCCGGATCGGGCGCGGCGGGTCGTTCGTACGGGGACGCGCGCGCGTCCCTGTGAGGAAGAATGCCGCAGGTGACGGACGTAACAGACGACGGCGTCCCGGACGCCCTACCACCGTTCGCCGAACTGGTGCTCGACCTGACCGAGCGGATTCCACCCGGCCGGGTGATGACCTACGGCGACGTCGCCGAGTACCTCGGCCAGGGCGGCCCCCGGCAGGTCGGCCGGGTGATGGCCCTGTACGGCGGCTCGGTGCCCTGGTGGCGGGTGATCCGCGCGGACGGCCGCCTGCTGCCCGGCCACGAGCACCGCGCCCTCGCCCACTACGGCGAGGAGGGCACCCCGCTGCGCGACCTCGCCGACCCGCCCCGGGTCGACCTCCGGCGGGCCCGCTGGGACGGCGGGGAGAATTCACCGAACCCTCCGCGCGGACGGGATTGACGGGGCAGGATCGTAGGCTCGATACGGGCGGGCCCTCCGCGATCCCTCGACGGGCCCGCCCCGGCCATGCCTCTCCGTACAACCCCAGGACCCGTTCGTGAGTTCGCCCTACCGGCTCGTGCGCAACCCGCTCGTCCAGCCCGACCCGCCCGTGCTGGACGCCTACCAGCGCGCCGTGGTCGAGCACACCGGCGGCCCGCTGCTCGTCCTCGCCGGACCGGGCACGGGCAAGACCACCACCCTGGTCGAGGCGGTCGCCCGGCGGATCCAGGACGGCACCGACCCCGAGAAGATCCTCGTCCTCACCTTCAGCCGCAAGGCCGCCGTCGAACTCCGCGACCGGATGTCCGGCCGGCTCGGCTCCACCGCCGCCGCCCCGCAGGCCACCACCTTCCACTCCTTCTGCTACGCCCTGCTGCGCGCCCACCAGGACCCGGAGGACTACGCCGAACCACTGCGGCTGCTCTCCGGCCCCGAACAGGACGTCATGGTCCGCGAACTGCTGGCCGGCGGCGCCGAGGACGCCCGCGACGGGCGCGGCCGGATCGCCTGGCCGCTCGACCTGCGCGCCTGCCTGACCACCCGAGGCTTCGCCGACGAAGTCCGCGCCGTGCTCGCCCGCAGCCGCGAACTCGGCCTCGGCGAGAACGAACTCGAACGCTTCGCCCAGGGCGTCCAGCGCCCCGACTGGGCCGCCGCCGCGCACTTCCTCGCCGACTACCTCGACGTGCTCGACCTGCGCGGCGTCCTCGACTACGCCGAACTCGTCCACCGCGCCGTCCTGCTCGCCGAACGCCCCGAGATCGGCGAGGACCTGCGCCGCCGCTACGAGGTCGTCCTCGTCGACGAGTACCAGGACACCGACCCCTCCCAGGTCCGGCTGCTGCGGCAGCTCGCCGGCGGCGGCCGCGACCTGGTCGCCGTCGGCGACCCCGACCAGTCGATCTACGCCTTCCGCGGCGCCGACATCAACGGCATCCTCGACTTCCCCCAGGCCTTCCGCCGCCCCGACGGCACCCCCGCCGAGGTCAAGGTGCTGCGGGTCTCCCGCCGCTCCGGCGCCCTGCTGCTCGCCGCCTCCCGCGAACTCGCCCGCCGGATGCCGATGGGCCGGCTGCCCGCCGACAAACTCGCCCAGCACCGCGCCCTGCTGCCCTCCCGCGAGGGCGGCCGGGTCGAGGTGTACACCTACCCCACCCCCGGCGCCGAACTCGACTCGATCGCCGACCTGCTGCGCCGCGCCCACCTGGAGGACGGCGTGCCCTGGGGCGAGATGGCCGTCCTGGTCCGGGCCGGCGCCCGCTCCATCCCCGGCGTGCGGCGGGCCCTCGGCGCGGCCGGCGTCCCGCTGGAGATCGACGGCGACGACCTGCCGCTGCGCGAGGAACCCGCCGTCGCCCAACTGCTGCTCGCCCTGCGGGTCTGCGCCGAGCAGGCCGCCCGCGACAAGCAGGCCCTCCTCGACACCCCCGGCCCGCCCGCCGCCGACCCGCTCACCGAGGAGCTGGCCCACGCCCTGCTCACCGGCCCGCTCGGCGGCCTCGACGGCTCCGACCTGCGCCGCCTCGGCCGCGCCCTGCGCGAGGAGGAACGCGCCGCGCTGCGCGCCGACGGCCTCGCCCACACCGCCCCCCGCCCGGCCGGCGAACTGATCCGCGAGGCCCTCGCCGAACCCGAGCGGCTGATCGCGCTCGACCCGGCCACCGCCCGCCGCGCCCGCGACCTCGGCACCCTGCTGCGCAAGGTCCGCGAACTGCTGGCCGGCGGCTGCACCGCCGAGGACGCCCTGTGGGAGCTGTGGGACGGCAGCCGCCGCTGGCGCGAACGCCTGGAGCGCGCCGCCCTGCGCGGCGGCGCCGCCGGCCGCAACGCCGACCGCGACCTGGACGCGCTGTGCGCCCTGTTCGAGACCGCCGCCCGCGCCGAGGAGCAGGTCACCGGCCACCGCAGCGCCCTCGACCTGCTCGCCGAACTCGAAGCCCAGGACATCGCCGCCGACACCCTCACCGTCCGCGCCGTCCGCCCCGAGGCGGTGCGGCTGATGACCGCCCACCGCTCCAAGGGCCTGGAATGGCGCCTGGTCGTCGTCGCCGGCGTCCAGGACGGCCTCTGGCCCGACCTGCGCCGCCGCGGCTCCCTCCTGGAGGCCGACCGGATCGGCCGCGACGGCCTCGCCGAACCGCTCTCCCCGTCCGCCCTGCTCGGCGAGGAGCGCCGGCTCTTCTACGTCGCCGCCACCCGCGCCAAGGAACGGCTGATCGTCACCGCCGTCAAGGCGCCCGCCGACGACGGCGACGAACCCTCCCGCTTCCTGCGCGAGCTCTACCGCGAGGACGTCGACCCGCGCACCGGCAAGGTGGTGCGCCGCACCCCGCCGGTCACCGTCGAGGACGTCACCCACCGCCCGCGCCGCCCGCTCTCGGTGGCCGCCCTGGTCGCCGAACTGCGCGCCGTCACCGTCGACCCCGCCCGCTCGCCCGAACTGCGCCGCGCCGCCGCCGAACGCCTCGCCACCCTGGCCGCCGCCACCGACGAGGACGGGCTGCCGCTGGTGCCCGCCGCCCACCCCGACCGCTGGTGGGGCCTGGACGACGCCACCTCCGCCCCCGAGCCGCTGCGCAGCGCCGACGCGCCCGTCCGGCTGTCCGGCAGCGGCCTGGAGCAGCTGGAGAACTGCTCGTTGCAGTGGTTCCTCGACAAGGAGGTCAAGGCCCGCGCCCCCGGCACCGCCGCCCAGGGCTTCGGCAACGTCGTGCACGCCCTCGCCGACGAGGTCGGCTCCGGCCGAACCCCCGCCGACCTCGCCGTCCTGATGGCCCGCCTGGACACCGTCTGGGACGCCCTCGCCTTCGACGCCCCCTGGAAGTCCCAGCAGGAGAAGGGCGAGGCCCGCACCGCCCTGGAGCGCTTCCTCAACTGGCACGTCCTGGAGCGCGGCCGCGACCTGGTCGCCACCGAGCACGGCTTCGACGTCACCCTCGACGTCGGCGGCGTCGCGGTGCGCATCCGCGGCTCGATGGACCGGGTCGAGAAGGACCACGCCGGACGCGCCTACGTGGTCGACTTCAAGACCGGCAAGCAGATCCCCACCGACAAGTCGCTGCCCGAGCACAAGCAGCTCGCCGTCTACCAGCTGGCCGTCCGGGCCGGCGCCCTCAACGAGCTGCCCGGCTTCACCGAGCACCCCCCGGCCACCGGCGGCGCCGAACTCGTCCACCTGCGCGAGGCCGCCGCCAAGGCCGACCCGGACGCCCCCAAGGTGCAGCGGCAGGAGCCGCCCGAGGGCGAGCCGTGGATCGAGAACCTGCTCGCCGAGGCCGCCGGCAAGGTCCTCGCCGAACGCTTCGTCCCGCAGACCGGCGGCGGCTGCGACCGCTGCTCCTTCCGCCGCAGCTGCTCCGCCCAGCGCGACGGGGCGCAGCTCGTCGAGTAGCGGGCCGGCGCGCGGCCCGTCGGGCGGTGGTCCGGCGGTGGTCGGGCGGCGGGGCGGGCGGGGAACGGGCGGGTGACGCCCGGACGGGGAATGTCCGCCGTTCCGGTTACGGTTGCGGGGTGACCGCCGTGCTCAGCCATCCCGACCAGCTCAAGGAGCTGCTGGGCATCCCGTTCAACCGGGAACAGATGGCGGCCATCGGCGCCCCCCTCGCCCCGGCCGTGATCGTGGCCGGGGCCGGCTCCGGCAAGACCACCGTGATGGCCGCCCGGGTCGTCTGGCTGGTCGGCTCCGGCGCCGTCCGGCCCGAGGAGGTGCTCGGCCTCACCTTCACCAACAAGGCCGCCGGCGAACTCGCCGAACGCGTCCGCACCGCCCTGCTCCGCGCCGGGATCGCCGACCGGGACGAGGGCGAGCCGCTCGGCGAACCCGAGATCTCCACCTACCACGCCTTCGCCGGCCGCCTGCTCAAGGAGCACGGCCTGCGGATCGGCATCGAGCCGGACGTGCGGCTGCTCGCCGACGCCACCCGCTTCCAGCTCGCCGCCAAGGTGCTGCGCACCGCCCGCGGCCCCTTCCCCGCCCTCACCGGCACCTTCGCCAACCTGGTCGCCGACCTCACCGCCCTGGACGGCGAACTCGCCGAGCACCTGGTCGAGCCCGCCGCCCTGCGCGCCCACGACGAGCAGCTGCTCGACACCCTCGCCACCGTCAAGCTCGGCAACGACGACCTGCGGGCCGTCCCCGCCACCGCCCGCGCCCGGCTGGAACTGCTGCGCCTGGTCGAGGAGTACCGCCGCCGCAAGCGGAGCGCCGGGCTGATGGACTTCGGCGACCAGATAGCCGCCGCCGCCCGCCTGGCCCAGCAGCGCCCCGAGGTCGGCGAACTGCTCCGCGGCCAGTACCGGGTCGTGCTGCTGGACGAGTACCAGGACACCTCGGTGGCCCAGCGGCTGATGCTCGCCGGCCTGTTCGGCGCGGGCCCCGAGGAGGCGGGCGCCGAGGACGCGGGCCCCGAGCAGATGGGCCCTGAGGCCGCGGGCCCCGGGGGCGGGGGCGGGAGCCGGCCCGGCCGGGGAGGCCACCCGGTGACCGCCGTCGGCGACCCCTGCCAGGCCATCTACGGCTGGCGCGGCGCCTCCGTCGCCAACCTCGACGACTTCCCCCGGCACTTCCCGAAGGCCGACGGCCGCCCCGCCGACCGCTACGCGCTCAGCGAGAACCGCCGCAGCGGCGGCCGACTGCTCGCCTTCGCCAACGAGCTCGCCGCCCCGCTGCGCGCCATGCACGAGGGCGTCGAGGCACTGCGCCCGGCACCCGGCGCCGAACAGGACGGCTACGTACGGGCCGCGCTGCTGCCCACCCACGCCGAGGAGGTCGACTGGCTCGCCGACTCGATCGCCCACCTGGTGCGCACCGGCACCGCGCCCGGCCGGATCGCCGTGCTCTGCCGGGGCGGCGCGGCCTTCCCCGACATCCACGCCGCGCTCGTCGCCCGCGAGGTCCCGGTCGAGGTGGTCGGCCTCGGCGGGCTGCTGCAACTGCCCGAGGTGGCCGACCTGGTGGCGGTCTGCGAGGTGCTCCAGGACCCGACCGCCAACGCCGCCCTGGTGCGGCTGCTGATCGGCCCGCGCTGGCGGATCGGCCCGCGCGACCTCGCCCTGCTCGGCCGCCGGGCCGCCGAACTGGTGCGCACCGAGCGGCCCGAGGGCGTGGCGGCGCTGGCCGCGGCCGTCGCCGAGGCCGACCCCACCGAGGTGGTCTCGCTGGCCGACGCCGTCGAGACCTTCCTGGAGGCGGACCAGCCCGACGACCTGCCGTTCTCCGCCGAGGCCAGGGTGCGCTTCGCCCGGCTCGCCGCCGAACTGCGCGAGCTGCGCCGCTCGCTGGCCGACCCGCTGATGGACGTGCTGCACCGGGTGCTGACCGTCACCGGCCTGGAGGTCGAGCTGTCCGCCTCCCCGCAGGCGCTGGCCGCCCGCCGCCGGGAGACCCTGCACGCCTTCCTGGACGTCGCCGCCTCCTTCGCCGACCTCGACGGCGACCCGGGACTGGCCGCCTTCCTCGGCTTCCTGCGCGCCGCCCAGGAGTACGAGCGCGGCCTGGACAGCAGCCTGCCCGGCGGCGAGGACACCGTGAAGGTGCTCACCGCGCACAAGTCCAAGGGCCTGGAGTGGGACGTGGTGGCCGTTCCCGGCCTGGTGAAGGGCGCGTTCCCGTCCGGCAGCCCGCGCGAACGCTGGACCAGCACCAAGCGCGTGCTCCCGCACGCCCTGCGCGGCGACGCCGCGACCCTGCCCGACGTGCGCGGCGGCTGGACGTCCACGTCGATGGCCGCGTTCAAGAAGGAGCTGGCCGAGCACTCCGGCACCGAGGAACTGCGCCTGGGCTACGTCGCGTTCACCCGCCCGCGCGCCCTGCTGCTGGCCTCCGGGCACTGGTGGGGGCCCAGCCAGAAGACCGTCCGCGGCCCGTCCGCGTTCCTGGAGCAGTTGCGCGCCCACTGCGAGCAACCCGGTGCCGGCGAGGTCGAGCACTGGGCCGAGCAGCCGGAGAAGGGCGCGCAGAACCCGGCGCTGGCCGCCGCCGTCGAGCGCCCCTGGCCGCTGCCGCTGGACCCGGCCGCCCAGCACGCCCGCCGCCGGGTCGCCGAGGTGGTGCGCGGCCGGCTGGCCGGACGGCCCGCCGGTGAGCCGGAACCCATGGCCGTCGAGGACCAGCGCCAGGTCGCCTCCTGGGACCGCGACCTGACCGCGCTGCTGGGGGAGTTGGAGCGCTCCCGGCGCACCGCCCGCGAGGTGCCGCTGCCGCCCGCGCTGTCCGCCACCCAGCTGCTGCGGCTGGCCGCCGACCCGGACGGCTTCGCGCACGAGCTGGCCCGGCCGATGCCGCGCCCCCCGCAGCCCGCCGCCCGGCGCGGCACCCGCTTCCACGCCTGGGTGCAGTCCCGGATCGAGCCGCTGCTGCTGATCGAGCCCGGCGCGCTGCCCGGCGCCGACGACGACGGCATCGAGGACGAGCGGGACCTGGAGCAGCTCAAGGAGGCGTTCCTGCGCACCCCGTACGCCCACCGCCGGCCGTACCGGGTGGAGGCCCCGTTCCACCTGGTGCTCGCGGGGCGGGTGGTGCGCGGCCGGATCGACGCGGTCTACCGGGACGGTGACGGGGTGTCGGAATCCAGTGGTGCGTCACGCTACGAAGTGGTGGACTGGAAGACCCACCGGGAGGAGACCGCCGACCCGCTGCAGCTCGCGGTCTACCGGCTGGCCTGGGCGGAGCAGGCGGGCGTTGATCCCGAGCAGGTCACGGCGTCGTTCCTGTACGTCCGCAGCGGACGGATCGTCCGTCCGGAACGACTTCCCGGCCGAAAAGAGTTGGAACGGCTCCTGATCGGGAACAGTGACTAATGAGTCACGCAGAGCACCCAAGTCATCGCGCCGACGTCCGAAACCTGTGCGTCGTGCACGTTTCGCGCCTATTGTGGGGTCGGTAACCGGTCAACCCCCGTACTCCGGCCACCGGCGAGGCCCGCATTCCCTAACCCTCAGTCATCGCCGCAGGTGCCCACCGGCATCGGCGTCTTCTGCTGGAGAGTCCGAAGTTGAGCGCGACCGGATGGATCAGAGAGCGGTTCACCGGGCCGACCCCGGGACCCGCACCGGGCACGACCGGCACCTGGCCGAGGACGGCGCTCGCGCTGCCCTTCATCGGCATGGCGCTGATCGTCGTCCTCGACTACCTCAGCGGCACCGAGGTGACGGTCGAACCCGCCCTCACCGCCGTACCCGCGCTGGCCGCCGTGGTCAGCCACCGCACCTGGTACCCGCTCGTCATCGGCCTGGGCACCGAGGCGGCGGCCTTCCTGATGGCCTTCCGCAGCGACGCGCTCGGCGAGTCCGTGCACGCCGCCAGCGTCATCGCGATCCTGCTGGTCGCCACGATCGGCTGGGTCAGCGCCACCCTGCGACTGCGCCAGGAACGCGCCCTGGCCGACGCCCAGTTGGTCGCCTCGATCGCCCGCCGGGTGCTGCTGCGGCCCGTCCCCGAACGGGTCGGCAGCGTGCGCGCCGCCGTCCACTACGAGGCCGCCGCCGCCCACGCCCGGATCGGCGGCGACCTGTACGAGGTCGTCAACACCCGGCACGGGGTACGGGCCGTGGTCGGTGACGTCCGCGGCAAGGGCCTCGGCGCGGTCGAGACCGCCGCCGCCGTCCTCGGCGCCTTCCGCGAGGCCGCCCACCAGGAGCCCGCCCTCGACCGGGTGGCCGGCTGGCTGGCCGTCAGCCTCGACCGCGCCCTGCACGAGAACGACCACCCCGGCGTGGAGGAGGAGTTCGTCACCCTGGTCCTGATCGGGGTCGGACCGGACGGCACCGCCGAACTCGTCAACTGCGGCCACCCCGCGCCGCTGCTGCTCCGCGGCGGCCTGGTCCACCCGCTCGAACTCGCCGAGACGGTACCGCCGTTGGGCGTGCTCGACCCGGCCGACGTCCGCCCCCCGGTGCACCGGGTACCGCTGCTGGCCGGCGACCGGGTGCTGCTGTTCACCGACGGGGTGATCGAGGCCCGCGACCGCTCCGGCACCTTCTACCCGCTCGCCGAGCGCTTCCCGCGCTGCGCGGACGGCCGCCCCGCGGACGTCCTGCAGCGGCTGCACGAGGACGTGGTGCGCCACGTCGGGCGCCAGCTCGGCGACGACGCGGCCATGCTGCTCCTGCAGTACGACCCCACCCCACTCGCCCTCGCCCACCTGCCCCACCAGGCCGGCGCCCTGATCAAGCGGTAGGGCGTGTCTGACAATTCCCGCCGGGCGCGCGACGCCGGGGCACGCACCTCGCCGCGTTGTCGTCAGTCGCCGATGCTCCGCATGGACTCCCTCCTCCGCCTTGCGATGCACGCACCCCAACGCCGCACGCTGATCCGACGCGAATTGTCAGACACGCCCTGGTCGGGGCGCCCTACAGCGACACCCGGACCAGCAGCGGCCGGTGGTCCGACACCCCGGCGTGCGGCGCCGCCGCCGGGCCCACCACGGCCCGCGGCACGCCGACCGCCAGCACGTGGTCGAACTGCACCGCCGGCCGGTGCGCCGGATAGGTCGGCGTGCGCGCCAGGTCGTACCAGCCCTGCAACCGGGCCCGCGGCTCGCGCACCCGCCGCCGGCGCGCGGTGCCCAGTGCGGCGCCCAGCGCCGGCCGGGCCCGGCGGGCCGCCCGCAGCTCCCGCACCCGCACCCGCGGCGCGGTGCGCTCCAGCGCCGTCGCCCCGCCCAGCACCGTGCGCGGCACCGCGCCGATCAGGTTGAAGTCCCCCAGCACCAGGTACGGCTGCGGCAGGTCGGCGATCCAGCGCCGGATCCCGGCCAGCTGCGCCATGTTCCAGCCCGGCACGAAGGACAGGTGCGCGGCCACCACCGTGAACGGGCCGCGCTCGCCCTCCAGGACGGCCGCCAGCGCGGCCCGGGGCTCGTCCGGCACCGGGGTCAGCCCGCGCCGCCCGGCCACCCGCAGCGGCAGTCCGAACGGCGCCGGGGCGAACCGGCGGGCCCGCCAGTGCCGCACCGGCAGCCTGGTCAGTAGCGCCGTGCCGTACGAGGGCGGGGCACCGTCGCCGATCTCGGACGGCCCGTACACCCGCAGCCCGTCGGGCCCGGACGGCTCCCGCACCCAGCCGGCCACCGGCGCCGGGCGCCCGTGCAGCGCGGCGGCGAAGCGCCAGTCGCCGGCGCCCATCGCCGCGGCCGCCACCGCCGCCTGGTCGGTGCCGCCCGAGCGCGCCTGGTGCCGGTCCACCTCCTGGAGGGCCAGCACGTCGGCGTCCAGCGCGGCCACCGCCTGCGCCAACGGGGCGCCCGCGTCGGCCGGGTAGGGCAGCGGGGTGCCGTCCGGGGCGAGCGGCTGGCCGTGCAACAGGTTGAAGGTGGCGATGCGCAACTGGCTCACACCGCACGACGGTACCGGAGGGGGCGCGGCTTGAGGCCGCAGGGCATACCGGGTATACATACTGAGTATGTCCATCCGCCACGGTCTGCTCGCCCTGCTCGACCAGGGCCCCCGCTACGGCTACCAGCTGCGCACCGAGTTCGAGGCGCGCACCGGCGCCACCTGGCCGCTCAACGTCGGGCAGGTCTACACCACGCTGTCCCGCCTGGAGCGCGACGGCCTGGTCGAGGCCGCCGGGGAGGACGAGGAGGGCCACCAGTTCTACGCCGTCACCGACGCCGGCCGCGCCGAACTGCGGGCCTGGTTCGACACCCCGGTGCCCCGCACCAACCCCCCGCGCGACGAACTGGCCATCAAGCTCGCGATGGCCGTGACCGTCCCCGGGGTCGACGTCTCCGGCGTCGTCCAGGGCCAGCGCCGGCACAGCATCAAGGCCCTCCAGGACTACACCCGGCTCAAGGGCCGCGCCCTCGCGGGCGAGACCAGACCCGGCGCCGTGCCCTCCGAGAGCAACGAACTCGCCTGGCTGCTCGTCCTCGACCAGCTGATCTTCCAGACCGAGGCCGAGATCCGCTGGCTCGACCACTGCGAGACCCGGCTCGCCCAGCAGGCCGAACTCCGGCAGGCCAAGGCCGCCGAAGCCGCCCGCGACGGCGCCGCGAAACCCAAGCGGCTCGGCCGCCGCACCCGCGCCTGAGACGCACCCGCGTCCGAGCTTGAGGCGCACCCGCGCCCGCACCCGCGCCTGAGGCGCACCCGCGCCCATGCCTGAGGCGCATCCGCGCCCGAGCCGTACCCGCGCCCGAGCGGCGCCCGGCCACCCGAGAACCGGCCGGCGCCCCGGCGGCGCCCCACCCGTACCCAGCCGTACCCAGCACAAGGGGGGAACCGTGTCCCACACCCAACAGCCCCGGCCGACACCGGTGCTGCACCTGGAGAACGTCACCCGCGTCCACGGCCAGGGCGCCGCCGAGGTCCAGGCCCTGCGCGGCGTCGACCTCAAGGTCCACCCCGGCGAGTTCGTCGCCGTCATGGGCCCCTCCGGCTCCGGCAAGTCCACCCTGCTCACCCTGGCCGGCGGCCTCGACAGCCCGACCACCGGCCAGGTCCTGGTCGAGGGCGTCTCCCTCGGCGGGCTCACCCGCAAGAAGCTCGCCCAGGTCCGCCGCCGCTCCATCGGCTACGTCTTCCAGGACTACAACCTGATACCGGCCCTCACCGCCGCCGAGAACATCTCGCTGCCGCGCGAACTCGACGGCGTCTCCGCCCGCGCCGCCCGCCGCGAAGCCCTCGCCGCCCTGGAGGAACTCGGCATCCCCGAACTCGCCGACCGCTTCCCCGACGACATGTCCGGCGGCCAGCAGCAGCGCGTCGCCATCGCCCGCGCCCTGATCGGCGACCGCCGCCTCGTCCTCGCCGACGAACCCACCGGCGCCCTCGACTCCACCACCGGCGAAGCCGTCCTCGCCGTGCTGCGCGCCCGCTGCGACGCCGGCGCCGCCGCCATGATGGTCACCCACGAGGCCCGGCACGCCGCCTGGGCCGACCGCGTCGTGTTCCTGCGCGACGGCCGCATGGTCGACGAGTCCGTCAGCCAGGACGCCGCCAGCCTGCTCGTCAGCGCCGCCGCCAACAGCCAGGCCGCCGGCAGCAAGCAGGTGGACGAGTGAAGCCCAGCGCCTGGCGGCTCGCCCTGCGCATCGCCCGCCGCGACGCCCTGCGCGCCAAGGGCCGCAGCGCCCTGGTCGTCGCCATGGTCGCGCTGCCCGTCCTCGGCGTCACCGGCGCCGACGTGTTCTTCCGCAGCGCCACCCTCGAACCCGCCGAACGCGTCGTGCGCACCATGGGCCGCGCCGACGCCCACCTGGAGATGACCGACCGCGGCGCCTCCGTCCTGCAGGCCCCCGACCCGGGCGACCAGTCCTACCGCATCCTCAACCCCAAGTACGAGACCAAGGACGGCGCCGCCCCCCAGTACACCCCCGCCCAGCAGCGCTCCCGCGACACCGAACCCGCCCGGCTCGCCCAGCAGGTGCTGCCGCCCGGCAGCACCCTGGTGCCGCACGTCGAAGGCCCGCAGTCCGCCGCCAGCAGCACCGAGGGCCTGCTCACCACCCGCACCGGCGAGGCCGACCTGGCCGACCCGGTCTGGCACGGCCTGGTCGACGTGGTCGAGGGCAGCGCCCCCGTGAACGACCAACAGGCCGCCGTCACCCGCGAGTTCCTCAACCGCTCCGGCCTGCGGATCGGCGACCGCACCACCGTCCGCGGCCTGGAGTCCAGCCCGTTCACCATCACCGCCGTCGTCGAGTACCCCGGCGACCTCAAGAACACCGAGATCCTCGCCCGCCCCGGCACCCTGGTCGGCAAACTCCCGAACGCCAACCCGAACCAGGGCCCCGGCTCCAACCCAGCCGACCGCTGGCTGGTCAAGCTCCCGGCCGGCGCCGCCCTCGACTGGACGAAGGTCACCGAACTCAACGGCTACGGCTTCCTCGTGGCCTCCCGCACCGTCATGCTCGACCCGCCCCCGCGCGCCGACGTGCCCTACTACACCGAGCTGGACCGGATCCGCGGCGCCAGTGGCACCGCCCTGCTCGACCGCACCTCCGTCGTCATCCTCGGCACCGTCGTCGGCATGGCCCTGCTGGAGATCGTCCTCCTGGCGGGCCCCGCCTTCGCCGTCGGGGCCCGACGCTCGCGCCGGCAGCTCGGGCTGCTCGCCGCCGCGGGCGGTGACCGCGCCAACGTCCGCGCGGTCGTCCTCGGCGGCGGCATCGTCCTCGGCCTCACCGGCGCCGCCATCGGCCTCGGCCTCGGCATCGGCCTGGTCGCCCTGCTGCGCACCCAGGCCGAGGAGTACTCCGGCGCCCGCTTCGGCCACTTCAACCTCCAGCCGCTCGACCTGCTCGGCGTCCTCCTGGTCGGCCTGGTCACCGGACTGCTCGCCGCCATCGTGCCCGCCGTCCAGGCCTCCCGGCAGGACGTCGTCTCCGCGCTCACCGGCCGCGACTCGCTCAAGCCCCCCAGCCGCAAACTCGCCCTGCTCGGCCTGCTGATGCTCGCCGGCGGCGCCGCCCTCGCCCTGGTCGGCGCGACCAGCGGCTTCTCCAGCCGCACCCTCGCCGTCCTCGGCGGCTCGCTCATCGCCGAACTCGGCATGGTCGCCCTCACCCCGTACCTGGTCGGCCTGTTCGGCAAGCTCGGCCGCTGGCTCTCGCTCGGCCCCCGGCTCGCCCTGCGCGACTCGGTCCGCCACCGCGGCCGCACCGCACCCGCCGTCGCCGCCGTGATGGCCGCCGTCGCCGGCTCCGTCGCCGTCAACGTCTTCCTCGCCAGCTACGACGAGCAGTACCGCCGCGAGTACGCCGCCGCCGGCCCGGCCGGCGCCGTCATCCTCAACAGCGGCTACGGCAACACCACCGAGGCCAAGCTGCTGCCGCAGATGCGCGACACCGTGGAACGCTCCATCCCCGGCCTCGGCCCGCGCGCCGACGTCTCCCACGTCGACCTCAAGGGCGACTGCCAGTCCGGCTCCTACTGCGGCTACATCCAGGTCATGCCGCCCAAGGAGCGGCGCTGCCCGGTCTTCGACCGCGACAGCCCGGCCGGACCGGACGAGATCAAGCGGGTGATGAGCACCGACCCGCGCTGCCAGGTCCACGAACGCGGCGGCAGCCAGTACGGCGACCTCGCCGCCGGCGACGCCACCCTGCTGCGCAACCTCTACGGCGTCACCGACCCGGCGGCCGCCCAGGCCCTCGCCGCCGGCAAGGCCGTGGTCTTCGACCCGCGCTACTACAAGGACGGCAAGGTCGCCCTGCGGTACACCGAGCCGGTCGCCGCGGGCGCCGACGGCTCCACCCCCAAGCCCAAGGAGACCGAGACCGAGGTCGACGCCGTCCTCGCCCCCTCCGTGCTGCCGGCCCCCGGCCAGCTCGTCATCACCCCGGACACCGCCACCCGCCTCGGGTTCAGCACCAGGCCGGCCGGCTCGGTCTGGCTCCCCGCGGCCGCACCCTCCGACGGCGACCAGCAGAAGGCCGACGGCGCGCTCGCCAAGCTCACCGACCGCACCGTGCTCGACGTCGAACGCGGCTACCAGTCCAAGGCCGGACTCATCGGCCTCGGCCTGGCCGGCTTCGCCGCGCTCGTCGCCCTCGGCGCGGCCGGCATCGCCACCGGACTGGCCGCGGCCGACTCCCAGCGCGACCTGACCACCCTCGCGGCAGTCGGCGCCGAACCGCGCATCCGGCGCTCGCTGTCCGGCTTCCAGTGCGGAGTGATCGCTGCCATGGGCACCCTGCTCGGCGTCGTCAGCGGCGTGGTTCCGGCCGTCGCCCTGCGCAAGGTCCAGGGACTCGCGGCCAGTTACCCCGGCATCAGTCCGGAGGAGCTCGCCAACAAGGGGTCCGTGGTCTTCCCCTGGGCCACCATCGCCGCCACCGTCGTGGTGCTGCCGCTGCTCGCGGCCGGCCTGGCCGCACTGCTCACCCGCTCGCGGATCTCGCTGCTGCGCCGCACCGGCTGAGGCCGGCGCCCGGCCGGGGCCCGTTCCGGCCGGGGCCCGCGTGCCTGGTTGGCGCCCGTGCCCGGCTCCGGCCACCCCCGACCGTCACCCCCGTCCGCCCCTCCCGGCGGCGGGGGTGACGGAGGTTACAGGCCCGGCGGCGTCCGGCACCCGGAGGGCCGGGGCGGGCACCCGCACGGGCGAACTACAGTCGTCGGTATGACGAGTACCCCGGACAGCGCCGTCCGCTCCTACATCGACCAGCACCAGGCCGCCTTCCTCGCCGACCTCTCCGAGTGGCTGGCGATCCCCTCCGTCTCCGCCGACCCGGAGCGCGCCGGCGACGTGCGCCGCTCCGCGGACTGGCTGGCCGCCAAGCTGCGCGAGACCGGCTTCCCGGTGGCCGAGGTGTGGGAGACCGACGGGCTGCCCGCGGTGTTCGCCGAATGGCCGTCCGGGGACCCGTCCGCGCCGACCGTCCTGGTCTACGGACACCACGACGTGCAGCCCGCGGCGAAGGAGGACGGCTGGGACACCGAGCCGTTCGCCCCGACCGTGGTCGGCGGCCGGCTGTACGCGCGCGGCGCCGCCGACGACAAGGGCCAGGTGTTCTTCCACACCCTGGGCGTGCGCGCCCACCTGGCCGCCACCGGCCGCACCGCGCCGGCCGTCAACCTCAAGCTGCTGATCGAGGGCGAGGAGGAGTCCGGCTCGCCGCACTTCGCCGACCTGGTCCGGCGCGAGGCCGGGCGGCTGGCCTCCGACGTGGTGGTCATCTCCGACACCGGCATGTGGTCCGAGACCACCCCGACCGTCTGCACCGGCATGCGCGGCCTCGCCGACGCCCAGCTCGACCTGTACGGCCCGGACACCGACATCCACTCCGGCTCCTTCGGCGGCGCCGTGCCCAACCCGGCCCAGGTCGCGGCCGAGCTGGCCGCCGCCCTGTACGACGCCGACCGCCGGGTCGCGATCCCGGGCTTCTACGACGGGGTCGTCGAGCTGACCGAACGCGAGCGCGAGCTGTTTGCCGAGCTGCCCTTCGACGAGGCGCAGTGGCTGCGTGTCGCCAAGTCGTACGGCACCCGCGGCGAGGCCGGGTACTCCACCCTGGAGCGGGTCTGGGCCCGGCCCACCGCCGAGGTCAACGGCATCTGGGGCGGCTACACCGGCCCCGGCGGCAAGACCATCGTGCCGTCCTCGGCGCACCTCAAGCTGTCCTTCCGGCTGGTCGCCGGGCAGGAGGTGGAGAAGGTCCGCGAGGCCGTCCGCTCCTGGGTCGCCGAGCAGGTCCCCGAGGGCGTCCGGTACGAGCTGGTCTTCCCCGGCGCGACCCGGCCCTGCCTGACCCCGCTGGACCACCCGGCGCTGCAGTCCACCGTCCGCGCGATGGGCCGTGCCTTCGGGCAGAAGATCCTCTTCACCCGCGAGGGCGGCTCCGGCCCCGCCGCCGACCTCCAGGACGTGCTGGGCGCGCCGGTGCTGTTCCTCGGCATCTCGGTGCCCTCGGACGGCTGGCACTCGGTCAACGAGAAGGTCGAGCTGGACCTGCTGGCCAAGGGCGTCGAGACCGCCGCCTACCTGTGGGGCGACCTGGCCGAGAACTTCCGGCCCGGCGCGTGAGCGAGCGGGCCCACCGCCGAGGCACGCGCGTCGGGCGCGTGAGCGGGCCCACCGTCGACGGGCGCGCGAGCCGCTCCGAGCGGCACGGCAGTCAGATCACTCATCCGGATGATTCACCACGTGGGGATGGAACGACGTGAGCACCGAGCCTGAGACCGAGCGCGCGCGAGCCCTGGCCCTGGCCAGGGCCGGGGTGGAGCGGGCCGCCGAGCACCGGTTCGACGAACCCTGGCTGGCCGCGGCCTGGAGCCACCCCGCCACCCGGGTGCTGCCGATCGCCGGCGGCGAGGCCTTCGTCGTGGACACCGCCGAGGGCACCGAACTCGTGCTGCTGCCCTCCTTCGAGGCGCCGCAGACCGGGGACCGCTACTTCCTCGGCACCGACCAGGACGGCGTCTCGTACTTCGCGCTGGCCGGCGAGAGCCTGCCCGGCCGGCTGGACGGCGACGCCCGCCCCGCCGGGCTGCGCGAGGTCGGCGCGATGCTGTCCGACCGGGACGCCGGGCTGCTGGTGCACGCCGTCGCCCTGGAGCACTGGCACCGGCTGCACAGCTTCTGCTCGCGCTGCGGCCACCCCACCGAGAAGGCGGGCGCCGGGCACGTGCGGCGCTGCACCTCCTGCGCGGCCGAGCACTACCCGCGCACCGACCCGGCGGTGATCATGGTGATCACCGACGAGCAGGACCGCTGCCTGCTCGGCCGCCAGGCGCTGTGGCCGGAGGGCCGCTGGTCCACGCTGGCCGGCTTCGTCGAGCCGGGGGAGTCGATCGAGCAGGCGGTCGCCCGCGAGGTGCACGAGGAGGCGGGGGTGCGGGTCGGCGAGGTCCGCTACGTCGCCAGCCAGCCCTGGCCGTTCCCGTCCAGCCTGATGCTCGGCTTCACCGGCAAGGCGCTGCCCGGCGGCACCGAGATCACCGTGGACGGCGAGGAACTGGCCGAGGCGCGCTGGTTCTCCCGCGAGGAACTGCGGGCCGGGATGGAGGCCGGGGAGATCCTGCCGCCCTCCGGCATCTCGATCGCCCGCCACCTGGTCGAGCTCTGGTACGGCGAGCCGCTGCCCTCGGCGGCGCGCTGGTAGTTCCGTCGTCCGGTCGTCCGGTCGTCCGGTCATCCGGTACGGATTTCCGGGACGCCCGGAGAGGAGGGGGCGCGCGGCTCTGGTCGCGCGCCCCCTATTTCCTTTCCGAGCTCTTCCCGAAGCCGCCACGAGCGTCTGTTCGTAACCGGACGGGCCAGTTCTGCTACCGCAGGACACTCCGGAGCCCCCACCGTCGACCCGCCCGGACGACATTGCCGGAAACGGCTGAAACCGCCTCACCGCGCTCGCTACATTCACTCGGGTGACAATCCCCCGGGGCACCGCCCAATCCCCCAAATACCAGCGCCTCGCCGCCGACCTGCGCCGCCGGATCGCCGAAGGCGAGTTCACCGCCGACGCCGCCCTCCCCGTCGAGAGCGAACTGGAACGCCAGTACGGCGTCGCCCGCAACACCGTCCGCCTCGCCGTCGACGTCCTCGTCAACGAAGGCCGACTGGTCCGCCTCCAGGGCAAGGGCACCTACCTGCGCGAACACCCCGTGCTCGACCACCGCGCCTACGGACCCACCCTCGCCCCCACACCGCGCGACTGCCTCGCCGCCCCCTCCACCGTCTACCTCGGCGAAGCCGCCGAAGCCGGGCGCGAACTCAGCACCGACTTCGAGATGATGATCGTCCGGGCCCGCGTCGACATCGCCGAACGCCTCGGACTGCGCCCCGGCGAGGCCATCGTCGTCCGCCGCCAGCTGCGCCTGCTCGACCGCGAGCCGTACTCCATCGAGGAGAGCCACTACCGGGCCGGACTCGCCGCCGGCACCCCGCTGATGGAACCCGACCCCGTCGAAGGCGGCGACGAAGCCGTCCTCGCCACCCTCGGCCGCACCGAGATCGGCGCCGTCGACCACCTCGTCGCCCGGATGCCCGGCCCCGAGGAGGCCCAGTGGTTCCAGGGCGGCCCCGGCGTCCCGCTGATGGTCCAGACCCGCGTCACCTACGACCGGCGCGGCCCCGTCCGGGTCATCGAGACCCGCTACTCCGCCGACCGCAGCCGACTCGTCTACGGCATCGGCGACCTCGGCGCCCGCACCAGCCTGCCCGCCCCCGCCGCCCCCGTCGACCCCGCCCGGGCCGACGCGCAGTGACGCGCGCCGACCCCGGGGGGCCGGGGCGGACCGTGGTGGATCAGGCCGCGAGGGCCTTCTTGACCTGGATCAGGCTCGGGTTCGTCATCACGACCTGCTCCCCGCCGCCCACCGGCTGGACCAGCACCGTCGGCACCGTCTGGTTGCCGCCGTTCACCGACTCGACGAACTCCGCCGACGCCGGGTCCTCCTCGATGTTGATCTCGG
Source organism: Kitasatospora sp. NPDC040550 (assembly GCF_055594965.1). Classification (NCBI taxonomy): domain Bacteria; kingdom Bacillati; phylum Actinomycetota; class Actinomycetes; order Kitasatosporales; family Streptomycetaceae; genus Kitasatospora; species Kitasatospora sp. NPDC040550. Next base: position 301,842 of record NZ_JBVIWC010000007.1, on the reverse strand, counting down.
TGTAGCCGATGCCCTCGCGGTCCAGCTGGCTCTTGAGCCGGTTGCAGTAACCACACCAGGTCGTGCTGTACATCGTCACGGTGCCGGACATCGAGGGGGCTCCTTCGAGAGAGGGGTTCGTACGTTCTGACAGCCGCAACGTCCACCGGGTGGCAGTCATTCCGGCCCCAGGACGCACGGAGCGGAGCGATCATCCTGCGATCGCACCGGGCCTGTGGACAACCCCGCCCCCGTTGTCCCAGCGGGCTGAGAGGATGGAACGCATGCAGGAAGACCTCTTGAGCGGCAGCCCCCACGACGGCCCCCACGGCTCCCCCTGGGCCGACCCCGGCACCGCCACGGGCCCCGACGCCGTCCTCGCCGGGCTCGACCCCGAACAGCGCGCCGTCGCCACCGCCCTGCACGGCCCCGTCTGCGTCCTCGCCGGCGCCGGCACCGGCAAGACCCGCGCCATCACCCACCGCATCGCCTACGGCGTGCGCAGCGGCGTCTACCAGCCCCAGCAGGTCCTCGCCGTCACCTTCACCGCCCGCGCCGCCGGCGAGATGCGCGGCCGCCTGCGCCAGCTCGGCGCCGACGGCGTCCAGGCCCGCACCTTCCACGCGGCCGCCCTGCGCCAGCTCCAGTACTTCTGGCCCCGCGCCATCGGCGGCCCGGTGCCCCAACTCCTCGAACGCAAGGTCCAGCTCGTCGCCGAGGCCGCCGGCCGCTGCGGACTGCGCGTCCAGCGCACCGAACTGCGCGACCTCACCGCCGAGATCGAATGGGCCAAGGTCACCCAGACCGCCCCCGAGGACTACCCCGCCGCCGTCGCCAAGTCCGGCCGCGAAGCCCCCCGCGACCCGGCCGAGACCGCCCAGGTCTACCGCGTCTACGAGGAGACCAAGACCCGCCGCGGCAGCATCGACTTCGAGGACGTCCTGCTGCTCACCGCCGCCATCCTGGAGGACCGGCCCGACATCGCCGACCAGGTCCGCAGCCAGTACCGGCACTTCACCGTCGACGAGTACCAGGACGTCTCCCCGCTCCAGCAGCGCCTGCTCGACCGGTGGACCGGCGACGGCGGCGGCGCCAGCCTGTGCGTCGTCGGCGACGCCAGCCAGACCATCTACTCCTTCACCGGCGCCACCCCCGACTACCTGCTCAACTTCCGCGGCCGCCACCCCGAGGCCACCGTCGTCAAACTCGTCCGCGACTACCGCTCCACCCCCCAGGTCGTCCACCTCGCCAACGGACTGCTCTCCCAGGCCCGCGGCGAGGCCGCCCGCCACCGCCTCGAACTCGTCTCCCAGCGCGAGGCCGGCCCCGAACCCGTCTACACCGAGTACGAGGACGAACCCACCGAGGCCGAGACCACCGCCCGCCGGATCAAGGACCTCATCGCCGCCGGCGTGCGCGCCAGCGAGATCGCCGTCCTGTTCCGCACCAACGGCCAGTCCGAGGTCTACGAACAGGCCCTCGCCGACCTCGGCGTCCCCTACCAGCTCAAGGGCGCCGAACGCTTCTTCGAACGCCCCGAGGTCCGCGACGCCGGCGTCCTGCTGCGCGGCGCCGCCCGCGCCGCCGCCGACCCCCTCACCGCCGGCGCCCCCGACCTGGCCGGCCAGGTCCGCGCCGTCCTCGCCAGCCGCGGCTTCACCCCCGAACCGCCCGCCGGCTCCGGCGCCGTCCGCGACCGCTGGGAATCCCTCGCCGCCCTCGTCCGGCTCGCCGAGGAGTTCGAGCGCACCCGCACCGCCGAAGGCCTGGACACCGACCTCGCCGCCTACGTCGCCGAACTCGACGCCCGCGCCGCCGCCCAGCACGCCCCCGCCGTCGAAGGCGTCACCCTCGCCTCCCTGCACGCCGCCAAGGGCCTCGAATGGGACGCCGTCTACCTCGTCGGCCTCACCGAGGGCACCCTGCCGATCATCTACGCCAAGACCGACGAACAGATCGAGGAGGAACGCCGCCTCCTCTACGTCGGCGTCACCCGCGCCCGCAAGCACCTCAGCCTCTCCTGGGCCCTCTCCCGCTCCCCGGGCGGCCGCGCCTCCCGCAAGCCCAGCCGCTTCATGGACGGGCTGCGCCCCGGCTCCAGCGCCCCGGGCGCACGCGGCGGCGCGCGCGGCGGGCGGGGGAGCGTCGAGGCCGGCGAGCGCTCCGCCGCCCGGCGGGTCCGCGGCCCGGTCACGTGCCGGGTCTGCGACAAGGCGCTCACCGACGCCGTCGAACGCAAGCTGCGCCGCTGCGAGGACTGCCCGTCCACGATGGACGAGGCGCTCTACGAACGCCTGCGCGATTGGCGGGCCGCGCAGGCCAAGGGGCAGGGCGTCCCGGCGTACGTGGTGTTCACCGACGCGACACTGATGGCGATCGCCGAGGACGTGCCCGCGAACCGGCAGGAACTGGCCCTGATCTCGGGGGTCGGCGCCATGAAGCTGGACAAGTACGGGGCCGCCGTGCTCTCGTTGTGCGCGGGGGAGGAGCCCGAGGAGGATCCGGACGGCGTCGAGGACGACGGTCCGGTCGATCCGGCGTGAGCCGGCACGGGCGCGGTCCAGGGGACTGCTCGGGGGACTTCGCAACCGCCGCGGAACGTCGCGCGGACCGCGCCGTCGATGGCGTCGCGTGAACTCGCGTGAAAAATAGTTTGCGCGGCATACCGGGAGCGCAATAGCCTGCCGGAGCGGTCAAGGGGACGCGGTCGCACGGGGTGAAACCTGTGCCGTTTCCCCACGCCACACAGCTTCACCAGCTTCACCGAGACAGACATCCGAACATTCGGAGCCAGGGAAACCAGGCTCCGCGAGACGCCGAGAGGAGGCGAAGACAGTGGGAAACATCATGATCACCAAAATGACTGGCCAGACCGTTGTCGCTGCCTCCCTGCGTGCCGCCCGTCTGCGGGCGCTCGCCGAGCTCGGTGGAACCGGTCTGGGTCTCGACACCACCGGTGTCTCCGTCGCCTCCGCTGTCAGTGGTCTTGGACACACTGATCTGTGCCTCACGGGCGGCAGGAGTGTCGAAGGCACCCTCGTCGAGACCGGTCTGTCCCGTGGCTGGGCGCAGGTCGGCACGTCGCGCCCCGAGTGCGACGAGCGACCGCTCCAGGCACCGAAGGCAGTAGTCATCGCCGCCATGCATGGCGACTATGCGCAGGTCATCGGTGCCGGAAACGCCCAGAAGCAGAACGAGCAGCAGATCAACCAGGCCAAGGCCGCCTTTATCGGCGCCGAGGCCATCCGGATGCGGGCCTTCCGCGGGCCTGAACCCTGGAGAGAACGAACCTGAGCCAGCCTCAGGTCGGCACCTCCAGGGCCGCGGAACCCGTCACACCGGGATCCGCGGCCCTTCTGTTTTGTCCGGTACGCAAGACCCCCCAGGCCCCCCGGGGCCTCCGGCCCAGCACCACCAGTCCACTGGGCCGGAACCACTGAGAAGACGAGGAAGACGCCCACAGTGTCCACGGTCATCACGCCGCCCATCCCGTCCGTACCGCCGACAAGCCAGATCACCAAGGCCGACCAGGCCGACCCTCCGGAGGTTCCGTTCATGCAGCTCAACTCGATCGAGCAGGCCGAGGCGCTCGGTTTCCCCATCCCCTGCCGCGCCTTCGACCCCGAGGTCTTCTTCGCCGAGACGCCCGCCGACGTCGAGTACGCGAAGTCCCTCTGCGGCACCTGCCCGGTGAAGGAGGCCTGCCTCGCGGGCGCCCTGGAGCGGCGCGAGCCGTGGGGCGTCTGGGGTGGCGAGCTGTTCGTCCAGGGTGTCGTCGTGGCCCGCAAGCGGCCGCGTGGGCGTCCGCGCAAGACCGAGGTCATGGCGTGAACCCCGCCCACGACGCCAGGGCAATCCGCCGGGGAGAGCAGCCCCCGCTGGACAGCGCCCTGCGGCGATCCGTACGCATCGCCGCCGCCAAGGCCGACGCAGCAGCCCGCACCGTCCCATTCCCGAGCACGCACCACGAGCAGGACCACCACATGACCCCCGCCGCCATCGATCCGACCGTCCGCGCAGAGCAGACCACCGAACTTCAGATCCAGAACAGGACCCTCGAAATGCAACTCCTGCATGAATCCCTGGCCCGTGCCCATATGCAAGACAGGCTCCACGAGGCCGAGGAACAACGCCTCGTCAGCCGGGTCGTCCGGGCCCGCAAGCTCCGGCAGCGGGCCGAGCGGGCCTCGCTGCGCGCCCGCAAGGCGCTCGCCGTCGCGCTGATGTAGCGCCGGCACCGGCGGTTCGCCGCCGATCCGACCGACCCCCGTCGTGCCGCAGGCCGCCCCCCGTTCGCGGGGAGCGGCCTGCGGCCGTTGTGCTGTTCGCGGCGCCGCCCGCGGGCGGCCGACTCAGCCGCGAGCGGGCTTGGTGGGCTTCGCGGCCTTCGCGGCCTGGGTGGGCTTGGCGGACGTGGTGCGCTTCGCGGGCTCGGCCGGGCCGCCTCGCCCGGCCGGCTTCGCGGGGCGCTCACCGGAGAACTCGGGCAGCCACTCCAGCATCTCGGCGCGGAACGGTGCCTTCGCGCCCAACTGGCACAGCACCCCGATGGTGCTCAGCGTCACCCGGTGGATCAGCAGGTACGAGGGCGGCAGATTCAGCTGCTTGCCCAGGTTGTAGGCGGGCGAACGCGGATCGGCGATCCGGGCCGCCTGGGCCCGCATCCAGGCCCGGGTGAAGTGGAAGCCGTCCACCGCCGCCGGCTCGATGATCGGCAGCAGGTAGTCCAGCACCGCATCCGGGTCCAGCTCGATCGAGGGCTTCACGAAGCCCTCCTCGCGCAGCATCGTGAGCACGCCCGCCGCGTCGCCGGCCAGGGCCATCCGCAGCGAGGCCCCGATCGGCGCGGGCAGCCCGCCCGGCAGCCGATCCACGGTGCCGAAGTCCAGCACGCCCAGCCGCCAGCCCCCGACCGGGCCGTCGTCCTTCAACAGCCGGAAGTTTCCCGGATGCGGGTCCGCGTGCAGCAGCCCCGTCCGCGACGGGCCCGCGAACAGGAACCGGGCCAGCAGCTGCCCGGCGCGGTCGCGCTCCTCCTGGGTGCCGTTCGCGATCACCTCGGACAGCGGGGTGCCGTCCATCCACTCGGTGACCAGCACCTGGTCGGCCTGCGCCACCACGACCGGCACCACGATGTCCGGGTCCCCCGCGAACTCCTCGGCGTGCCGGCGCTGGGCCTGGGCCTCCAGCTCGTAGTCCAGCTCCTCCGAGACGCGCTCCCGCAGCTCGGTGATCAGCGGCTTGATGTCCAGCCCGGGGATCAGCGGGCCGAGCAGCCAGGCCACCCGGGACAGCTGGGAGAGATCGGCGAGCAGGGCGTCGCCCGCCCCCGGGTACTGCACCTTGACGGCGACCCGTCTGCCGTCGTGCCAGACCGCGCGGTGCACCTGGCCGATCGAGGCGGCCGCCGCCGGACGGTCGTCGAACTCCAGGAACAGCTCCCGCCAGCCCTCCCCGAGCCGCTCGGCCAGCGCGGTGTGCACCTTGGCGGCGGGCATCGGCGGAGCGGCGTCCTGCAGCTTGGTGAGCGCCGCCCGGTACGGACCGGCGACCTCCTCGGGCAGCGCGGCCTCGAAGACGGACAGCACCTGCCCGAACTTCATCGCCCCGCCCTTGAGCTCGCCCAGCACCTTGAACAGCTGGTCGGCGGTGGCCTGCTGGAGCTCGGCCGTCACCACCTCGGCGGACCGGCCGCCGATGCGCCTGCCCAGTCCGAGCGTGGCGCGACCGGCTATGCCCAACGGCAGGGCGGCGAGCCGTGCCGTTCGGGTCACTGCCTTGCGCGGAAGATCGCTCACCCGGGCCTCCATTCCCCTGGCCCCCCGACGCCGGACGGCCCACCATCACATACGCCATTGTGCCCGGTTCGCGGGCCTGGCCCGGTGGTATTTCGTGGGGGGCTTTCGGGGCTTCGCTCCGTCGACACTCCGGGGGCCCGCCCCTCCCCCCCCCGCCCCCCACCCTCCTCCTCCCACCTCACCCGCCGCCTGCCCACCCACCCACACCTCGCGCTCGCCCCGTCCCTCGGACCAGCGGCTCCCGCTCTCTTCCGGCCCGGGGGGGGGGGGAGGGGGGGGGGGGGGGGAGGGGGAGGGGGGGTGGGTGGGTGGGGGGGGGGGGGGGGCGGGTGTCGAGAGGCGGCGGGTGTGGAGAGGA
>NZ_JBVIWC010000007.1:207793-295697 GCF_055594965.1 Kitasatospora sp. NPDC040550 | reverse complement strand
ACCTTCCCCCCCCCCCCCCCCCCCCCCCCCCCCCCCCCCCCCCCCCCCCCCCCCCCCCCCCCCCCCTCCCCCCCCCCCCCCCCCCCCCCACCCCCCCCCCGGGCCATGGGCTCACTTGGCCATGGGCTCACTTGGCCGGGCGTCTTGCCCGTGTCGGCCCCGGGCGTCGGGTCGGGTGGCTGCTGAGCCCCGCAGCCGCCCGGGCCCGTGCCCGGTGCGTTCCTCGTACCTCCTGTCCTCCTCGCGTCTCAGCCCGGCGGCAGCGGTTGCCACAGGCAGCCGCAGTCCGGGTGTCCTCGGAGCCGCAGGCGGCGGGGCATGCCGTCGCCCGCGGAGATCTCGCACCAGCCGTCGACGCTCGGCGGTCGGCCGCCGTCCAGGTACACCTGGACGTGCAGCGCCGCCAGTCCGGCGACGGCCGTGGCCAGCGCCGTGTCGCAGGCCGGGGTGCGGGCCCGGCCCGGGCCGTCGTCCGCCAGCTGGGCGAGGACCCGCGGCCAGGCGGTGTCCTCGTCCTCCCGGCGCAGTACCAGGCAGTGCCCGCAGGCCGACCGCCCGGGGATCACCAGCGGCCCGACGATGCCGAACTCCTCGACCACGCCCACGTACAGGTGCGGCACCCCGGCCCGGAGCAGCAGCCGAGCCTCGTACGTTCCGCCCGCGAAGGCGGCGCTGCCGTCCCGGGGTGCGAGGACCACGAAGTCGGGCGGTGGGTCGTCGCTCTTGGGGCGGGGCACCGGGGCCAGCGGGCGGCCGGTGGCGCGTTGCACCGCCTCCCGGGCGACCGTTGAGCGCAGCCGCCCGATGTCCGAAGGCGGCAGCCCGGCGGGGGAGCAGTCGTCGGGCCGGACCCGGCCGCTGTCGGCCACGGTGACGGTGCCGGCGCCGCCGGCGGCGAGCACGGCCGCCACGGCCGCGCCGACCCGGCCCGCGCCGCGCACCTCGATCCTGGCCCTGGCGCGCCGGACCAGGACGGCCGGTGCGGCGCCGGGCCCGGAGTGGACCAGGGAGAGCGAGGCGAGGTCGGGCCCGAGGACGTCCTGGTGGGGCCGGGGGAAGTGCGACAGCGCCCGGCCGGTCGCCTCCGCGTCGTCCAGCAGCCCGGTCTCCTCCAGTTCGCTCAGCAGGGTGTCGGTGGGCTCGCGGCCGAGCCCGATCCGTTCGCCGGCGGAGAGGAGCTCGGGTCGTTCGCGCGTCCCGTCGAGCAGGTCGAGGAACTCGCACAGCGTCTTGTCGGCGTTGCCGAGCACCCCGGCGAACCGGGTGACGGTACCGAACTGCAGGGTCTCGGAGTCCCGCCAGCTGCGGGACAGCGCGGGCTTGAGCATGAGGCGCACGGTGGTCTCCCTTCCGATCGTTTCCGGACGGCTGACCGCAGCATGCCCCATGGCGGCGGGGGCGTGCGGAAAGTTATCCACAGGACCGGGCGCATGATCAGACCATCTGTTCGCGAGCCCTGTGGATAACTGCCCATCCTTCCGGGCGTCGGTTTCCGGACACCCTCCGTCGGCCTTTCGTTCCCGATCGCTCCATGAAAGATTTCGGCCACGGCACCGGACTTCTGTCAGTGGTACCGGGTAACGTCGTGTGCCATGGCAGCCGAGCGGGACTCCCATCCACCGGCGTCGCGTCGGCGTGCCCGTGCAGCGTCCGGGTCGCAGATGGCGGCGCCGAGCACGCGCGGGCGCCCGGACGAGAAGCAGCGCGAGAAGCCGCACGACAAGCAGCAGGCGAGGCCGCAGTACCCGCCCGCCGGGGCGGTGCCCCCGGAGGCGCACGACCGCAGCCGGGTCGAGGTGCGGCGCAGCGCCCGGCGCAGCCGTACGGTCTCCGCCTACCGCGAGGGCGACCGCACCGTCGTGCTGATCCCGGCCCGGATGTCGCACGCCGAGGAGCAGCGTTGGGTCGCGCAGATGCTGGAGAAGCTCGCGGCCCAGGAGCGTCGGCGGATCCTCGGGGACGACGCCCTGATGTCACGGGCCCGGGAGCTGTCGGCGGCCTACCTGGAGGGTCGGGCCCAGCCGGTGCAGGTCCGCTGGGTGACCAACCAGAATTCGCGGTGGGGTTCGTGCACTCCCAGCGAGGGGACGATCCGGCTGTCGCACCGGCTGCAGGGCATGCCGGAGTACGTGCTGGACTACGTGCTGCTGCACGAGTTGGCGCACCTGCTGGTGCCGGACCACGGTCCGGCGTTCTGGGCGCTGCTGGAGGCCTATCCGCGGACGGAGCGGGCTCGCGGCTACTTGGAGGGTGTGGTGTCGGCGGCCCGGCTGCCGCACATTCCGGGGGCCCGGCACGGCGCGCCGGGTCCGGGGGAGGGTCCGGGGTCGGATCCGGGGGCTTCCTGCGGGTGAGGGTGGACGACGAGAGGGGGCGCGGACCGTAAGGTCCGCGCCCCCTCTTCGTGTCGCACTTCGGTCGGTCAGGCGGTGAGCCGCCGGGCCCGGGCGACGAGGTCGCGCACCGAGTGGTCGGTCAGCTCCGGCAGCCGGTCGTAGTCGAACCAGCGCAGGTCCAGCGACTCCTCGCTGATCAGCTCCTGGGCCCCGGCCGGGGCCAGCGCGATGTACTGGACGTCCAGGTGGGTGTTCTCCGGCTGGTCCTTGCCGGTGCAGCGGACCTGGTGGCGGTCCAGCTTGGCGGGGACGGGCACGCCGTCCTGCCGCAGCAGGGTGAGGTCGGGGATGCCGGACTCCTCGACGGCCTCGCGCAGGGCGGCGGAGGCGAGGTCGGCGTCGCCGGGCTCGCAGTGCCCGCCCATCTGCAGCCAGATGCCGACCTTGGGGTGCAGGGTGAGCAGCACTCGCCCGGCGGAGGGGTCGACGACCGCCGCGCTCGCGGTGATGTGGGCGGGCAGGCAGGACCGGTAGAGGCCCTCGGGCTGCTCGGCGAGGTGCGCGAGGTAGTCGAGGCGCAGCTGTTCCTGGTCCTGGTCGGCGGGCCGCCAGTCGGTCAGGGTGCGGACGGCGTCCGCGTGGAGGGTGGACGTGCCCGTCCCGGTGGCCGTCATGCGGTGGGCTCGCCCTTTCCGTCGGTGCCGTCCTGGTCGCCCTTCGGAGCGTCGCCCTTCGGCGATTCGCCCTGGGGCGGGTCGTTCTTGGTGAGGTCGGGCTTGCCGGCCGCGGCCTCGCCGAGCAGCTTGTCGAGGGCGTCGAAGTCGAAGCCGCCCTCCAGGTCGCCGCTGCCGCGGTGCACGAAGGCGTCCGGGTCGTCCAGGTCGGCGGCGGTGGGCAGCATGTCGGGGTGCTCCCAGAGCGCGTCGCGGCCCTCGACGCCGCGGGCGTCGGCGAGCAGCGCCCAGAGCCGGGCGGCGTCGCGCAGGCGGCGCGGGCGCAGTTCCAGGCCGACCAGGGTGGCGAAGGTCTGTTCGGCGGGCCCGCCGGCGGCGCGGCGGCGGCGGACGGTCTCGCGCAGCGCGCCGGCCTGCGGCAGGTGGGGTTCGGCGGCGGCGTGCACGACGGCGTCGACCCAGCCCTCGACCAGGGCGAGCGCGGTCTCCAGGCGGGCGAGCGCGGCCTTCTGCGCGGGGGTGTCCTCGGGCTGGAGGAGGCCGCCGGCCAGTGCCTCCTGGAGGGCCTCCGGGTTGCTCGGGTCGAGCTGGCCGACGAGTTCCTCCATGCGGGAGGTGTCGACCTTGATGCCCCGCGCGTAGGCCTCGACGGCGCCCAGCAGGTGGGCCCGCAGCCACGGGACGTGGGCGAAGAGGCGCTGGTGGGCGGCCTCGCGCAGGGCGAGGTAGAGCCGGACCTCGTCGGCGGGCACGTTCAGGCCCTCGCCGAACTCGGCGACGTTCTGCGGGAGCAGGGCGGCCTTGCCGGCCGGGGCGAGCGGCAGGCCGACGTCGGTGGAGCCGACGACCTCGCCGGCCAGGGCGCCGAGCGCCTGGCCGATCTGGGTGCCGAACATGGCGCCGCCCATGGAGCGCATCATGCCCATCAGCGGGCCGGCCATGGCCTGCATCTCCTCGGGCAGGACGCCGCCCATGGCGTTGCCGACCCGCTCGGCGACCGGGTCGACGAGGTCCTTCCAGACCGGGAGGGTGGCTTCGATCCACTCGGCGCGGCTCCAGGCGACGGCGGTGCCGGCGCCGGAGGGGAACTCGGTGACACCGTCGAGCCAGAGGTCGGCCAGGCGCACGGCCTCGACGACGGCGGAGCGTTCGGCGTCGCCGACCGAGCGGTCCTTGCTCTTGCCCTCGGCGGGTTCGGCGACGACGCTCTGCCGGGCGATGTTCTGGGCGAGTTCCCAGTTCACCGGGCCGCCCTCGAAGGAGAGCATCTGGCCGAGCTGCTGGAAGGCGGCACCGAGGTCGCCGGGGTTCAGGCCGCCGAACATGGCGGCGAAGGGGTTGTCGGCTCCGGCGCCGCCGGGGCCGCCCGGGGTGCCGGGCAGGCCGAACATCGCGCCGAAGGGGTTGCCGGTTCCGAAGCCGAACGGCTGGGCGCCGCCGGTGCCTTCCTGGCCCTGCTCCTTCTTCTTCTGCGCGTCGTCGGGCTTGGCCTTGCCGTCCTCGGGCTCCTCGGGGGGAACGCCGAATCCGAAGGGAAGGTCGCTCACGGGGTCCTCGATCCGGTCGGCCGTCATACGGGTGTGGCGGGCAGTGCGGTCCGCCCGGGTCTCCGGTGGAGCGGGGGACTCGTGGGCGGCTCCCGAGGGCCAGGCCCGCGCCGGGTGCACCGCCGGGCCTTCGCCTCGGGCAGGATGGACGTACGTGACACACGTCCGTACGCACATAAGCTAACCGTGGAGGATGGCCGGTGAGTTCCCCGCCTTCGGACGTTCGCTCTGGGCTGACCGCTGGAGAGGACGATCCGGACGCCACGGCGTCGCCGCCTCCAGCCTACGGCGGGCGGCCGTTGACCGTGGCCGTGACCGGTGCGGCGGGGGTGCTGGGCGAGCGGGTCGCCGCCCGGCTGGTGGCCTCCCCGCACGTGCGCAGGGTGCTGGCGGTGGACGACCGCCGCGGTGAGGTCCCGGGCGTGCAGTGGCGGGTCCTGGACGTGCGGGACCCTGCGGTGGCCGAGCGGCTGGCCGGGGTCGACGTGGTGGTGCACCTGGCGATGGACTTCGGCATGGAGTCCGATCCGCGGGCCCGCAGCGCCTACAACGTGCGCGGCGCCCAGACGGTGCTGACCGCGGCGGCGGCCGCCGGGGTGCACCGGGTGGTGCTGTGCACCTCCGCGATGGTCTACGGCGCGCTGGCCGACAACGAGGTGCCGCTGGCCGAGGACTCGGAGCTGCGGGCGACCGAGGAGGCCTCGCTGGTCGGGGACCTGCTGGAGATCGAGCGGCTGGCCCGGCGGGCGCCGCGCGCCCACCCGGGGCTGCAGGTGACGGTGCTGCGCCCGGCCGTGGTGGTGGGCCCCGGTGTGGACACCGTGCTGACCCGGCACTTCGAGGCGCCCCGGCTGCTGGTGGTGGCCGGTTCGCGCCCCTGCTGGCAGTTCTGTCACGTCGACGACCTGGCGGCGGCGCTGGAGTACGCGGCGCTGGGCCTGGTGGAGGGCGAGGTGACGGTCGGCTGCGACGGCTGGCTGGAGCAGGAGGACGTGGAGCGGCTGTCGGGGATCCGGCGGATGGAGCTGCCGGCGGCGCTGGCGCTCGGCACCGCGGCGCGGCTGCACCGGCTGGGGCTGACCCCGGCGCCGGCGGGCGACCTGGCGTACACGATGTACCCGTGGGTGGTGTCCGGGAGCAGGCTGCACGAGGCGGGCTGGCGTCCGGAGTTCACCAACGAGCAGGTGCTGGCCGAGCTGCTGGCGCAGGTGTCGGGCAAGCACGCGGTGGCGGGGCGCCGGCTGGGCGGCAAGGAGGCCGCGACCAGTCTGGGGGCGGCCGGGGCGACGGTGGCGCTGGTCGGTACGGCGGCGCTGGTGCGCCGGGCCCGCAAGCGGCGCCGCTTCTGAGCCGCCGCTTCTGAGCCGCTTCCGAGTCACCGCTTCCGAGTCGATGCTGTCGGGGTCCCGCTGCCGGGGCGCCGCCCGGAGGTGACGCTCGGAGGTGCCGCCCGCGGGCACTGGTTCTCACGATGCGAAATTTCGAAATCGTGATGCGGAAGACCCTTGCCCCGATCGGCCCCCGATGAGGAATCATGGGGTCATGTCCGAGAACCACGACCCCATCCGCCTGCTCGCCATCCGCGACACCCCGCTCTCGCTGGACGAGGTGTACGAGGCGGTCGGCGACGACGCGGCCGGCGGCACCACCGTCTTCGTCGGGACGGTCCGGGACCACGACGGCGGCAAGTCGGTCTCCGCGCTGGAGTACAGCTGCCACCCCACCGCCGAGGCGGAGATGCGCCGGATCGCCGAGAAGGTCGTCGCGGACTTCCCGGTACGGGCGCTCGCCGCGGTGCACCGGGTGGGCCGGCTGGAGATCACCGACAAGGCCGTGATCGTCGCCGTCTCCTGCGCCCACCGCGGTGAGGCCTTCGCGGCCGCCCGCCGGCTGATCGACGACCTCAAGCACGAGGTGCCGATCTGGAAGCACCAGGTCTTCGCCGACGGCGAGGAGGAGTGGGTCGGCGCCGGGAGCTGCTGACCGGGCTCCCGGTCCCGGGGCGGTGAGCGGCCGTCCGTCCGCGCGGGCGCGGTGCAACCGCCCGCACACGGAGCACGTCCTTCCGGGCAGGCGCGCCGCGGCCTCACCCGAACGGGTCCGGCCGGGGGCGCCGGATACTCCCTGGAAGTGAGCCGATCGGCCGTCCCGTAACCCGGATGGCGCCGGCCGCGTTGTCCGCCGGAGTGGTTAATCTGCTCATAGACCCGAGGAGCTGGGAGTACTGACATGGGTGCGCTCGCCTGGCTGATCATTCCGGTTGTCGCCGTCCTGGTCGCGGCCGCCTGGGCGGGGTGGGCCCAGCGGGCCCCGAGGGCCACCGGCGATCCGGCCTCGCTCGCCGAGCACCGGCGCTTCATGGCCGCGATGGAACGGACCACCGCGGGCTCGGCCGCCCCCGGGGAGCCCTCCGGCCGGTAGCCCGGCGGGCGCCGCGTCACGGGCGTCCCGTACTGTCGAGGCATGCCACGCCGCTCCGCGACGATGCTCGCTGCCACCCTGCTGCTCATAGCGCTGCTCTGCGTCTCGGTGCTGATGAAGGTGCCGTACACGGAGATGAGCCCGGGCCCGACGTACAACACGCTCGGCGAGCAGGGGGGCAAGCCGGTGATCACCATCACCGGCCACGACTCGTACCGGACGAGTGGTCACCTCAACATGACCACCGTCCAGGTCACCGGCGCCAAGTACGAGCCCAGCCTGGTCAATGCGGTGGTCGGCTGGATGCGGGACGACGTGCTGGTGGTGCCGCACGACAACGTCTACCCCAAGGGGCAGTCGGACGCCGACGCCAAGAAGCAGAACGCCGAGGAGTTCGCCTCCTCCGAGGACAGCGCCCGCACCGCCGCGCTCAAGCAGCTGGGCGTCCCGGTCGGCAACGAGCTGATCGTGAAGTCGGTCACCGCGGGGGCCCCGGCCGAGGGTCGGCTGCACGCGGGGGACCAGATCGTCGCGGTGGACGGCGCCGCCGTCGACTCGGTGGACCAGGTGGTCGCCGCCGTCACCAAGCACAAGCCCGGCGAGTCGGTGGTCTTCACCGTGGTGCCGCGGGCCAAGGACACCTCCGGCAACGGCTCCGCCACCCCGGGGACGAGGACCGACGTCACCGTGCCGACCGTCCGGGCGAAGGACCTCGACCCGAAGGCGCCGGCCGAGCGGGCCGAGCTCGCCGTGGTCGGCATCGGCACCGGGATCCGGCACACCTACCCGTTCCAGATCGACATCGGCCTGCAGGACGTCGGCGGCCCGAGCGCCGGGCTGATGTTCTCGCTCGGCATCGTCGACAAGCTCACCCCGGGCGGCGACCTCACCGGCGGCAAGTTCGTCGCGGGCACCGGCACCATCGACGACGACGGCAAGGTCGGCCCGATCGGCGGGATATCGATGAAGCTGATCGCCGCCCGGGACGCCGGGGCCGAGTACTTCTTCACCCCGGCCTCGAACTGCGCCGAGGCCACCAAGAACGTGCCGTCCGGGCTGACCCTGATCAAGACGGACACTCTGGACGGCGCGCTCAAGTCGCTGGAGCAGATCCGCTCCGGGCAGGCTTCGGCGCTGCCGTCCTGCCCCCGCTAGGCGGGGCCTCGGCGGGGGCGGGAGCGGGGGTCAGGAGAAGGTCGCCAGCAGCGCGTCGGTCAGGCCGGGCACCAGGTCCGGGCCGGTCAGCACCTCGCGGGCGACGTCCTTGGAGCGCAGCCGCAGGGCGATCTCCTTCTTGCCGTCGCGCAGCACCGCGGCGGTGATCCGCACCTCCTCGCGCTTGGGGTGGTTGGCCACCCACTCGGCGAGCTGGGCGTCGCTGGCACCGCGCGGGCGGGACTGCTCGGCGCCCGGCGGCAGCATCAGCCGCTCGACGACCAGGGCGCAGCCGGCCACCGCGTCGGGCCAGGCGATGGTGCCGAGGAACTTGTCGAGCTCCATGCCGGCCGGGAGTTCGTCCTGCTCGACCGGGGTGAGGCCGGGCTGGTCGCTGTCGGCGAGGCCGAGCTGCTTGGCGATGCGCGGGTCGGCCTTGCGCAGGGCGGCGCTGTCCACCAGGGCGAACAGCCGGGCCGGGAGGTCCCAGCCGAGGGTGGCGGCGTACTCGTCGATCTCCAGCGCGGCCCGGGTGAGGGGGGTGGCGGCGGGGAGCTTGGAGACGTCGTCGGGGGAGTTGTTCAGATCAGGCGCGTCGGACATGACTCAATCCTCACACGCCGGGCGGCGCCCGCTCGCCGGGGCGGCCCCGGGGGGCCGGGGGCGGGGTATCGGGGCGGGGCCGCGGGGGGTTGCGGGGGAACGGCGTCGTAACCGTCTGCTAACGATGGGAACTCGGTCGAAGACTGGTTAAGTTGCTCTGACGACCGACCGATTCCAGACGACACAGCTGAGGTGCCACCGTGGTATTCCAGATGCCGGAACGCTCAGGGCCGGGTTTCCGGCGGAGGGTGGGCCCGCCCTCCCGGCGGGCGCGGGTGGCCCTGCTGACCCTGGGCGTACTCGCGGTGCTGTTCCTGTTGTTCGTCATGTTCGCCGGGTTCTGGACGGACTGGCTGTGGTTCAGGTCGGTGCGCTACTCCTCGGTGTTCACCACCCAGCTGTGGACGAAGGTCGGGCTGTTCGGGGTCTTCGGCCTGCTGATGGCGGTGATCGTCGGCTTCAACGTGTGGCTGGCGCACCGGCTGCGGCCGCCGCTGTCGGCGATGTCGGTGGAGCAGCAGAGCCTGGACCGCTACCGGGCGGGCCTGGCGCCGTTCAAGCGCTGGGCGCTGATCGGGGTCTCGCTGGTGATCGGCCTGGTGGCGGGCGCGGCGGCGTCCGGCCAGTGGCGGACCTGGCTGATGTGGACGAACGCGACGTCCTTCGGTGAGAAGGACGCCCAGTTCGGCATGGACGTCTCGTTCTACGCCTTCGACCTGCCGTTCTACGAGTTCGTGCTGGGCTTCGCGTTCAGCGCGGTGATCGTCTCGCTGCTGACCTCGGCGCTGGTGCACTACCTGTACGGGGGGCTGCGGCTGCAGGGCCCGGGCCGCCGGGCGAGCGCGGGCGCGCAGGGGCACCTGGCGGTGCTGCTGGGCGTGTTCGTGCTGTTGAAGGCGGTGGCGTACTGGCTGGACCGGTACGCGCTGGCGGTGAAGACCGGCGCCTACAAGGGCGTCTCGGGCTGGACCGGCCTGCGCTACGTGGACGCCAACGCGTTCCTGCCGGCGAAGACGATCCTGTTCTTCGTCGCGATCATCTGCGCGGTGCTGTTCTTCCTGACCCCGATCCGCCGCACCTGGGCGCCGGCCCTGATCGGGCTGGGGCTGATGGTGCTGTCGGCGGTGCTGATCGGCGGGCTGTACCCGGCGATCGTGCAGCAGTTCCAGGTCAAGCCGAACGAGCAGGCCAAGGAGACGCCGTACATCCAGAAGAACATCGACGCGACCCGGCAGGCGTACGGGATCGCGGACGCGCAGACCACCCCGTACAGCCCGCAGGGTTCGACCACGGGTGACGCGTTGAAGCCGGACGCGCAGACCATCGCGGACGTGCGGCTGCTGGACCCGAACATCGTGTCGCAGACCTTCCAGTCGCTGGAGCAGCAGCGCAACTACTACGCGTTCCCGAGCACCCTCTCGGTGGACCGCTACAGCACGCCCACGGGCAAGCAGGACACCGTGATCGGCCTGCGCGAGCTGGACCTCAACGGGGTGCAGCGGAACTGGATCAACGACCACTTCAAGTACACCCACGGCTACGGCGCGGCGCTGGCCAAGGGCAACCAGGTCGACGACAAGGGCGGGCCGGTGTTCACCGAGTCCGGCCTGCCGGCCACGGGTGCGCTGGGCGACTACGAGCAGCGGATCTACTACGGCGAGAAGACGACGACGTACTCGATCGTCGGCGGCTCGAACAAGGAGATCGACTACACCGACGTCAAGACCGGTCAGAACGTGGAGTACACGTACACCGGTGACAGCGGTGTCTCGCTGGACAACCCGATCACCCGGGCCGCGTACGCGGTGCGCTTCGCCGAGCCGCAGATGCTGTACGCGGGGGCGATCACCGACGGCGCGAAGGTGATCTACAACCGGACGCCCAAGGAGCGGGTGGAGAAGGTCGCGCCGTGGCTGTCGATCGACGCCGACCCGTACCCGGTGGTGCAGGACGGCCACGTGGTGTGGGTCGTGGACGGCTACACCACCTCGGACGGCTTCCCGTTCTCGTCGAAGACGACGCTGGGCACGGCGACCAAGGACTCGCTGACCAACCAGCGCGGTGAGCTGCTGACCGCCGCCAACCAGGTCAACTACATCCGCAACTCGGTCAAGGCCACGGTGGACGCCTACACCGGCGAGGTGAAGCTCTACCAGTGGGACGAGAAGGACCCGGTCCTCAAGACCTGGATGAAGGCCTTCCCGGGCACGGTGGAGCCGAAGGCGGACATCCCGGCGACGCTGCTGCCGCACCTGCGCTACCCGCAGGACATGTTCAAGGTGCAGCGCGACCTGCTCGGCCAGTACCACGTGACGGACGCCAACTCCTTCTTCAACGGCAGTGACATCTGGCAGGTCCCGGTGGACCCGACCAGTGACACCAAGCAGGTCCAGCCGCCGTACTACGTGACGGTGCGGATGCCGGACGCCCAGGCCGCGAGCTTCTCGCTGACCAGCACCTTCGTGCCCAACCAGCGGCCGAACCTGGCGGCCTTCATGGCCGTCAACGCGGACCCCGGGGACGACTACGGGAAGATCCGCATCCTCAAGATGACCGGCGAGAGCGGCGCCCCCGGCCCCGGCCTGGTGCAGTCGAAGTTCAACTCCCGCCAGGAGGTGGCGAACCAGATCTTCGCGTTGAAGAGCGGCGGTGACACCGAGCTGGAGTACGGCAACCTGCTGACCCTGCCGGTGGGCGGCGGGCTGTTGAACGTCGAGCCGGTGTACGTGCGCGGACGCGGCGCCAAGTACCCGACGCTGCAGAAGGTCCTGGCGGTGTACGGGGACGACAACGTGGCGTTCGAGAACACCCTGGACGACGCGCTGCGCAAGCTGTTCGCCGGTCAGGCCCCGCCGGCCACGCCGGTGGCGCCGTCCAGCCAGGGCGGGGTGACGCCGGGCACCGGGACGTCCCCGGGCACCGGGACGACGCCCGGCGGCGGCAGCACGCCCACGCCGACGCCCACCGCGCCGGGCACCCCGGCGCCGGGCGGGACGATCTCGCCGGAGCTGCAGAAGGCGCTCGGGGACGCGGAGAAGGCGTACAACGACAGCCAGACCGCGTTCAAGAACGGCGACTGGGTGGCGTACGGCAACGCCCAGAAGGCGCTCGGCGACGCCTTGAAGGCGGCCGAGGCGGCCCGGGCGGGCGGCCAGGCGCCGGCGCCCCCGCCGGCGCCCCCGACGGCGACGCCGACCGGCTCGGGGGCGGCCAGTCCGCACCCGTAGTCCCCGCTGAGCTGCGGTGACCGTTTTTGGTTCCACCCCGCGTCCGTGCTACGGTTCTCTTACCGACGCGGGGTGGAGCAGCTCGGTAGCTCGCTGGGCTCATAACCCAGAGGTCGCAGGTTCAAATCCTGTCCCCGCTACTCAGTAGCAGGAAGCCCGGAGGATCATTCCTCCGGGCTTCTGTCGTTTCCGGGCTCCTGCCGTCCCGGGGGGCGGTGGCTGTGATGGCCGCGGTGGCCGGGGGTCAGGGCCGGTGGCGTCGGGCCCCGTCGAAACCGTGCTAAGGTTTGATCAACGACGCGGGGTGGAGCAGCTCGGTAGCTCGCTGGGCTCATAACCCAGAGGTCGCAGGTTCAAATCCTGTCCCCGCTACTCGGTGTCAGAGGCCCGGAGGATCATTCCTCCGGGCCTCTGTCGTAC
Source organism: Kitasatospora sp. NPDC040550 (assembly GCF_055594965.1). Taxonomy (NCBI): domain Bacteria; kingdom Bacillati; phylum Actinomycetota; class Actinomycetes; order Kitasatosporales; family Streptomycetaceae; genus Kitasatospora; species Kitasatospora sp. NPDC040550. The sequence goes on along the minus strand of NZ_JBVIWC010000007.1, from coordinate 283,314 downwards.
CCGGACGTTTCCGTCCGGAAGCGGCGGGAACCGCTCCGGTACTATCGACCGTCGCCAACGGGGACGGCACCGGGGTTTGTGGGGCGGGAGTGTCGGGAAATCGACAAAGCGCCGAAGCAATTTCGTCGGCTTCGGGTCTGCCCCACCCGAATTCGGCCGGGGCAGGTGTACGCGGGTAGCGGGTGATGCGACGATGGGACACATGGGGGACGGTGCACGGCCGCTGACGGGCCGTCCGGTCCGGCGCCTCTCCTGGGAGTCCCCCCGGCCGTCGGCCGGGGCACGATGCCGCGACACTCTGGGGGAGCGGGAGTCGGCATGAGGCTGATCGGCAAGTCAGGCACCAAGTCCGGTGCGGCCGTCGAGGCGGACACCGACGCCTGGGCGGAGAGCGCCGAGAGCCCCGAGAGCCGTCCCGGAGCCCTGCCCGCCCAGCGCACCAGCGGGCTGTCCGAGCGCCCCGCGGTCGGCGGCTCCGGGCCCGACAGCCTCGTGCACGTCTCCACCCGGCAGTTCTCCGCCGCGGTGGGCCCGTACGGGGCGGGCGGCGAGGAGGCACCGGCCGGCGCCGCGCTGGACCCGGCCGGGCTGGACCCGACCAGCTTCGAGACCGCGCTGGCCGCCCGGGAGTCCGCCGCCCTGGAGGCCCGGCACCGGCAGGCCGCCGACGACGGCGACCCGGACGCCGCGAGCCGCCTGGGCACCCTGCTGCTGCGCCGCGGCGACCTGGAGGACGCCGAGCCCTACCTGCGCGCCGCGGCGGCCGCCGGGGTGCGGGCCGCCGCCAACAACCTGGGCGTCCTGCTGCACCAGCAGGGCCACCGGGCCGAGGCCGGCCAGTGGTGGCGCCACGCGGCGGTGGCGGGCAGCGCCCCGGCCGCGCACGCGCTCGGGCTGCAGCTGCGCGACCAGGGCGAGGAGGAGGCCGCCGAGTACTGGCTGCACTACGCGGCCGACCACGGCCACCCGCTGGGCGCCTACGCCCTCGGTGATCTGATGGAGCACCGGCGCGACGTGCGGGCCGAGCGCTGGTTCAAGGTCTCCGCCGACGCCGGGCACCGCGAGGCCGCCTACCGGCTGGCCCGGATGCGCGAGGCCGCCGGGGACAAGGAGACCGCCGAGGCCTGGTACCGCACGGCCGCCGCCCGCAGCCACGCCCGGGCCGCGCTGCGCCTGGGCGTGCTGCTGGAGGAGCGGGCCCGCACCGACCGGGCGCTGTTGGAGGAGGCCGCCCGCTGGTACCGGCAGTCCGCGCAGAACGGGGAGCCGCGGGCCGCCTGCGCGCTCGGCTTCCTGCTGCGCGACTCCGGTGACGTCGCCGCCGCCGCCGAGTGGTGGCAGGAGGCCGCCGAGGCCGGTGACGGCAACGCCGCCAACGCGCTCGGCGCCCTGCACGCGAGCCGCGGCGAGGCCAAGGCCGCCGAGCACTGGTACCGCACCGCGCTGGACGCGGGCGACCACAACGGCGCCTTCAACCTCGGCCTGCTCTGCGCCGGCACCGGCCGCGACCAGCAGGCCGAGCAGTGGTACCGCCGGGCCGCGTACGCCGGGCACCGGGAGGCCTGCAACGCGCTGGCCGTGGTGCTGCTGCAGCGCGGCGACGAGTCCGGTGCCGAGCCGTGGTTCTCCAAGGCGGCCGAGGCCGGCAGCGTGGACGGCGCCTTCAACCTGGGCGTGCTGCACGCCGGGCGCGGCGAGGCGCGGCAGGCCCAGGAGTGGTACGCGCGGGCGGCGGCCGAGGGGCACGGCGAGGCGGCGCTGCAGCTGGCCGTCGCCCAGGAGCAGCGCGGCAACCTGTCCGGCGCGCTGGAGCGCTACCGGCAGGCGGCGGCCGGCGGTTCGGCGGAGGGCGCCTTCCGGCTGGCCTCGGTGCTGGACCGGCGGGGGGACGCGGACGCCGAGGCCGAGCACTGGTACGCGCTGGCGGCCGACGCCGGGCACCGCCGCGCCCAGGTGCGGATGGGGGTGCGGGCGGCCGAGCGCGGGGCGCTGGAGATCGCCGAGAGCTGGTACCGGCGGGCGGCCGAGGCGGGCAGCCGCAGTGCCGCGTTCAACCTGGGGCTGCTGCTGGCCCGGCAGGACAGCGAGGCGGAGGCGATGCTCTGGTACACCCGGGCCGCCGACGCCGGGCACGGGCGGGCGGCGCTGCGGCTGGCGCTGCTGGCGCTGCGCCGGGGCGAGCCGGTGCAGGCCGAGAACTGGTGCCGGCGGGCGATCGACTACGGGCCGGCCGAGGTCGCGGAGCGGGCCGGGCGGCTGCTGGGCGCGCTGCACGCCGAGCTGAGCGCGTAGGGCGCGCCCCGGCGGGTAGTCAACTGTCTTGCCGGGCGCGGCAGTCGGGGCACAGGCCGCGGTAGGTGACCTCGGCGGTGGTGACGGCGAAGCCGAAGCGTTCGGCCGCGGGGAGCGCGGCGAGCGGGTCGCCGTGCGGGTGGACGTCGCGGATCGCGCCGCAGCCGGAGCAGATCAGGTGCTGGTGGGCGCGGTGGGCGTTGGGGTCGTAGCGCTTGGCGCGGCCGTCGGTGGCGACCTCCAGCACCTCGCCGAGGGTGACGAGTTCGCCGAGCGTGTTGTAGACGGTGGCGCGGCTGATCTCGGGCAGGCGGGCGGCGGCGCGGGCGTGCACCTCGTCCGCGGTGAGGTGGACGTGCTCGCCGTCGAGGACCTCGGCCACCACGCGGCGCTGTGAGGTCAGCCGCCAGCCGCGTCCGCGCAGTCTCTCCAGCAGATCACTCATGGGACCAGAATAAGTCACGCTCCGAGATTAGGACCAGTGTTGACTTAGACGAAGTCCAAGTTAGGATCGTGTCATCACGATCGGATCCCCCGGAGGCAACCCGCCATGACCACGCAGGACGAGCTTCGCCCCACCCTCACCACCGAGGCGGGTGCCCCCGTCGCGGACAACCAGAACACCGAGACCGCCGGCCTCGGCGGCCCGGCCCTGATCCAGGACCAGCTGCTGTTCGAGAAGCTCGCGCACTTCAACCGCGAGCGGATCCCGGAGCGCGTGGTGCACGCCCGCGGCGCCGGCGCGTACGGCACCTTCACGGTGACCGCCGACGTGACGCCCTTCACCCGGGCGGCGTTCCTGTCCGAGGTCGGCAAGCAGACCGAGGTCTTCCTCCGGTTCTCCACGGTGGCGGGCAACCTCGGCGCGGCCGACGCGGTGCGCGACCCGCGCGGCTTCGCGCTGAAGTTCTACACCGAGGAGGGCAACTACGACCTCGTCGGCAACAACACCCCGGTGTTCTTCATCAAGGACGCCATCAAGTTCCCCGACTTCATCCACACCCAGAAGCGGGACCCGTACACCGGCTCGCAGGAGGCCGACAACGTCTGGGACTTCTGGGGCCTGTCGCCCGAGGCCACCCACCAGGTGACCTGGCTGTTCGGCGACCGCGGCATCCCCGCCTCGTACCGCCACCTGAACGGCTACGGCTCGCACACCTTCCAGTGGCAGAACGAGGCCGGCGAGCACTTCTGGGTCAAGTACCACTTCAAGACCGACCAGGGCATCCGCAACCTCACCCAGGCCGAGGCCAACCGGCTCGCCGGCGAGGACCCGGACAGCCACCAGCGCGACCTGCGCGAGTCGATCGAGCGCGGCGAGTTCCCCAGCTGGACGGTGCAGGTCCAGATCATGCCGGCGGCCGACGCGGCCGGCTACCGCTTCAACCCCTTCGACCTGACCAAGGTCTGGCCGCACGCCGACTACCCGCCGATCGAGATCGGCCGGCTGGAGCTCAACCGCAACCCGGAGAACGTCTTCGCCGAGGTCGAGCAGTCGGTCTTCTCCCCGGCGCACTTCGTGCCCGGCATCGGCCCGTCCCCGGACAAGATGCTCCAGGGCCGGCTGTTCGCCTACGCGGACGCCCACCGCTACCGCGTCGGCATCAACGCCGACCACCTGCCGGTGAACCGCCCGCACGCCACCGAGGCCCGCACCAACGGCCGCGACGGGTCCCTGTACGACGGCCGCCACGGCCGGCAGAAGAACTACGAGCCCAACAGCTTCGGCGGCCCGGTGCAGACCGGCCGTCCGCTCTGGGCCGCGACCGCGGTCGACGGCCTCACCGGCACCCACGCGGCGCCCTCGCACGCCGAGGACGACGACTTCGTGCAGGCCGGAAACCTCTACCGGCTGTACTCGGAGGACGAGAAGCAGCGGCTGATCGCCAACCTGGCCGGTTTCATCGCCAAGGTCTCGGCCGACCGCGAGTCCATCGTGGAGCGGGCGATCGACAACTTCCGCAAGGCCGACGCCGACTACGGGCAGCGGCTGGAGACGGCGGTCCGGGAGCTGCGCAAGCAGTAGGACGGGCCGGAACGAGCGGCGGGCCCTGTGACCAGCTCCCACTGGTCACAGGGCCCGCACCATTGCCCGCCCGGGGGCGACTCAGACGGAGAGCCGCCGCAGGGCCTCGTCGTGCAGCAGGCCGTTGGTGGCCACCGCGTCGGCGCCGCCCGGGCCGGGGACGCCGTCCAGGCCGGTGAAGCTGCCGCCGGCCTCCTCGACCACGATGCAGGGCGCGGCCATGTCCCAGAGCGACAGCTCGGGCTCGGCGGCGATGTCCACGGCGCCCTCGGCGACCATCATGTAGGACCAGAAGTCGCCGTAGGCGCGGGTGCGCCAGCAGGCCCGGGTGAGGTCCAGGAACGGGTCGAGCCGGCCGCGGTCCTCCCAGCCGGTCAGGGAGGAGTACGAGAAGGACGCGTCCTCGATCCGGGACACCCCGGAGACGTGGATCCGGGAGGCCTTGGCCAGGCTGCGGCCGGCGTAGGCGCCCAGGCCCTTGGCGGCCCACCAGCGGCGCTGCAGCGCCGGGGCGGAGACGATGCCGACCACCGGGCGCTCCACGCCGTCCGGGCCGTCCTCCAGCAGGGCGATCAGGGTGGCCCAGACCGGGACGCCGCGGATGTAGTTCTTGGTGCCGTCGATCGGGTCGATCACCCAGCGGCGCGGGCCGGAGCCCTGGAGGCCGAACTCCTCCCCGAGCACGGCGTCGCGCGGGCGGGCGCGCTGGAGCACGCTGCGCACGAGTTCCTCGGCGGCCTTGTCGGCGTCGCTGACCGGGGTCAGGTCGGGCTTGGTCTCGATCTTCAGGTCGAGGGCCCGGAAGCGCTCCAGGGTGACCGAGTCGGCCGAGTCGGCGAGGACGTGGGCGAGTCGGAGATCGTCGTGGTAGTCGGCCATGCCCGAAACCCTAGCTCAGCGGGCCGGCCGGGAGGGGTGGGCGCTCAGTGGGCGGAACCGCTGAGCTGGAGGCCGATCACGCCGGCGATCACCAGGGAGATGGAGACCAGTTTGAGCACCGAGGTGGTCTCGTCCAGGAAGGCCATGCCGTAGATGGCGGTGCCGGCGGCGCCGATGCCGGTCCACACCGCGTAGGCGGGACCGACCGGCAGGCTCTTGAGCGAGAGGGTGAGCAGCCCGAAGCTGCTGAGGGCGAACACGCAGAAGCTGATGGTGGGCCAGAGCTTGGTGAAGCCCTCGCTGAGCTTGAGGTTGATCGCGAAGCCGGTCTCCAGCAGGCCGGCCAGGATCACCAGGGCCCATGCCATCGCGCGCCCCTCCCTGTTGATCGACGGACGGGCCGTGTCCGGCCCGACTTTCCTATGATCGCCAGGGAGGGGCGGTCCGACACCTCGAACGGGCCACGAGCCTCGGGGAAGGGCGGGGTCCCACGGGGCTCAGTCGCCCTCGCGGGCCTCCTTGCTGGCCAGCAGACGGCGCAGCGAGTAGAGCCGGGCGGCCTCGGCGTGGCCGTCGGCGACCCAGGCGTCCAGGGCGCAGTCCGGCTCGTCGTGGCTGCAGGCGCGCGGGCAGTCGACCGTGCCCGGCTCCAGGTCCGGGAAGGCGAGGATGACCCGGGACGGGTCGATGTGGGAGAGGCCGAAGGAGCGGAAGCCGGGCGTGTCGATCACCCAGCCCGGGTCGAGCGCCTTCTTGGAGCCGGGCTTGACGCCGGGCGGCGGGGGCAGCCGCAGGGCCAGCGCGGAGACGGTGGTGTGCCGGCCGCGGCCGGTGACGGCGTTGACGTGGCCGGTCTGCCGCCGCCGGTCCGGGACGAGGGCGTTGACCAGGGTGGTCTTGCCGACGCCGGAGTGGCCGATGAACACCGTGGAGAGCCCGCGCAGGTGCTCCCGGACGGCCTCGGCGCCGGCGGTCTCCAGCTCGTCCCGGCGGGTGACGACGTAGTCGATGCCGAGCGGGGCGTACGACTCCAGCAGCGGTTCGGCCGGGGCGAGGTCGGCCTTGGTGAGCACCAGCAGCGGTTCCATGCCCGCGTCGTAGGCGGCGACCAGGCAGCGGTCGATCAGCCGGGGGCGGGGCTCCGGGTCGGCCAGCGCGGTGACGATGGCCAGCTGGTCGGCGTTGGCGACGACGATCCGCTCGTACGGGTCGTCGTCGTCGGCGGTGCGCCGCAGTACGGAGCTGCGCTCCTCGACCCGGACGATCCGGGCGAGGGTGTCGTTGTCCCCGGAGAGGTCGCCGACCAGGTTGACCACGTCGCCGACGACGACGCCCTTGCGGCCCAGCTCGCGGGCCTTCATGGCGACGACCTCACGCTCCTGCTTCGTCCCCGGGTCGACCAGGCAGGTGATCCGGCCGCGGTCGACGGTCAGCACCATCGCCTCGTCGGCGTCCTCGTGCTTGGGCCGGATCCGGGTCCGCGGCCGGGAGCCCCGGCGGGCGGGGCGGTTGCGGATGTCGTCCTCGTCGGCGTCCTTGCCGTAGCGGCGCATGGTTCAAGTCTCCGCTCAGGCGTCCGCGGCCGCTCCGCCGAGCAGCTCCGCCCACATCTTGGGGAAGTCGGGCAGGGTCTTGGCGGTGGTGCCCACGTTCTCCACCTCGACGCCGGGCACGGCCAGGCCGAGCACCGCGGCGGCGGTGGCCAGGCGGTGGTCCTCGTAGGTGTGGAAGATGCCGCCGTGCAGCGGGCGGGGGCGGATCCGCAGGCCGTCCTCGGTCTCGCTGACGTCGCCGCCGAGGTCGTTGATCTCCTTGGCGAGGGCGGCGAGCCGGTCGGTCTCGTGCAGGCGCAGGTGGGCGATGCCGTACAGGTGGGACTCGGAGTCGGCGAGGGCGGCGACGGCGGCGATCACCGGGGTGAGCTCGCCGACGTCGTGCAGGTCGGCCTCGATCCCGTGGATCCGGCCGGTGCCGGTGAACTGGAGGCCCTCGTCGGTGGACTCGCAGGCGCCGCCCATCCGGGAGTAGAGGTCGCGCAGCTGGTCGCCGGGCTGGGTGGTGTGGCGGGGCCAGTCGCGCACGGTGACCCGGCCGCCGGTGACCAGGGCGGCGGCGAAGAACGGGGCGGCGTTGGACAGGTCCGGCTCGACGACCAGGTCGCGGCCGAGCAGGGCGCCGGGGGTGACCCGCCAGACGTCCTTCTCACCGCCGTCCTCGGGGGCGTCGACCTGGGCGCCGGCCAGGCGCAGCATCTCGACGGTCATCCGGATGTGCGGCAGCGACGGGACGGGGCCGCCGACGTGCCGGACCTCGACGCCGTGGTTGTAGCGGGCGCCGGAGAGCAGCAGGGCGGAGACGAACTGGGACGAGGAGGAGGCGTCCAGCTCGACCGGGCCGCCGTCGAGGCCGCCGGTGCCGTGGACGGTGAGCGGGAAGCTGCCGCGGCCGCCGTCCTCGATCCGGGCGCCGAGCGCGCGCAGGGCGTTGATCACGCCGTGCTGGGGGCGCTCGTGGCTGCGCGGGTCGCCGTCGAAGTGGACCGGGCCGTCGGCGAGGGCGGCCAGCGGGGGCAGGAAGCGCATGACGGTGCCGGCGTTGCCGACGTCGACGTTGGCGGGGCCGCGCAGCGCGGGGGCGGGGATGACCCGCCAGGCCTCGCCGCCGCCGGTGCCGCCGGAGTCGTTGTTGACCTTCTCCTCGATGGTGACCCCGAGGGCGCGCAGGCCGTCGGCCATCAGCTGGGAGTCGCGGCTGCGCAGCGGGCGGCGCACCCAGCCCGGTCCGTCGGCGAGGGCCGCCAGCACCAGGGCCCGGTTGGTGACCGACTTGGAGCCGGGGATGGTGACGGTGGCGTCGACGGGGGCGGTGGCGACGGGGGCGGGCCACAGGGTCTCGGTCATGGGGGCCAGTCTAGGGGCCGTACCGGAACGGCCCCTGCTGCGGCCGGATGGCGGAACGGGACCGGTCTAGGGCGTGTCTGACAATTCGCGTCGGATCAGCGTGCGGCGTTGGGGTGCGTGCATCGCAAGGCGGAGGAGGGAGTCCATGCGGAGCATCGGCGACTGACGACAACGCGGCGAGGTGCGTGCCCCGGCGTCGCGCGCCCGGCGGGAATTGTCAGACACGCCCTAGTGGAGGGGTTGCAGCAGCCAGGTGGCGCCGAGGGCGAGGCAGGCCAGGGCGGTCAGCAGGAAGACGGTGACCCAGGCCAGGGCCGGGACGTGGGTGAGCCGGGCGAGCTGGTCAGCGTCGGAGTCGCGGGCCCAGCCGGTGCGGCGCTGGTGCTGGAGCTCCAGGACCGGGCGGACCGCCCCGAACAGCAGGAACCAGCAACCGAGGTAGGCGAAGCCGGCCTGGACCTGGGCGCTGCCGAACCAGGAGACCAGGAAGAAGGCGCCGCCGGCGACGAGCACGGTGAACAGGCCGAAGGCGTTGCGGATCCGCAGGAGCAGCGCCAGCAGCAGGGCGATGGCGAGCCAGAGCAGCAGGGTGATCCGGTCGGCGGCGAGCAGGGCGGCGCAGCCGAGGCCGAGCAGGGCGGGGGCGGTGTAGCCGGCGGCGGCGGTGAGGACCATGCCGGGGCCGGTGGGGCGGCCGTAGGAGAGGGTGAGGCCGGAGGTGTCGGAGTGCAGCCGGATGCCGGCGAGCTTGCGGCCGGTGGCGAGCGCGGCGAGGCCGTGGCCGCCCTCGTGGGCGATGGTGACGGCGTTGCGGGTGACGTGCCAGAGCGGGCGGGCGAGGACGGCGAGCAGGGCGGCGCAGCCGGTCGCGAGGACCAGCCAGCCGGGCGGGGCGGCCTGGGTGCCGGTGACCCGGTCCCACAGTTCGCCGAGGTTCTGGTTGTTCGGGTTCATCGGCGGGCTGCGCCTCCGTTCGCTGTGCTGGGCTGTGTTCCGTTGCCGCGTTCCGTGGCTGCGTTCCGTCGGGTCGGGCCGGTCGGGCCGGTCGGGCCGGTCGGGCCGGTCGGGCCGGTCGGGCCGGTCGGGCCGGTCGGGCCGGTCGGGCCGGTTGGGCCGTTCGGGGCAGCCTCCCATGCGGGGACGGGCGGAGGGGAGCGGGCGGTTCTGCTCCGTGGATGAGGAAGTCCTGAGCGCGCCCGGTGTGGTTGGCTGGCCCGCATGTGCGGTCGCTTCGCAGCCAGCAGCAAGCCGGAGGACGTCGTCGAGCTGTTCGACGTGGAGTTCTGGGACCCGGAGGAGTCCCTGGACCCGAACTGGAACGTGGCGCCGACCAACAGCGCGTACGTGGTGCTGGAGCGGTTGGCCAAGGGGGCCGAGCGGCCGGTGCGGCAGTTGCGGGCACTGCGCTGGGGGCTGGTGCCGCAGTGGTCGAACTCCGCCGAGACGGCGGTGAAGATGATCAACGCGCGATCGGACACGGTGCACGAGAAGCCGGCCTACCGGCAGGCCTTCGCCGCGCGCCGGTGCATCCTGCCGGTGGACGGCTACTACGAGTGGCAGACGGTGCCGGGGGAGCGGGGCAGGGCGCGCAAGAAGCCGTTCTTCGTGTCCCGGGCGGACGGCGCCCCGCTGGCGCTGGCGGGGCTGTACGAGTTCTGGCGCAACCGGGCGGTGCCGCCGGGGCACCCGGAGGCCTGGCTGGTGACCTTCACGATCGTGACCACGGACGCCGAGGAGTCGCTGGCGCCGATCCACGAGCGGATGCCGCTGTTCCTGGACCGGGGGGACTGGGGGGAGTGGCTGGACCCGGGGCTGACCGACCCGGAGGAGGTGCGCCGGCTGCTGATACCCCCGCCGCCGGGGGCGCTGCTGGCCACGCCGGTGTCGCCGGCGGTCGGGAACATCCGCAACAACGGTCCGGAGCTCAAGGAGCCGTGGACCGAGGTCGAGTACGAGACCACACTGTTCTGAGACTTGGGAGCTGCCGGGATGACCACCTCCGAACTCGTCACCACCGGGGCCGGGGACGCCCGGATCACCTACCACCGGGCGGCCGCGCCGAGGGCGGTGCTGGCGCTGGGCCACGGGGCGGGCGGCGGGACCGGCGCGCGGGACCTGGTGGCGCTGGCCGGGCGGCTGCCGGCCCGGGGGATCACGGTGGCGCTGGTGGAGCAGCCGTGGCGGGTGGCGGGGAAGAAGCTGGGCCCGGCGCCGAGGACGCTGGACGTGGGCTGGCTGCCGGTCGCGGAGCGGCTGGCCGGGACCGGGCTGCCGCTGGTGGTCGGCGGGCGCAGCGCCGGGGCGCGGGTGGCCTGCCGGACGGGGGCGGCGAGCGGTGCGGTGGGGGTGGTGGCGCTGGCGTTCCCGCTGCACCCGCCGGGCAGGCCGGAGAAGAGCCGGGCGGAGGAGCTGCTGGGGTCGGGGCTGCCGACGCTGGTGGTGCAGGGGGCGGCGGACCCGTTCGGCGGGCCGGCGGAGTTCCCGGAGCTGCCGGCGGGGCACGAGCTGGTGGCGCTGCCGTCCGGGAACCACGGGTTCGAGGTGCCGAAGCGGGCGTCGCCGGGGCAGGACGAGGTGCTGGAGCTGATCTGCTCGGCGGTGGGGGACTGGGTGCTGGGGTTGCTGTGACGCCGGTGCCGCTCCGGGGGTCCGGGGGTCCGGGGTGGTGGCGGGGTGGTGGCAGGACTGCGGTGGGGCGGTGGCGGGGCCGTGAGCAGGGCGTTTCCGCTCGCTCGCTCGTGCGAGTGAACGGCGGGTGCGGGCGGGAATGCGGGCGGGGCCGGTGTGGTTGTCGTGTCCGTCAGCATGAGTCACCGGTGAGAGGTAGGGCAGATGGGTTCGATCGCGTGCCCCGAACGGCCGGAGGAGCGCGAGGCCGCCGCGGCGTTCGCCCCCTCCTGGTCGGACTGGCTCGACGCGGGCGAGAAGCCCGTCAGCCCGATATCCTCCATTTCTGGGCGGCCCGCGGTGGGCCGTGCCCGTCATGCCGAGGAGGTGGGTCCGGTCGTCGGGACCGAGCACGAGGCCGATCCGGGCCGTGGCCCGGACGAGGCCCTGCCTGCGGGCGAGGCGCTCACCGGTGAGGAGCTGGCCGAGGCGATCGGTGAGGACACCTTCCGGGTGTCGGCGGAGGAGTCCGAGGAGGCCCGGCGGGAGCGCTTCGAGCGCGACGCCCTGGGCTACCTCGACCCGATGTACTCGGCGGCGCTGCGCATGACGCGCAACCCCGCGGATGCGGAGGACCTGCTCCAGGAGGCGTTCGCGAAGGCGTACGCGTCCTTCCACCAGTTCCGTGAGGGCACCAACCTCAAGGCCTGGCTGTACCGCATCCTCACCAACACGTTCATCAACTCGTACCGCAAGAAGCAGCGGGAGCCCCAGCGCACCGCGGCGGAGGAGATCGAGGACTGGCAGCTGGCCAGGGCCGAGTCGCACATGTCGACCGGTCTGCGCTCGGCCGAGACCCAGGCGCTCGACCACCTTCCCGACAGCGACGTGAAGGACGCGCTCCAGGCGATCCCGGAGGAATTCCGGATCGCCGTGTATCTCGCGGACGTAGAAGGCTTTGCGTACAAGGAGATCGCGGACATCATGGGTACTCCCATCGGTACGGTGATGTCCCGGCTGCACCGCGGCCGTCGTCAGCTGCGCGGCATGCTGGAGGATTACGCCCGTGAGCGCGGGCTGGTCCCGGCCGGCAGCGGGGCAGGGCAGGAAGCGAAGGGCTCGGGCTCATGAGCTGCGGCGATCCGCACGAAACCGAGTGTGGCGAGGTCCTCGACCACCTCTATGAATTCCTCGACAACGAGATGGCCGAGGGCGACTGCGCCAAGCTGCGCGTGCACTTCGAGGAGTGCTCGCCCTGCTTGAAGCAGTACGGACTGGAGCAGGCGATCAAGGCGCTGATCAAGCGCTCCTGCGGCTGCGACGACACCCCGACCGACCTGCGCAGCAAGGTGCTGGCCAGGATCGACTCGATCCGGGCCGGGCAGCGCTCGGGCGAGCCGGTGGTGGTCGCGGTGGAGTCGACCGTCGAGGTGCACGTCGAGGCGGCCCGTCCGGCGCCCAGACCGGTGCAGGCGCACGAGGGCGCGGACGACGAGCCGGGCGTGCGCCCCGGCGCGCCGGTCGAGGCCGGAGCGCCCGCCGAGTAGTCCGGCCCGGTGGTCCGTGCGGTCCGTCGGCGAGGGCGGGCGACGCGGTTCGGACCGGGAGTCCAGCGGCCCCGGGAGCATGCGCTCCCGGGGCCGCTACCCCCCCCTCCCTACTTGACCCTCCCCCCTCTTGAGGGATGGGGGTTCGTAACCCACCCCCCTCCGCGCGTCCTCACCTCCCCCCCCCCCCCCCCCACCCCCCCCCCCCCCCCCCCCCCCCCCACCCCCCCCCCCCCCCCCCCCCCCCCCCCCCCCCCCCCGCTCCCGTTCTGCTCGCATGCGCCCTCACTCGTTCGAGTGAGTTGGCGGTGCGCCAACTGCGCCATCGCGCGATCATGCGTCCCCACGCCCGGACGGCGGCCTATTCTCCTGACGGACGCTCACCGCCGGTCAGCCCGGCGCGCTGAGGCAACAGGGCCCGGACGCGGGGAGGCCGAGATCGCTACCGACAGTGGAGGCGCGACCCTGCCGCAGGGGGCTGCGCGCTACCTGGTGGCCGTCCCGGTGGCGGCCCTGTGCTGCCTGCTGCCGCTGCTGCCCGAGGCCGTCACGCCCGGGGTGCCGCGCTGGCTCGGCCACCCGGCGGACTGGCCCAAGATCGGACTGCTCGGCTTCCTGCACGGCTGCTGGGAGTCGCTCGCCCAGGGCCTGCCCACCCCCTGCTCGCTCCTGCTGCGCCGGCTGCTGCGCCGCCCCGCGCCCACCGGACGGGTCCCCGCCCGCCCCGGGGTGAACGCCTTCTTCCCGGTGCTGTTCGCCGGAGTGCTGATGCTCCCGCCGGCCGCCGCCGCGCTGGTCGCCGCCCCCGCCGCCCTGCTCGGCGGCCCCACCGGCCCCGGCTGCCGCGGCCGCCAGCTGTTCAACGGCTCCCAGCTCGCGCTGTGCGCCTTCGTCTCCTCGGTCGCCTTCCACCTGCTGCACGGCCCGCAGCTGCTGCTCGGCTCCCGCTTCCCCGCCGCGCTGCTGCCCGGCTTCGCCGCCGTCGGCGCGTTCTGCCTGGTCAACGGGCTGGTAGTGGGCGTCATGGTGGTGCTCAGCGAGAGCCGGCCGGCCACCGAGGTGCTCCGCGGCGCCTGCGCGGTGTGCGGGCTGCCGGTGCTGGTGCACGCGGCCGGCGGACTCATGGTCGCGGTGCTCTGGCAGGGCCCGTACGGGGCGTTCGCCGCCCTGCTGGCCCTGCTGCCGCTGTCCATCTCGGCGTGGGTCTTCGCCCAGGGCCAGCGCGAACGGGACGCCCACCAGGCCACCGTGCAGTCGCTGGTGCAGGCGGTGGAGATCAAGGACGCCTATACCCGGGGGCACAGCGAACGGGTCGGCCGCGCCTCGGTGCTGATCGCCGATCAGCTCGGCATGGAGCCCGAGCGGCTGCGCACCCTGCGCTTCGCCGGGATCCTGCACGACGTCGGCAAGCTCGGCGTGGCCACCGAACTGCTGCGCAGAAACGGTCCCCTCGACGAGGACGAGCGCCGCGCCGTGGAGATCCACCCGGTGTACGGGTACGAGCTGGTGCGCGGGATCGACTTCCTCGGCGAGGCGCACGCCGGGATCCTGCACCACCACGAGCGGATGGACGGGCGCGGCTACCCGAGCGGACTGGTCGGCGAGCAGATCCCCGAGTTCGCCCGGATCATCTCCGTCGCCGACGCCTTCGACTCGATGACCTCCACCCGCTCCTACCGGCGCGGCCGCCCCGTCGCCGAGGCGGTGACCGAACTGGAGCGCTGCTCCGGCAGCCAGTTCGACCCGGTGATGGTGCGGGCGCTGATCGACGCGCTGGCCGTGCACGACTGGCAGCCGGTGGTGCACTCCGAGGACTGCGTACGGGCCGTCCCGGACATCCCGCTCGGGGTGCCCGAGCCGGTGCGGGCCGCACCCGGACGGGTGCCCGCCCAGGGTGGGACCCGCCCCGCGGCCGGGCAGTCGTGACCGGGCGCGCGGCCGGAGGCGGGTCGGCGCACGGGAGCGGGAGCGGGAGCGGGAGCGGTTCGGGGCGCGGGGCCGGTTCGGGGAGCGGTCGCGGGGGCGGGGCGGGACGTGGGCGTACCGCGCGCGGTGTGCACGCGGCCGCCGCCGCGCTGCTGGTGCTGGCGCTCGGCGCGGTCGCGGCGCGGGGGATCGCCGAACCGAGGGTCGCGCTGGCGTTCACCGCGCTGATCGCGCTCGGCGAATGCGTCCGGATCACCCTTCCGGGTGACCGCGAGCAGGCGCCCATCGGCGCGGCCGGTGCGCTGGCGTACGCCCTGCTCGGGCCACTGCGCGGGGTGCCGACCGCGCACGGCACGCTCCAGGTCGTCGCGGTGACCGGAGTCGGCCTGCTGCTGGGCTGGCTGCCCGGGCTCGCCCTGCCGCACCGGCCCGGGCGCCCGCACCGGCGGCCGCCCTGGGCCGACCCGGCCCGGCGGGACAGCGCAGCCCGCCGGCTGCTCGCGGTCGGCTTCGCCGCCGCCGTGTTCCAGCCGCTCTACAACGGCGGCCTGGTCGACCGCTTCTCGCCCGAGGGCCCCGCCTACGGGGCCTTCCTGACCGCCGTCGCCGCGCTGGCCGCGCTCTGCGACGCCACCCTGGCGGCGCTGCTGCGCTCCTCGGGCCCGGCCTCGCCCTCCCGCCGTTCGCCCGGAGGGCGGAGGGGATCCGGGCACGGGCGCAGGTGGGCGCCGCCGTCGTGGGGGCGCCTCCCCGGGGCCGGTCCGGGGGCCGTCGGCGACCGACCGCGGCGCGGCACGGCGTGCGCCCCGGTGGCGGCCCGTGGGCGGGAGTCCGAGGACGGCCCCGGGGCCGTCGGGCCGCGGTTCCCGGCCGCGCTGGAGGACGAGCTGCGCTCGCTGTTCGGGATCGGCTCGGCGATCGTCGCCACCGGGATGCTGGTCAGCCTCGCGGCCGGGGAGGTCGGGCTGTGGGCGCTGCCGCTGTTCTGCACCCCGCTGCTGCTCGCCCAGGTCTCCTTCCGGCGGGCCGCCGCCGTGCGGGCCACCACCGGGCAGACCATCGCCAGCCTGGCCCGGGCCACCGAGGTCGCCGGGTACACCCCGCACGGGCACGCGCGCCGGGTCGCGGACACGGCGTGCGCGCTCGGCCGCGAGCTGGGGCTGGGCACCCGCGAGCTCGCCCTGCTGGAGTACGCGGCGCTGATGCACGACGTCGGCCAGCTCTCCCTGGTCGAACCGGTGCCGGACGGCGCCACCGCGCTGCTGCCCGCCGTCGAGCAGCAGCGCATCGCCCGGCTCGGCAGCGAGGTGATCAGCCGCACCGGGGTGCCCCGGCAGGTCGCCGAGCAGGTCGCCCGACTGGCCGACCCCTGCCCCGGGCCGGTGGGCGGCGAGGGCCCGGTGCCGCTCGCCGCCCGGATCATCCGGGTCGCCAACGCCCACGACGACCTGCTCACCGCCGCCCGGGGGAAGGGCCTGGGCGAGGCGGTGGGGCGACTGGAGGCGCTGGAGGTGCTGCGGCTGGGGCGCGGGCGGGTCTACGACGCCCGGGTGGTGGACGCGCTCGCCCGGGTCGGCGGGCAGGGGCGGGGCTGAGGGTCGGCGGGCCGGGGCGGGGTTCGATCGCCGAGGTGCGGTCCTCGGGAGGGGTGCGGCGGCGCCCGCCCGGGGGCGTGCCCGTCCGCCGGGGCGCGGCGGTGCGGCCGGGGCGCGGCCGGGCGGCGCCCGTCCGGGGTTGAGGAGGTGCGCTCCGACGGGCAGGCTGGGGAGGGGCGGTCCCCAACCTCGGCGGTGGGGAGCGCGGGCGGGGGCGGGCGTGGTTGGATGCGGTCGTAGCGTGGAACACCGACCCGGAGCACCGGGACCCGGGCCCCGTCGAGGACGGGACGGGCCCGGCGGCAAGGGACTTGAGCGGACGACGACGGCAGGGACGAACGTGAGGATCTTCCACCGGGCACGGCACCGGCCGTCCGCCACCTGGCGGCAGACGACCGACCGGGCCTTCACGCTGATCGGCGACGGCCGCTACGAGGACGCCGGCGCCCTGCTGGTGATGGCCGCCGACCTGGAGCCCTGGCTGTCCGACTCCTGGTTCAACCTCGCCCTGCTGCACAAGTTCCGCCGCGACTGGGAGCAGGCCCGTTCGGCCGGCCTGCGCGCCGTCGCCCTGCTCGACCGCGAGCAGGGCGCCCCCGACTGGTGGAACCTCGGCATCACCGCCACCGCCCTCCAGGACTGGCCGCTCGCTCGCCGCGCCTGGCAGGCCTACGGGCTCAAGCTGCCCGGCGGCCCCGGCGGGGACGGCCCGGTCAGCCTGGAACTGGGCACCACCCCGGTGCGGCTGTCCCCCGACGGCGAGTCCGAGGTGGTGTGGGGCCGGCGCCTCGACCCCGCCCGGATCGAGGTGCTGTCCATCCCGCTGCCCTCCTCCGGCCGCCGCTGGGGCGAGGTCGTGCTGCACGACGGCGCCCCGCACGGCGAACGGGTCACCGACGGCGTCGCCTACCCCGTCTTCGACGAGATCGAGCTGTGGGCGCCCTCCCCGGTGCCGACCTACGTGGTGCTGCTGCAGGCCGCCACCGCCGGCGACCGGGACGCGCTGGAGCGGCTGGTCGCCGACGCCGGCTACGCCGCCGAGGACTGGACCTCCTCGGTGCGGCTGCTGTGCCGCGCCTGCTCGGAGAGCCGGATGGCCGCCGACGACGGGATCGTCGCCCACCACGATCCCCACGACGACGGCGACGCCGCCCACCCCGGGCACCTCAGCCACCTCAGCCAGGGCGGCGCGGCCGGGATGTCCTGGCTGGTCGAGCGCGAGTGCGGGCTCGCCGCCCCGGCCCACCTGGTCCGCTCCCTGCTCGACCGGTGGGTCGCGGCCGCCCCCTCGACCAGGGCCTACCGGGATCTCGAAGAGGTCTGCTGATCCCGCTGAGTACCCTGGTGAGGTACGCGTAGACCTATGGGAGCGGAAGACAATGGCGGAGCAGCACGACCACCAGCACGAGCACGACGTGGAGGGGGCGGCGCCCGAGGCCCCCGCGAAGGTGATCGGTGAGGAGCCCGACCTCACCAAGGGCACCGCGCGCCCGATCACCGTGGTCGGCAATCCCGTCCTGCACCGCGAGGTCAAGGACGTCACCGCGTTCGACGCCGAACTGTCCGCGCTGATCGACGACATGTTCCAGTCGATGTACGCCGCCGAGGGCGTCGGCCTGGCCGCCAACCAGATCGGCGTCGACCTCAAGGTCTTCGTCTACGACTGCCCGGACGACGAGGGCGTGCGCCACATCGGCCACGTGATCAACCCGAAGCTGGAGGAGTACCCGGCCGACCGGCGCCGCGTGCTCGACGACAGCAACGAGGGCTGCCTGTCCGTCCCGACCGCCTACGCCGAGCTGCCGCGCCCGGACTACGCGGCCGTGACCGGCGTCGACAAGGACGGCACCCCGATCCGCGTCGAGGGCACCGGCTTCTTCGCCCGCTGCCTGCTGCACGAGACCGACCACCTGTACGGCACCCTCTACATCGACAAGCTGTCGAAGCGGGACCGCAAGGACGCCCTCAAGCAGATGGCCGAGGGCACCGCGAAGTACGCGACGGTGCCGAACGAGTGACCGCTCAGCGGTAGCGGTAGTCGGCGAAGGCCGGTGCGGATCCTCCGCACCGGCCTTCGCCGTTTCCGGAACGGTTTCCGGAGCGGTTTCCGGAACGGATTTCGGAACGGGTTCCCGGGCGGATTCCCGGTGGTGTGGAACTTCCAGAACAATTCCCTTTTCGCGGGGGGATGTTGGAGGATTTCACACTGGCGCGGGCGGCCGCCCGGGCGATATCCGGCGAGCGCCGGGAAATCTTCGTGAACACACTCCCGGCGGGAAGTACAGGTGGATCCGGCCGCCCGATGATCACATTCCGCCAACCCCCGGTCGGGGCTTGCGGAAGCCCCGAACCGCAGCGGTAACTTCATGTGGTCGCAGCCCCACCATGTGCACACGGCATCCGGGGACGGGCCGCCTGAACAGGCGCGTCACCTCCACCGCGGCGAGCGGCCCGGCACCTCCGGGTGAACTCCGCGCGCCCGCCGTGCACTTCTGCGAACCCCCCACGTCACCCCGAAACACCTTTTCCGTGACCACCGCTGCGATGTGGAGGCAAGGCATGCGCGACGCCCTTCGGGACGAGTGCCCGACGGTGATTCCGTCGGACGGGTACGAGGCACTTCCGTATTCCCGCCGCTGCCAGGAGATCTGGCGGCGCGGGGAGCACCTGCTCATCGGCGTCAGCTCCGGCAACAGCTATTTCAGCGCCCGGCGGATCACCGAACTCGTCGGGTGGGGGAGCGAGTTCTTCGAGCGGATCGACATCGTCTACGCCGACCTGCTCGTCGGCACCCAGTTCGAGACCTTCGGCTACGCCCCCGAGCAGGCCGAACGCCGGGCCCGCAAGGAGGTCAAGGCCACCGCCCGCCGGATCGAGCGGGGCGTCGAGGAGGCCGGCCGGCGGGGCGAGATCGGGGGTGCCCGGGACGTCCGGGTGCACGCCCTCTCCACCTTCACCGGCGACCGCACCTACCAGCGGCTGCACCGGCGGGCCGTCGACGCCCTGCGGACCGACCCGGAGTTCCGCGAGGCCGCCGAGGGCATGGCCCGCGGTTTCCTGGCCGCCCGGCTGGACGAGGGCCTCGCCCCCAGCGAACCCCAACTCGCCGCCGGGCTCCGGTACATCGTCGCCGAACTGCCGTTCTTCCTGGACACCCCGGCGCTGCTCGGCGTGCCCTCCTCGGTCAGCTGCTACCACCTGGAACTCCCGCTCACCCCCGTCCTGTTCGGCCGGGACGAAGGCCTGCGCGCCGGGGTGGACCAGGCCTACGCGGTGATCCGTCCGGCTGCGACGTCGGCTGCGGTCGAGGCTGTTGGGGGCGTCGAGGCCGTCGAGGCCGTTGGGCCCGTGCCCGTGCCCGTGCCCGGGCGCGCCGCTGTGGCCGGGCGCGCCGCGTAGGCGACCGTCCGGACCGTGAACTTTCCCGAGGAGCCCTGCCCGTGACCGAGACCGTGACCGCGACCGAGACCGTGACCGCGACCGAGACCCATTGCCCGACCACCGACACCGCCTTCCCGCTCTCCCGCCGGGGCGATGTCCTGCCCGCCGAGGCGAACCGGCTGAGGGAGGAGACCCCGATCGCCAGGGTCCGGACCCTGACCGGCGATCCGGCCTGGCTGGTCAGCAGCTACGCCCTGGCCAAGCAGGTCCTGGAGGACGAGCGGTTCAGCCTCAAGGACACCGCCAACCCCGGCGTCCCCCGCCAGTACGCGCTGACCATCCCGCCCGAGGTGGTCGACAACATGGGCGGCATCAACAGCGCCGGACTGCGCGACGCCGTCATGAAGACCCTCTCCCCGCGGGCCGACCGCGACCTCGACGGCTGGCTCCGGGCCGAGGCCCACCGGCTGATCGACCGACTCACCGCGCAGGGCGCCCCCGGCGAACTCCGCGGCGACTTCGCCGACCCCTACTCCGCCGCACTGCACTGCCGACTGCTCGGCATCCCCGCCGACGACGGGCGGCGGTTGATGGCCGGCGTCGACATCGCCTTCCTCACCAGCCCGGTGCCCTTCGCCGGTGCGGCTCCCAACTGGTACAAGGACCTCGGCCACGTGCTCGGGCGGCTGAACGCCGACCCGGAACCTGTGGACGGCCTGCTCGGCCGGTTCGCCGCGCTGCGCCGTTCCCCGGACACCGCCGACCGGGTCGGCGACGAACTGCTCGCCACCGTCGCGCTGTCGCTGTTCGGCGCGGGCGCGGTGTCGACCTCGGCGTTCCTGCTGAACGCGGTCGTCTACCTGTGCGAGCGGCCCGAACTCGCCGACCGGCTCCGGCGGGAGCCGGCGCTGATCGGGCGCGCGGTGGACGAGTTGCTGCGGGTGAACCTGTCGATCGGCGACGCCCTGCCGCGGCTCGCGCTCGCGGACGTCCAGCTGGGTGAGGTGCTGGTGCAGAAGGGCGAGCTCGTGCTCGTCCTGGTCGAGGGCGCCAACCACGACCCGGCGGTCTTCCCGGACCCGGAGCGGATCGACTTCGACCGGCCGGGCAACCCGCACCTCGCCTTCGGCGCGGGCCGGCACTTCTGCCCGGCCTCGGCGCTCGGCCGCACCCACGCCGAGGTCGCCATCGCCGCGCTCGTCGAACGGCTGCCGGGGCTGCGGCTCGCCGTTCCCGCCGATCAGCTGGCCTGGCGGCCGGGGTTCATCAAGCGGCTGCCGGAGCGGCTGCCGGTGGTGTGGTGACCCGAGGGCTTAGGGGCCGGTGCGGACCGTCCGCACCGGCCCCTCCGCACCGGCCCCTCCGTCGTCGGGTCACACCAGGAGCCACTCCGGGCCGTAGGTGAAGCGCGGGTCGGCGGGCAGCTTGACGCCGACGATCTGCTGGGCCGTGTCGCGCAGTTGGCCCATCAGGCCGATCGCGGTGCCGATCTGGGACGGGTCGTCGCCCCAGGCGTGTTCGAGGGCGCGCAGCATGTCGCCGTAGTGCTGGTTGAAGGCGTCCAGCAGCTCGGCGGTGGGCTGGTCGGGCGAGTTGGGGTCGCCCTGGCGGGGCCAGCCGCCCCGGGGCACCCGGGCGACCGGGAAGGTGTCCGGCAGCGGGACGTCGGCGCCGGTGAACTCGTACTTCTTCGTGGTGGGGTTCTGGACGAGCTTCTTGCCGACGGCGATCTCCTTGAAGGCGTAGTAGTGGGCGAGTTCGCCCGGCGCGCTGGGGAAGGGGTCCTGGGGGGAGGCGGTGGTCCCCTCGCCCTGGGTCTGGATGACGTGGATCGCCTGGAGCACGTCGTCGATGGTGTTCATCGCGACGATGGTGCGGTTCGTCCCGAGCGAGAACTTCACCTGGTGGTGACCGGTGAGCAGGTGGGCGTACGTGGGGAAGACGTTGGCGATGCGCTGGTAGAAGGCGCCGATCGTGTTGCCGTCGGCGGCGTAGGAGAGCGGGTTCTCGGGCTTCTCGATGGCGGCGAAGAGCCCCGCCGAGTCGCGGGAGAGCCCGCTGAGGTGGACCACCAGGCCCGGGTTGACGCCGCCGGGCAGCTCGCCCGGGTACTTGGGGACGGTGAGCGGGTCGGTCAGGACGACGGTGCCGCTGATGCTGGTGAGCATGTTGCAGACCAGTCCGAAGTGGAACATCTCGTCGAAGAGGATCTCCTGGACGGAGTCCTGGACCGGCTGGCCGCCGTTCCGGGCGGTGATCGACCACAGGGCGGTCGCGTACGGCGGGATGGTCGACACCTCCAGCATGATCGCCCGTTGGAGCGCCTCCCTGAGTTCCTGCTCGGTCCAGTCCTCCTCCGCCATGCTCATGAGCTGGGTGATCGCGTCGCTCTCGTAGTCGAGCACTCCGGTCGTCATGGGAGACCCCTTTTGTTCGGCTGTGCGCCGGACCGTAGCGGGGGTCGGGTCGTGCGTATGCGTGTGATGCCGGTGTGGCCTGGGAGTTCAGTCGGACGGGCGGCGTGCGGCGGGGGTGGGCGGCGCGGGTGGACGCGGTGACCGTCAGCGCGGGGTGGTGTCGACGGGCGTGGCGTCGAGGGCCGGGGCGATGGCGGCGAAGGCCTGGTCGGTCAGGGCGGCCGGGTCCTGCGCGCCGTCGCTCGCGCTCCAGCACTGGAGCACGACGTCGAAGGCGGTCAGGGCCATTCCGGCCGCCATCCGGGGGTGGAGACCGGTCGCGGGGTCCACTCCCAGACGGTCGGCGAGTTCGGCGGCCAGGTCCTCGCGCCACTGCGACTGGTGCTCCAGGAAGCGGGCGCGCAACGCGGCGGTGCCGAGGATCAGTTGGACCACGCGCAGGGTCTGCTCGGAGTGGTCCGCTTGGCCGGCGCAGGCGTCGATGGCGGCCCAGACGGTGTTCCGCAGGGCGGTGGAGGGGCTCTCCCCGGCGGGCCGCCCGGCGAGTTCGGCGCGCATCCCGTTGCCGAGGTCCGCCAGGAAGCGGACGACCACGTCCTCCTTGGAGGCGAAGTAGCGGAAGAACGTCCGCTTGGAGATGCCGGTGGAGGCGGCGATCTCGTCGACCGTGACCGCGTCGAACCCCTGCTCGGCGAACAGGCTCAGCGCGGCCTTGGTCAGCTCGTCGGCGACGAGTCGACGCTTGCGTTCGGCCAGGCTCGGGGCGGGGACGGGGACGGTGGTCATGGCCTGGATGTTACCCGCGGGGTCGACATTGGCGCGCAGAGTCTGTCTTGACACTTGGTGACAGTATGGGCAGTGTGTGGCGCATGACGAAGAATCAGACGTGGGGTGCCGAACGGATTCCGGACCAGGCGGGGCGGCTGTTCGTCGTCACCGGCGCCAACAGCGGCCTCGGGCTGGCGACCACCCGCGCCGTGGCCCGTCGCGGCGGACGGGTCATCCTCGCCGTCCGCGACGAGGCCAAGGGGCGGCGCGCGGTCGCGGAGATCACCGCCGCGCAGCCCGGGGCGTCCCTGGAGGTGCGCCGCCTCGACCTGGCCGACCTCGACTCCGTCCGCGCCTTCGCCGACCGGCTGCGCGCCGACGGCCTCCGCCCGGACGTCCTCGTCAACAACGCGGGTGTGCTGGCGCCGCCGCGCACGCTCAGCGCGCAGGGGCACGAGCTCCAGTTCGCCGCCAACCACCTCGGCCACTTCGCGCTCACCGGGCTGCTGCTCGACCTGCTGGCGGAGGGTGCCGATCCGCGGGTGGTCACGGTGAGCTCGGCCAACCACCGGCAGGGGTGGATCTCTTTCGAGGACCTCGCCGGTGAGCGGACGTACTCACCGATGGGCCACTACAACCAGTCGAAGCTCGCCAACGCCGTCTTCGGATGGGAGCTCCACCGGCGCCTCGCCGCGGCCGGCAGCCCGGTCCGCAGCCTGCTCGCCCACCCCGGGTACGCCGCCACCAACATCCAGGCCGGCTCGGTCGGCCCGGTGAAACTGCTCTTCGGCCGCCTCCTGATCCCGCTTGCCCAGGCCCCGGACCGGGGCGCACTGCCCCAGCTGTTCGCGGCGACCGCCCCCGAGGCGGTCGGCGGGCAGTTCATCGGCCCGGGCGGGGTGGGAGAGCTGCGCGGCGCCCCGAAGGTCGTGCGGCTCGCCCCGAGGGCCGTCGACGCGGAGACGGGCCGGCGGCTCTGGGAGCTGTCGGAGCGGCTCACGGACGTCCGGTTCGGCCTCCCGGCGGCTGTCTGAGCCGGCCCGCCTCCGGGTTCGGCGGCGAGCGTTCGCACGGCGAGCAGGTAGAACTCCGCCTTTGCGGTGGGCATGGCGGAGAGGAAACGACGTTCGACCTCGATCCGGACGCGTTCCACCCGGCGGAGCAATTTTTGCCCCTCTGAGGTGAGTTGGAGGAGGTCACGGCTGCGGCCCCCGGGGACTGAGGTGGTGCGCAGGAAGTCGGCCGTGCCGACTTCCTGCGCACCGGGCCTTACGCGGGTGTGGTCGTCCCGCCCGGCGTGAACGCCGGGCGGGAGCGGGGCGCAGGCTCTGGCCTACTGTTGCGGCATCGGCTCCAGGACGAAGCCGCGGAGCGGCACGTCATCGGCGGGCAGGCCGTAAGCGGGAGTTTCAGGCGCTTCCTGCTGCCGTCGGTAGCAGGCGACCAGCTCCGCATACCGAGGGTCGATCCACTCGTCCATCCGAGCACCTCCTGTCGGCTGGTCGGCAGAGTACGCCGCTCATGCCACCTTCGGCTTGTGGCAAGGGTGTTCGGGCTTCGGCATCGGCTTGATCGGCCCGTCGTCAAGAGGAGCCGGCGTGGCCGGGGAGGGCGACCCGGGAGCGTCGCCGGTGTCGAACACCATTGGATGCGTCTACACCACTCCCGTGCGGCCGGCGAACTCTCGTACGCCGGCTACAGTCACCGGCGCATAGAGGAGGTCGGCCGTCAGCGCTCGTAGCGCAGGCCGGCGGACTTCCTCCGGGGCCGCCTGCTCAGTGAACCGCAGCGCTTCCAACGTGCGCCGATGATCACCGAGGTGATGCCACATGCGGGCGCAGTCCGTGCCGTACCGGGCTCGGCGTTCAGCGGTGGGCAGCCGGTTCGGGTCGATCCGTGCCGCGTACTGGACTCCTTCGTTGGGCGTGCCCAGGGCCGTGTGAACGCCGATCCAGTACAAGTCTGCTTGCCCTGTGGTGGCGTCGACCGTGAACAGCTGCCCCCGGGGCCGCTGCCCGGTTCTGTCGATGCGGTCGATGGCGTCCACTGCGCCCGCCATGAGGTCGAGGGCGTCACCGCGTCGCTGGCTGCACGCGGCCGTGTACGCGGCGGTCATCAGGAGTGTCGCCCCCACGGCACAGGACACGTCGTCCCCGTTCTGCGCGAGCGAGCAGGCAGTACGCCGCAGGAGGTCGACGCCGGCGGCCGGTCGCCCGGCGCGCCGCATGGTGATCGCTAGCACCCGTGCGGCCTCGCCCTCGACAACCGGGTCGCCGCTCGCTTGTGCTGACGACAGGGCGCGGTCGGCAGCTGGCCAGGCCACGTCCGAGTGCTGTTTCAGTGCCAGTTCCGTGGCCAGGACCCATGCTCTGGCCACACACGTGTGGGCTTCCTCCCGGGACTGCCCGGCGAGGGCGTCGCGCGTCGCCTGAGCCCTGCCCAGCAGGCCGGGCAGGGCCTCGCCAAGATCCTGGTACCGGGCTGCGGTGAACTGAGCGCGGGCATCGGAGAGAGCGCGCCGAAGCTGCCGCAGGGAGGTGGGTGCGCCGACCTGAGGCTCGTACAGGGCCCCGACGATCCGGGCCCCGGTGTCCGGGTACGCGGCAGCGGACGCCGACGGCGGAAGCACCGAGGCTCCGGCCGCCGCCATGCCTGCCAGGAGCAGCTGCCTACGGCGCATCGCGTCCTCCTGATCCAGGGTCACATCTGGCGCCAGGGTAGCGGCTGGGGTGGCCCCGACGGCGCTCAGAGGAAGGCCGAGGGCGCGGGCCATCAATAAGAGCGACTGCTTTTCGGGGCGGAGCGTCCCGGCTTCGACCCGGCTGATTGCGGACGCCGAGTAGCCGCAGGCGCGGCCCAGCTGGGACTGGGTCATCCGTTGGGCGCACCGGGCCATTCTGATGATCATCCCGAGATCGCGTGGATTCATCGACACTGTGCTGCCCTTCGACTGCACGGAGTAGCCAGCCTACTGGGAGGGCGGTGACCGCAGGCAGGGCGTGCGCACGGTATGCGGGGTGCGCACAGGGCGTGCGGGGGCGGCTCATGGGCCTCCACATCCGGGGCTCCGCAGGGTTGTCTGATGGAGCCCCCGGCCGGGCGCGTCCCAGTGTCGATCCTCACCCGGAGGAGTACGCCATGAGCGCGAACCTGCTCGATCCGCCCGCCGTCACGATCCGCCCCCACGCCAGCCCGTCGCCCGGTAACCTGCCGGACGGCGACGGGGAGGCCGCCGCCCGCGTGTGCCCGGTCTGCGGGTCGGGCGCCACGTACCAGACGATGGACGGCCGTTGGGGCTGCACGTCGTGCGGCTCCACCTTGGCCTGAGACAGCGAGGAGGGCCGGCAGCATGCCGATCTGCGCGGAGTGCCGCACTGCTGAGGCGGTCATCGAGGACCTGGACGTGGATCCGCCCCGGCCGTGGTGCGTGGCGTGTGCGGCCGCCCTGGTCAGGGCCGGTGACCCGGTGCTCAACTACCGCGCCCTGACCCGCGAGGCCGCTGACTACTCGCGCGTCCTGTCCCGGCGCAGTACGGCGGTTCTCCCGTTCGGATGACAGCGCATCAGGCGCGACGAAGCGCCCCCTCCCGGCGTGAACGGCGGGAGCGGGCGGGGGAGTTCGGGGTCGGCGTGTCTCGCTTGGCGCCTCCGCCGCCTCCGGCAGTCGCAGGGGCGGCCAAGCGCAGGAAGTCGGCGGGGTCGACTTCCTGCGCACTGGTGTGTGGGTCCCGCCCGGCGTGAACGGCGGGCCGGGGTGGGGTGGTGCATCGCGGTGTTGTCCGGGCAAGTGGAGGCGCAGCTGCCGGAGGCCGGGTCACGGACCGGTGTCCCGGCGAGGGCGCAGGCCGTCGAGGGTGAGGACGATGAAGCGGTCCCGGTCGTTGCCACCCGCGTTCGTGGTCAAGGCGATGGCCGACGACACGGAAGGCCGGCTCTCGCTGCTGGAGGTGACCGTGGCGAAGGACATCCCGCGGCACACCCACCATCAGGCGGACGAATGCATCTACGTGCTGGACGGCGTCCTCGAAGTCGAGTTCGACGACCGGACGTACTCGGCGCCGAAGGGGACCTTCGTCCTGCTGCCCCACGGCGTCCCGCACGCCCTGCGCCGCGCCTCCGACCCGCCCCCGCGAGTCCTGCAGATCTCCTCGCCCGGCGGCTGGGAGCACTACGTCGAGGACCTGATCGAGGCAGGGCCAACGGTCCTCACCGACGGTCGACTGGACCCCGCGAAGATCAACCCCATCGCGGCCCGACACCACATCAGCTACCACGAGCAGGAATGAGTGCGTTCGTACGGCGGGCGTCCCGGTCGGGATGAAAGCCGGGCGGGGACGGGGAGTTCAGGGGTGGTGGCGGGTGGTGATGGTGATCGGGTGGGCGGTCCAGTCGGTGAGGTCGCCGATGTAGAGGGTGACGGACCAGCGGCCGCTGCGGGCGAGGCGGTGGGCGACGCCGGTGCCGCCGCCCGGGCCGATGCAGAGGCGGATGAAGTCCCGATGCGCGGCCCGGACCGGGCGCCGGCGGACGTGCTCCCAGAGGATCGGGAGGGCGTGGTCGAGGCTCGGGAAGACGGTCGGCAGCATGATGCCGGTGATCCCGGCCCGGACGGGGCCGGGGCTCACGCGGCGGCCCCGGCGGCGGGGGCGGTGATGTGGCACCAGATGACCTTGCCGATGCCACCCCGGCGCGGGCAGCAGCCCCACTCGGAGGCCAACTCCTGGACGAGGAACAGGCCTCGGCCGCTCTCGGAGGTGAGGGAGACGGGGAGGGGCTTGGGCTTCTCGCTGTCGGCGTCGTGCACCTCGATCCGGAGGGTGCCGTGGGGGAGGAGCTGGAGGCGGACGAAGATCAGGCGGTCGCGCGGGGTGCGGGCGTGGGTGACCGCGTTGTTGACGAGTTCGCTGAGGAGCAACTCGCCGGTGGGGAGGAGGAGTTCGCTGGCGGGGTGAGGGAGGAGGAACTCGCGGAGCTCCTGGCGGGCGTTGCGGGGGGACTTCGGGTGCCGGGGGAGCCAGCAGGTCTGTTCGCGCATGGCAGGGCCACCTCTGGAGTGTGCAGGTGAGAGCGCTGGAGAGGGCATGGGGATGCCCGGGTAGTACGGCGCCATGGTCACTCAGTGGTGACTGTGCGACTACATGCAGTAGCTTGCATCCGCACGTGTTCTGTTTGCAACTGAGACTTTGGAACTCGTTCCAAGATTCTTTGGCGGCGGTACGCTGATGGTGGTCCAAAGTGAAAGGGCGTCAAATGAGCGATGTGCGGCCGACGGTGCGCCGTCGAAGGCTGGCTGCCGCGCTGGTCAAGCTGAGGGAAGAGTCGGGTAAGACGCCCGAGGAGGCGGCTCAGCGGATCGGTTGTCACCGGACCAAAATCAGCCGGATCGAGAACGCCAGATTGGGAATCTCACTCGGCGAACTGCGTGACCTGTTGGCCTTCTATGGCGTTGACGACCAGGCCTACGTCGAGGATCTGGTGGGCTTGGCTCGTCGAGGCCGTGAGCCTGGTTGGGTGCAGCGTGCGAGCTTGGCGAGGCCGTCGTACTCGGACTTCATCGGCTACGAGGAGACGGCTGACTACATCCGGTCGTTCCAGAATGTGCTGGTGGCAGGCCTTTTGCAGACCCCGGACTATGCCCGAGCCGTGCTCCAGGCGCGACCTTCCACGCTGAGCAAGGATGAGGTCGAGGCCCTTGTGGCTGCTCGGATCGCGCGGCAGGAAGTGCTGAATCGGGCCAACCCGCCGCGTCTTTGTGTGATCGCTGGGGAAGCGGCGCTGCGAGTCCAGGTGGGAGGCGCAAAGGTCATGAGTCAACAGCTCGACCGGCTCCTGGAGATGGCGGAGCGACCCAACATCGAACTGCAGATACTGCCTGACCGAGCGGGAGCTCATGCCGGGCTCATGGGGTCGTTCGTACTGTTCAGTTTTCCTGTGCCGACGTACTCGGACGTCGTGTGCGTCGAACATCGAACGGGGACGCTTTACATGGAGACGCCGGCGGAGACTGAGGACTACACGCTGATCTTCGATTCGCTTCGGTCGATCGCCTTGAGCCCTGCTGACAGTCTCGACATGATCGCTCGGGTAGGGCAGGAGCATCGCTAAGCGGTAGAGAGGTAAGCATGTTGGTGTGGCGTAAGAGCAGTTACAGCGGGCAGGGCGGCGACTGTGTTGAGGTGGCTGACGGTGTGCTCGGCCTTGTGCCGGTGCGGGACTCGAAGGACCCGGATGGGCCGGCGCTGTTGTTCGCGGCTGAGGCCTGGGCCTCGTTCCTCGCGGGGGTCAAGGGCGGGGAGTTTTCGGCCGACTGAAACAACAGGGGTGCCCCGCGCGGGCTGTGGCCGTGCGGGGCACCCCTGCTCTCTCAGCTGAGGTTGTCGTACCAGAAGAAGATGGTCCGCAGGATGATGCCCGGGGCGCCGGCGCCGAAGCCCAGGACCATGGCCTGGCCGACCGCGACGTCCGTCGGGTCGATGCCTCGGGACCAGGTGACCTTGGCGTCGAGGCCGGGGATCGTACGTCCCGGGGCGTACGACCGGAACGTGCCCCGGGCGTGGGCGATGAGGGTGCCGTTGCGGCGCAGCTCCGCCCGACGCAGGCCCCTGGGCCGCAGTTCGTAGGTGCGGTCGCCGACGACAGCCGTCCGCGTGCGGTTGCGGGCCCGGCTGGTCGGGATGGGGTGCCCGCCCATGTTCATGGCGCCGTGGTCGCGGTCGGGGACCACCGTGACGGCGGGGATCCCGGCCCCCTGGACGCGCGCTACGACGGACGGCCAGCGGTCGTGGCTGATCTGTATCGGGCCGAACGGGCCGTCGATCACACGCTGTTGGAGCTTGGGCATGCCTGTGCTACTCCCCCTGAACACCTGAACACCTGAACACCTGAACACCTGAACACCGGATATCACACAGCGGAGCCGCCATGACGGCAGCTCCGCTGTGTGCTGAACGATATCGACCTAGAAGTCGTCGTCGAAGGAGACGGAACCCTCGACCGCGACCTGGTACGCCGACACGCGGCGCTCGAAGAAGTTGGTCAGCTCCTGGACGTTCTGGAGCTCCATGAAGCCGAACGGGTTGGTCGACCCGTAGCGGATCGGCATGCCCAGGCGGGCGAGGCGCTGGTCCGCGACGGCCTGGAGGTACTCGCGCATCGAGGCGGTGTTCATGCCGGGCAGGCCGTCGCCGCACAGGTCCTGGGCGAACTGGAGCTCGGCCTCGACGGCCTCCTCCAGCATCTCGGTGACCTGCTTGGCCATCTCGTCGTCGAAGAGGTCGGGCTCCTCCTCGCGGACGGTGTCGACCACGGAGAACGCGAAGTCCATGTGCATGGACTCGTCGCGGAACACCCAGTTGGTGCCGGTGGCCAGGCCGTGCAGCAGGCCGCGGCTCCGGAACCAGTACACGTACGCGAAGGCGCCGTAGAAGAACAGGCCCTCGACGCACGCCGCGAAGCAGATCAGGTTGAGCAGGAAGGCCCGCCGGTCTTCCTTGGTCTGCAGCGAGTCGATGTGGTCGACCGCGTTCATGTACTTGAAGCAGAACTGGGCCTTCTGGTGGATGGAGGGGATGTTCTCCACCGCGGCGAAGGCCGCGTTGCGGTCCTCCGGGTCCGGAAGGTAGGTGTCCAGCAGCGTCAGGTAGAACTGGACGTGCACGGCCTCCTCGAACAGCTGGCGCGACAGGTACAGCCGCGCCTCCGGGGAGTTGATGTGCTTGTAGAGGCTCAGCACCACGTTGTTGGCGACGATCGAGTCGCCGGTCGCGAAGAACGCCACCAGCCGGCCGATCATGTGGCGCTCGCCCTCACTCAGCTTCGCCAGGTCGGCGACGTCCGAGTGCAGGTCCACCTCTTCGACGGTCCAGGTGTTCTTGATCGCGTCGCGGTAGCGGTCGTAGAACGACGGGTACCGCATCGGGCGCAGGGTCAGCTCGAAGCCGGGGTCGAGCAGCATCTTGCGGTCGTCGGCAGTCATTACTGGCAGGCCTCGCAGGACTCGGGGTTCTCCAGGGAGCAGGCCAGCGCGGCCTCTTCCTCGGGGGTGAGGGTCGGGGTGTTGACCGGCACGGGCGCGGCGGCGCGGGCGGCGCCGGAGGCGGCCTGGGCGATCCGGGTCGCGGGGCGCGAGCGCAGGTAGTAGGTGGTCTTGAGACCGACCTTCCACGCGTAGGCGTACATCGAGCTGAGCTTGCCGATGGTCGGCGCGGCCATGAAGAGGTTCAGCGACTGGCTCTGGTCCAGGTACGGCATGCGGGCCGCGGCCAGGTCGATGAGGGCGCGCTGCGGCAGCTCCCACGCGGTGCGGTACAGCGACCGGACCTGCTCCGGCAGCCAACCGAGCTCCTGGACGGAGCCGTTGGCGTCGCGCAGGGCGTCGCGGGTCTGCTGGTCCCAGACGCCGAGCTCCTTGAGCTCGCGCACCAGGTACGGGTTGACCTGGAGGAACTCGCCGGAGAGGGTCTCGCGCTTGAACAGGTTGGACACCTGCGGCTCGATGCACTCGTAGACGCCGGCGATGGAGGCGATGGTCGCGGTCGGGGCGATCGCGAGCAGCAGCGAGTTGCGCAGGCCGGTCTCGGCGATGCGGGCGCGCAGCGCCGTCCAGCGGTCGGTCCACTCCGGGGCGGCGCTCGGGAAGTGGTCGATGTGCAGCTCGCCGCGGGCGGCGCGGGTCTCGCCGTAGGCCTCGTGGCGGCCGAGCTGCTCGGCCAGGTCGGCGGAGCGCTCGTACGCGGTGAGCATGATGCGCTCGGCGATCAGCGTGGACAGGCGGGCGGCCTCGGCGGAGTCGAAGTCGATCCGCAGCTTGAAGAAGACGTCCTGGAGGCCCATCACGCCGAGGCCGACCGGCCGCCAGCGGGAGTTGGAGGTGCCGGCCTCGGTGGTCGGGTAGAAGTTGATGTCCACCACGCGGTCGAGGAAGGTCACGGCGGTGCGGACGGTGGCGTCGAGGCGCTCCCAGTCCATGGCGCCGAGCAGGTCGTCGGCCGTGGCACCGGGGGCGACGTGCGCGCCGAGGTTGACCGAACCCAGGTTGCAGACGGCGGTCTCGGAGTCGTCCGTGACCTCCAGGATCTCGGTGCACAGGTTGGAGGAGTGCACCGTGCGGCCGGGCAGCGCGGTCTGGTTGGCGGCGCGGTTGGAGGCGTCCTTGAAGGTCATCCAGCCGTTGCCGGTCTGCGCGAGGGTGCGCATCATGCGGGCGTAGAGGGTCTGCGCCGGGATGGTGCGGACGGCCTTGCCGGCCAGCTCGGCCTTGCGGTAGGCCTCGTCGAAGTCGGCGCCCCACAGGTCGACCAGCTCGGGGACGTCGGCGGGGGAGAACAGCGACCAGTCGGCGTTGGCGTTCACGCGGCGCATGAACTCGTCCGGGATCCAGTGGGCCAGGTTGAGGTTGTGGGTGCGGCGCGCCTCCTCACCGGTGTTGTCGCGGAGCTCCAGGAACTCCTCGATGTCGGCGTGCCAGGTCTCCAGGTAGACGCAGGCCGCGCCCTTGCGGCGGCCGCCCTGGTTGACGGCGGCGACCGAGGAGTCGAGGGTGCGCAGGAACGGGACGATGCCGTTGGACTTGCCGTTGGTGCCGCGGATCAGGCTGCCGCGCGAGCGGATGCGCGAGTAGGACAGGCCGATGCCGCCGGCGTGCTTGGAGAGGCGGGCGATCTGCGCGTAGCGGTTGTAGATCGAGTCCAGGTTGTCCAGCGGGGAGTCCAGCAGGTAGCAGCTGGACATCTGCGGGTGCCGGGTGCCGGAGTTGAAGAGCGTCGGCGAGGAGGTGAGGTACTCCAGGCGGCTCATCAGGCCGTACAGCTCGGACACCTCGCGCACGGACTGCTCGGTGTCGCCGACCGCCAGGCCGCAGGCGACGCGGAGCAGGAAGTGCTGCGGGGTCTCGATGACCTTGCGGGTGATCGGGTGGCGCAGCAGGTAGCGGGACTGGACGGTGCGCAGGCCGAAGTACTCGAAGCGGTCGTCGCCCTCGGTGTCGACGAGCGCGTTCAGGGCGTCGGCGTGCTTGGCGACGAAGGCCGCGGTGGTGTCGCCGATCAGGCCCTCGGCGTGGCCGACGGCGATCGAGGCGGAGAAGGAGACCGAGCCCTGGCTGTTCGCCTCGTCGACGATCTCCAGGGCGAGCAGGCGGGCGGCCAGCTTCGAGTACTGGGGGTCCTCGGCGATCATCGACGCGGCGGCGTCCACGGCCAGCCCGCGCAGCTCGGCGAAGTCCGAGCCGGCGTGGCGGCCGCGCAGCGCGGCGGCGGCGACATGGCCGGGGTCGACCTCGGTGAGGTCGGCGCTGCGGTCGGTGAGCAGCCGCAGGAGAGCACCGCCGGGGTCGGAGACCGTCGGGTCGGTGAAGGCGGTACCGGAGCCCTGGGCGGGCAGGGTGACTGAGGCAGCGGTGGTCAAGGCGCTCTCTCCTGGCGGCGATCGTGCGGCGGTGATCGGGGTCACCCGGGCCGATCTGGGCAGGGGAGCACGGCGCGAACGCGGAAAGCGTCGCGCGAGGTGTCTCCCCGGCCCGCCCGCGAGGCCCGGAGGGGTGGTGCTGGTGCTTGGCGCGGCCTCTGCGGGAGGGCCGTGGCGCACGCTGTTCGGCAGGTACTCGGACTCGCGGTACGGCTGCTGGAGCCGCCCGCACACCGCTGCGGGGCAGTCCCGGATTCCCACCGGGTTCCCCTGCATCGACAGCAGAAGCGAGCATACATGTAGTGGTGTCTCCTCGATGCGACACCACATGTAGTACGGCGTGGTGTGTTGTCGCGATGACGGGTTGTGCCCGGGCCACTGGCGGTTCGTGGTCGTCCGAGGCCCGGAAGCACGCTCCGGACGTGTCGCGGACGCCCGCCGGACGCCCCGGATCCGGGTGCCGGACACCCGGGGCCGGCGCGCCGGGCGTCCTGGTTTCGATACGGAACGGTCACCGGGCCGAGGGACGGTGGGGGTGATGCCCTACGATCTGGGCGCATGAGCGACGGAACTGGTGTACCTGGGCACGGGCCGCAGGGGACGCCTCCCGCCGGGTCGGGGGGCGCGCAGAATCAGCAGCCGGTGGGGCCGGGTCCGGTGCCGCCGCCGGGCGGTGGGTTCGGCCCGCCGCCGGCCTCGTACGGACCGGTGGCGCCGGCCGCGCAGCCGTTCTCCCAGCCCGTCCCGCCGGTGCCCCAGCCGGTGCCCCAGCCGGTTCAGCCGCCGGCTCCGCAGCCGCAGTGGCAGCAGCCCCCGCAGCAGTCGGTTCCCCCGCAGCAGCCGGTCGCGCCTCAGCAGCCGGTTCCGCCGCAGCGCGTCGAGCCGGACTGGGCGGCGCTGGCGGACCGCAACGAGGCCGATGGCAGGCGCAAGCGCCGGGTGAAGATCATCGGCGGCGCGGTGGCCGTCGTCCTGGTGGGCGGTCTGGTCACGGGCGGAGTGCTGCTGTTCGGCAAGAAGGACGACCCGGGCAAGCGCGGTGGCGGTGCGGTCGCGTCCGTGTCCGCCTCGGGCAAGCCGACCCCCGGCCCGTCGACCGGCGGCGCGACCCAGGGCGGGCAGCCGGACGACCCGTCGAAGCCGATCTGGGAGGTCGCCACCGACCCGGCTCCGCAGGACGCGGGGGCGCTGTTCTCCGCGCTGCAGGTGACGGTCAATGGCGCGTCCTGGAACCGGACCGTGGTCGCGCTGGACCAGCCCTGCTGGGACGGCAACTCCACCACCGGCGGGCTCGGCAAGGTCCTCGGGGACCAGGGCTGCCAGAAGGTGCTCCGGGCGACGTACGTCTCCGGCGACAGCGCGGTGACCGTCGGCGTCGCGGTCTTCGACCACAAGATCCAGGCCGAGACGGCGATGAAGAACTACGCCGGGCAGCTCAAGGGCCTGCCCGCGCCGGGCGCCCCGGCGTTCTGCGCCAACCCCGGCTGCACCGGCACGCACAGCAGCCTGGGCCGGTACGCCTACTTCACCGTCGAGGGCTCGGCGAAGGGCGGCAACGCCCCCGATGCCACCGCGACCGCGGCGTCCTCCGGGTTCGCCGAGCACGTGAAGGCCCAGCTGCTCCAGCGGGCCAAGGCAGCGGGCTCGGCCACGCCGGGTTCGCAGGGCACGCCGACGGCCGCCGCGACCGGCTGACCCGCTGCGACACCCCGGCCCCGGCGGACCCGTTCGCCGGGACCGGGGGAGTGTGGCAGGCTCTCGTCGGAGTCATTCGTACGCGTGTTCCGGTTGCGTCCGTGGGGGTCGGCGCCGGCGAGAAACCGGAGGAGCGGTCGTGGCCCTGCCCAGAGCCCTGCGCGGTAAGCCGGCCGTCCTGGCCGCGGCCGGCATCGTGGTCGCCGCCGGCAGCCTCGCGCTGCTGGACCGCGACGACCGGACCGGTGCCGGACTGCCCGTCCGGGTCCCCGTGTCGGTCGGCGCCCCCGGCCGGACCCTGCCGCCGGACGTGGGCCGGGACCTGCTGGCCCGGGACCCGCAGGCCTCGCCGAACGCCCGCGCCGTCCAGCAGTTCCTCGCGGACCTGGAGGCCCAGGCCCGTACCGGGCACAGCGGCGGCACGGTGATCGGCCAGCACGTCGAGGCGCACAACGAGCGCAACAACCCGGAGTACGGCGACTACCGGGGCACCAAGCAGGTCGGCTACTACTACAAGAAGGCCGCCGACATCACCGGCCGGCTGCCCGGCTTCCTGGAGACCGACCTCGGCCCCGGCTACGGCCAGAACGCCTGGGGCGTCGGCAACCCGCGCTCCTACTCGGCCGGCCGCTGGCCCACCTGCCGCACCGGCTGGCAGTACACCGACGACGCCGTCGACCTGATGACCGCTGTCTGGTCCGGGCACCCGCGCGCCGACGACGGCACCTACGACGGCGCCGGTGTCCAGCAGAACTGCGACGGCAGCACCACCGAACTGCCGGACAACGGCGGGGCCCCGGCCGGGATCGTCGGCATGTCCTTCCACGAGCCCTATCCCGGATCCGGCGTCAAGTCCTTCGACCGGGTGCTCTGTTCGAACTCCCCGGCGGCCAAGGACCCGGGCTGGTTCGGCCGGGTCGTGGACGCCGGGGGCGACACCCCCGAGTACCGCGCACTGATCACCGACCTGTCCTACCTGGCCGACCACCTGGAGTACCTGGCCGCCCACGACGTACCGGTGCTGCTGCGGCCCTACCACGAGATGAACGTCCAGGACTGTGCCAGCCGGTTCTGGTGGGCGGGCCAGAAGCCGGCCGACTACCAGGCGCTGTGGCGGATCACCTACAAGTACCTGGTGGAGACCAGGGGCCTGCACAACCTGCTGTTCGTCTGGACACCGGTGTCCTGGGACGGCGCCCCGGGCGTGGACCCGTGGGACTACTACCCGGGCTCCCAGTACGTCGACGTGGTGGGGGTGGACGACTACAGCGGCAGCCCGGCGCACCCGATCGGCACCGGCGAGGTGTGGACCAAGCGGTACTACGACGGGCTCGCCGCCTACCACAAGCCGCGGATGCTCGCCGAGTCCTTCGCCGTGCCGGTCAACGCCCGCCAGCCGGACACCCTCAGCCGCACCCCCTGGACGATCTGGACGGTCTGGGGGCAGTCCCTCACCTCCGACAACCTGGCCCCGGACCAGCCCCGGAACTCCGGTGCGGACGTCAACGCCACCTACCACAGCCCGCTGGCGATCACCGGCGGCTCCGGGCCGTCCGGCGGGAGTCTCGACTGGGGCGGGCTGCACGTCCGCTGATCGGTCCGGAACCGTTGAACCGGCGGAATTCCGGGTCCGTTGTGCCGTGTGGCATCCTGTGGCGGCGAAACCCGAGGGTTCGGCGGACGGTCGGGAGAGGACCGGAGGGGCGGGGTGCGGGGATGACACAGGCACGTCCGATACGCGGGGCCGGTGGCCTGGCGGTCGGCTGGGGCGTGGTGCTGCTCGGCTGGGCGGCCTACAACTGCTTCGGGCAGGTCGGCTTCGCGACCTACCTCAAGGGCATCTTCTACTACGGCGGGACCTCGGTGGACGCCGAGACCGGGAGCCTCAACTACGGCCTGCTGTACCTGGCCGCGGGCATCCTGCTGCTGCGCGGGCGCGACTGGGCGCTCGGCGTGGCGGCGGGCGTGGCACTGGTCGAGGGCTACAACCGGGTGCGCAGCCTGACCGGCGCGCTGCTGGACGAACCGCAGCGCCAGTGGTTCACGGGGACGACCGAGGGCGGGCTGAAACTCGCCACCTTCGCGCTCGGCGTGGTCGTCACCGCGACGTTGATCGTGCTGCTCGCCCGCTCCAAGTGGCGGGAGCAGCCGGAGGGCTCTTCGGCCGGTACGCCTTGGCCGCTCGCGCAGAGCGCTGCTCCGGCCGCGCCGCTGCCGGGTCCGTACGGAGTGCCGCAGCCGGGGCAGCCTCAGCCCGGGTGGCCGGAGCAGCCGCCGGCCCAACCGGTGTGGTACCAGCAGCCGCAGGCCCAGCCCGCCGCCTGGCCACCTGCGCAGCCCCAGCCGGTGCAGTCCCAGCCGGCACCGCCCGTGCCGGGCCCGTACGCCCAGCAGCCGCCCCAGGCGGCGCCGACGTACCAGCCGACCGCGGTCCAGCAGCAGTGGCCCGCCGCCCCGCCCGTGCCCGGCCCGCAGGCCGCCGGCCCGGTGGCCCCCGGCCCGGTCGTGCCGCCGCCCGCCGACGCGCCGCCGACGCAGCGGCCGCCGCAGGCCTGACCGCCCGCCGCTCGGCCGCGCCCCGTACACCGGGGCCGGACCGACCGGACCGACCGCCCGCCCGACACCAGACGAGGAACGACTTCCGCCATGACGTCCACAGCCCCAGCGCGGACGGTGCTCACCACGTCCCGCGAGGCCGCCCGGCTCGCCGAGCGACAGATGTCCTGGAAGCCCCGGGTGCTGCCGTTCTACATCGCCTTCGCGATCATCTTCGCCTTCTCGATCTGGGCGTACGTGCCGAACCCGACCCCGCTCGGCTGGGCGATCACCATCCTGTGGGGCATGCCGGTGTTCGGCGTGCTGATCGGCTTCCAGGGGGTGCTGATGGTCCGCCGACGGCTGCGGCAGGTGGACCGGATGACCCCGCCCGCGCCGGCCGAGGACGACTTCCTGATCGTGCTGGTGCCGACCATCGGCCGGCACGACACCTACCCGGCGCTGGAGCGCTCGGTGCTCTCGTACGTCGAGCACCTGCCGCCGTACTTCCCCTGGATGAGGGTGGACATCCTCACCGAGGAGGGCTGCGCCGCTGCCGAGAAGATCGACGAGCTGGCCGAACGCCACCCGCTGATCCGGGTGGTGACCGTGCCGAAGGCGTACGAGACGGCCAACGGCACCAAGTTCAAGGCCCGCGCCAACCACTACTCGCACGAGCTGCGGATCGAGGAGGGTGAGGCGCAGGACGACGTCTGGGTGCTGCACATGGACGACGACACCGGCGTCGGGCCGGACACCGCCGCCGCCGTCGCCCAGTTCGTCAACCGGCAGCGCCGGGCCGGGGACGACGCCAAGCACATGGCGCAGGGCATCCTGACGTACCCCCGGGAGAACGCCGTCTCCACCTTCACCTGGCTCGCCGACGCGATCCGCCCGGCCGACGACATCGCCCGCTTCCGGGCGATGACCGGCACCGGTACCCCGATCGCCGGCGTGCACGGCGAACTGCTGATCGTGCGCTCCTCGGTGGAGGCCACCATCGGCTGGGACTTCGGGCCGAAGACCATCGTCGAGGACGCCCAGATGGCGCTGAACTTCTGCCAGCGCTACCCGGGCCGCAGCGACTGGTTCAACGGGCGCTGCTACGGCGCCTCGCCGGCCGGCGTCAAGGACTTCCTCAAGCAGCGCGAGCGCTGGGCCTGGGGCCTGGTCGCGCTCTGCTTCAACAAGACCATCCCGCTGCGGTACCGGCTGTTCATCGGGATGGGCATGGTCAGCTGGGTGCTCGGCCCGCTGCAGCACGTCGGCCTGGTGCTGATGGTCGCCTGGTTCACCGGCACCTGGAACACCTCACCGGTCACCCAGTCCGTGGTGCTGCTGTGGGCGATCAACTTCGCCTACGTGATCTGGACCTACTGGGAGGGGCTGCGGCTGAACGTGGTCGCCTCGGCCAACCACCGGCGCAAGTGGTGGGAGCCGATCGTCGTGGTGGCCTGCATCCCGGTGTTCTCCTTCCTGGAGGGCTGGGGCGGGCTGCGGGGGCTGATCAAGTTCCTCAAGCGCGAGGAGAACAAGTTCGTCGTCATCGCCAAGCCGGCCTGATCGGAAGTCACGACCGTTGAAGCGCCCCGCCATCTTCATCCTGCCGACCGTCGTCGTCGCCGTCGCCGTGACGGTCCCCGTGGTGTGGGGGGACCACCCGATCCGGTTCGACCACCAGCGGCCCACCACCGTGCACCTCGCCGCCCCCACCGAGCAGGGCCGGGTCTGGGGTTTCGGCAAGGACACGCCGCCGGTCGAGGACACCGGCCCCAAGGTGGCCCGTCCGTGGACCAAGGGGAGCCCCGAGTGGGGCGTACAGGTGTACTGGCTGGACGACCCGGCGGACCCGGACAACTTCGTCCAGGGCAAGGTCGACCGCATCGTCAAGTACGTGGTCGGGCTGAACGCCAATTCCCTGTCGGTGACGTTCCCGTACTACACCACGGGTACCAAGTCGAACGCCGTCGCCGCCCGGCCGACCTCGCCCACCCCGGAGCGCCTCGCCCTGCTGCTGGACGCCGCCCACCGGGCGGGTCTGCGCACCACCGTGCGTCCGATCATGGACGAGGACGTGTTCGACTACGTCCACACCCTCAAGTGGCGCGGCAACATCACGCCGACCGACCGGGACGCCTGGTTCGCCAGCTACGCCGCCTTCCTCGCGCCGTACCTGAAGACCGCCCAGGAGCACTCCGTGGCGGAGTTCACCCTCGGCACGGAGTTCAACTCACTGGAGGGCGACCCGCACTGGCAGGGCCTGGTCGACGAGGCCAGGAAGACCTTCCACGGCGAGCTGGCGTACGACGCGAACTTCGACAACTGGGCCAAGGGCCCGATCGCGGTACCCGTCGACGGGACGGGCGCGGACGCCTACCCGCCGGCCAAGAACTCCGACGACGACGCCCCGATCGCCGACCTGAAGGCCAGCTGGAACGCCTGGCTCGACAAGCGCGGTACGGGCCCGCAGCCGACCACCAAGCTCACCGAGGTGGGCATCCCGGCGCAGAAGGGCGCGTACAAGACGCCCGGTGAGTACTACAAGAAGACCGAGGTGAACGAGGCCGTCCAGGCCACCTGGTTCACCGCGGTCTGTCAGGTCGCCCAGGAGCGCAAGCTGCGCGGGGTGTACTTCTGGTCGCTGTACTTCGGCATCGACCCGACCCTGCCGGTCACCCCGGACACCCCGCGGATGGACTACGCCGGGCGCCCGGGCTCAGAGAAGGCGATCCGCGACTGCTTCGCGCAGACCTACCAGATCCCGCAGTCGTAGGGCCCGTCTTCAAACCCCCGCCTGCGGGCCGACGCTGGGGCACGCACCTCGCCGCGTTGTCGTCGGTCGCCAATGGCCCCCAGCCTTCGGCCGGGAGGTGCCCCCACCGCATGGACTCCCTCCTCCGCCTTGCGATGCACGCACCCCAACGCCGCCCCGCCCGCCCTCCGGGCGGACGACGGGGGCTTGAAGACGGGCCCTAGCGGGCCCCTGGTGGGGCCCGGCGCAGGTCCGCTAGGGCTGGGGCTCGGCCGGGTGTTCGCCGGCGCCCGGGGTTCCCTTGGGGGTCGGCGTCCGGGCCGGCTTGGCCGGGGTCGGGCGGCCCGTCGGCCGGGTGCTCGCCGTCGGCGTGGGGGTGGGGGTGGGCGTCGGGGTGGAGCTGGGCGTCGCGGTCGGGGTCGGTGCGGGCGCCGGTGCGGCCGGGGACTGCGGCTGGGCCCCGGACAGCCCGTCCGCGATCTGCTTCTCCAGCCACGGGGTCACGAACCGCATGCCGGCTGGGGTCAGGTGCACCCCGTCGTTGGCCGGGGTGACCCAGTGGCCGTCCTTGTCCTTCCACACACAGGTGTCGTACGGGCAGTAGAAGGTGTCGAGGTCGACCAGTCGGACGGTGCCGCCGGCGGCCTTGACGAAGTCGCCGACCTGCTGGTTGTAGCAGGTGCCCCAGGTCTTGCCGATGGCGCCGTTCTCGACGCGCTCGTTCATCAGCAGCACCCGGGCGGCGGGTGCCCGCCGGCGGACCTGCTCGACGGCCTGGGTGAGCTCGGTGCGGTACCGGCTGCGGTAGTCGTCGTCGCAGGGGTTGAGCCAGGTGCCGTCCAGGTACTGCTCGGCCGCGTCCCAGCCGAGGTGGATCACCACGGCCTCCGGCGCGGCGGAGGCGACCTGGCGGTCCCACTCGGCCGCCCGGTTCCGGCAGTCGGAGCTGGTCTCGAACTCCGTCCCGGAGACGGTGCGCACCTTGTCCGGGTCGAACACCCCGCAGCCGCTGATGCCGCCGTCGACCACCCGGTAGCGGTCACCGTCCCGGTACAGGCCGGTGGCGAGGTCCTGGGCGAAGGAGTCGCCGAGCACCAGGACCATCGGCTTGCCGCTCGGCCCGGACCGCATGTCGTGGGTGACCCAGGCCGGCAGGTACCAGGCCCCGGCGGTGGCCACCGCGGTCGTGACGGCCAGCAGCGGGATGGCCGGGAAGGCCCGCCAGCGCAGCACCCGCAGCTTCTCCGTCGCGGTGTGCAGCAGCCAGGCCAGCACCCAGGAGACCGGGCCGCCGATCAGCAGCAGCTTCTGCGGCGAGATGTCGTCGACGTAGTGCTGCAGCAGCCAGTACACCGGCAGATGGAGCAGGTAGAGGCTGTACGAGATGGTGCCGGTGAGCCGCAGCGGGGGAAGCGACAGCAGCCGTACCAGGGGGCCGCGGTCGTGGCAGAGCGAGGCGGTCAGCACGGCGGCGAGCGCCGCGACCAGGGCCAGTCCGCCCTGGTAGAGCCAGGGTTCGTGGTAGCTGCCGACGGACAGGCTGGCCCAGACCAGGCCGCCGAGGGCCGCCGTGCCGACCAGGGTGGGCAGGGCGGTGCCGCCGCGGCGGGCCGAACGGGGGGCGTCGGCGGTGGCGCGGGCCTTGCGGCGCAGCCACAGGTGGACCGCGAAGGCGGCGGTGGCGCCGGCCGCGAAGCCGACGGCGCGGGTCTCGGTGCCGAGGTAGAGACGGTCGCTGTTGCCGCCGTTCCACATCAGCGGGGCGACGAGCGCGGAGGCCGCGAACAGGACGGCGGTGGCGATGCCGGTGGCACGCAGCGAGCGGCGGCACAGGCCGAAGACCATCAGGAGCAGCAGCGGCCAGACCGCGTAGAACTGCTCGGTGATGCTGAGCGACCACATGGCCGCCAGCGGGTCGATCGAGGCGAAGTGCTGCCAGTAGGCGTCGCCGCGGGACAGCTGGGCCCAGTTGGCGACCTGGGCGAGCGTGGCGAGAGCCTGCGGGCGCAGGTCCCGGACGTCCCGGAGCGGGCTGACCAGGGCGGACAGTCCGACGACCAGGATGATGGTGGCGAGCAGTCCGGGCAGCAGCCGCTTGGCGCGGCGGCGGTAGAAGACGCCGAGCCGGATGCCGTCGGTGCGGTCCAGCTCGCGGATCAGCACCAGGCTGACCAGGAAGCCGGAGAGCACGAAGAAGACGTCCACGCCGAACAGGCCGTTCTGGAACCAGTCGGTGTGGTACAGCAGCACCGAGGCGATCGCGAGGCCGCGCAGCCCGTCGACCGCCTTGAAGCGGACCGAGGGCGGCAGCGGGCCGCGTGGTACGGGGGGCGGTGCGGGGATCGCGTAGCGGCTGGAGGTCGGGGCCTCGATGCCCCGTGCCTCGCGCATGTCCTGGAGCGTCGGGCCGCTTCCGGGCATGCTGAGGCCGGGCCCGTCGTCCATGTGGTGCGTCC
Organism: Kitasatospora sp. NPDC040550; assembly: GCF_055594965.1. Lineage (NCBI taxonomy): Bacteria > Bacillati > Actinomycetota > Actinomycetes > Kitasatosporales > Streptomycetaceae > Kitasatospora > Kitasatospora sp. NPDC040550. Next base: position 241,134 of record NZ_JBVIWC010000007.1, on the reverse strand, counting down.
CCCCGGTCGATCGACTGTCGCGACGTGTCGAAGACATGTCTTGATCTGTGGTTTATATCAAAAGACGCCTGTTGATCGTCTGGCCGTCACCGGGCCGGGGGAGGGGCCGGTGAACTGCTGCCGGGTCCTCAGAACGCCATGGTGTAGACCATCAGGTCCATCCCCGGGTACGGGGCCCAGTCCCGTTCGGGGGTGCGGCGGAAGCCGACCCGCTCGTAGACGCGGTGGGCGGCGGTCATCTCGGGGCGGGTGGAGAAGGCCATGCCGGCCAGGCCGAGTTCGCGGGTGCGGGTGACGCAGGCGCGGACCAGGGCTTCGCCGACGCCGCGGCCGCGGGAGGCGGCGGCGGTGGCGAGCATCCGTATCTCGCCCTCCCGCGGGGTGGCGATGTCGGCCCACTCGGTGCCGCCGACGGCGAAGGTCACGCAGCCGAGGACCCGCTCGTCGGCCCCGTCGACGGCGACCAGGAGCTCGGCCTCGCGGGAGCGCCGCCCGGCGTCGCGGAGCAGCTCGACGTAGCCGCTCGTGGGCTGGGTGTAGCCGTCGCCGACGAAGGCCTCGACGGTGATCCGGCCGGCGTCTTCGAGGTCCCGGGGGAGGGCGTGGCGGATGAGGTAGTCCATCGGGCCAGTGTGCCGGAGCCCGGTGCGGCGACCGGGCCGGGGGTCGGGCGGAGCGGCAGGTCAGCGGCGTCGGCGGCGGGGGTGACGGCGGTGGGGGTGACGGCGGCGGGGCCGGCGGCCGGGGCGCCGTGCAGCCGGTCGGCGCGGTGCGGGTCGGCGGGGTAGCCGCCGGGGCGGTGGTAGTTGTCGCGGCCGGCCGCGGGGCCGCGGGAGAGCTCGCGGCCGATCAGGGTGCCGAGCAGGCCGAAGCCGCCGACCGCGCCGGCCAGGGCGAGTGCGCTTGCGAGGGTGCCGGATTCCATGGCCACCACTGTGGCCGGGCGGCGCCCGGGCCGACGAGTGGCAGGAACGCCGGGTTGCCTCGAAATCCTGCCAGCCGGGGGCTTCCCGGCGCCCGGCCCGGCGGGGCATCCTGGGCGGCATGCTGAGGAACGTGGTCGCGGTGGTGCTGGAGGAGGTCCACCCCTTCGAACTGGGCGTGGCCTGCGAGGTGTTCGGCCTGGACCGGACCGCGGACGGGCTGCCCGGCTACGACTTCGCGCTGGCCGGCGCCCACCCCGGGCCGCACGCCACCCACTCCGGGTTCACGGTGGACGTCCCGTACGGCCCGGAGCGGCTCGCCGACGCGGACCTGGCGGTGGTCACCGCCTCGGGGATCCGCGACGCCTACCCGGAGCCGCTGCTGGCGGCGCTGCGCGCGGTGGTGGCGCGCGGCGGCCGGGTGCTGTCCATCTGCAGCGGCGCCTTCGTGCTGGGCGCCGCCGGGCTGCTGGACGGCCGCCGCTCCACCACCCACTGGCGCTACACCGACGACCTGGCCGACCGCTTCCCGGGGACGGCGGTGCAGCCGGACGTGCTGTACGTGGACGACGACCCGGTGGTGACCTCGGCCGGTACGGCGGCCGGCATCGACGCCTGCCTGCACCTGGTGCGCACGTTCCAGGGCGCCGAGGTGGCCCGGGGGATCGCCCGCCGGATGGTGGTGGCGCCGCACCGGGAGGGCGGACAGGCGCAGTTCGTGAACCGCCCGCTGCCGGAGGGCGGCGGCGACTCGCTGGCCCCGCTGCTGGACTGGATGCGCCACCACCCGGACCAGGAGGCGACCGTCGAGCAGCTGGCCGCCCGGGCGCACATGTCGCCGCGCACCTTCGCCCGGCGCTTCCAGCAGGAGACCGGCACCACCCCGCACCGCTGGCTGGTGGGGCAGCGGGTGCTGCTGGCCCAGCGGCTGCTGGAGTCCACCACCGAGTCGGTGGACGCGATCGCGGCCCGCTGCGGCTTCGGCAACGCCGCGGCGCTGCGGCACCACTTCGGGCGCCGGCTGGGCACCACGCCGCTGGCCTACCGCCGCTGCTTCGCCGACCCGGCGGTCGCGCGGTGACCCGGCGGTCGTGCGGTGACCCGACGGCCGACGGTCCGTCAGTCGTCCTCGCCCGTCAGGTGGTCGACGCCGTTCCAGCGGTCCGGCCGCAGCCGCCCGTCCTGGGCCCGCCACAGGCTGGTGGAGCAGTTGTGCACCGCGCCGAGTTCGGTGAGCTGCCGCTCGGTGAGCCGGTCCAGCGCGTAGCGCAGCATCAGCACCGTGCAGTCGTGGGCGACCAGCAGGACGGGCCGGCCGGCCTCCTCCTCGCAGACGTCCCGCAGCAGGCTGCGCACCCGCAGGGCGACGTCGGCCCAGGACTCGCCGCCGGGCGGGCGGTAGTACAGCTCGCCCATCTTGCGCCGCCGGGCGGCCTCCTCCGGGTGCTTGGCCTCGATGGCGGCCTTGGGCAGCATCTCCAGGATGCCGAGTTCGCGGTCGCGCAGCCGCTCGTCGTAGCGGACGGCCAGGGTGACGGGCACGGCGCCGAGGCCGGCGGCCTGGGCCAGCGCGATCCGGGCGGTCTCGGCGGTGCGCACGTACGGCGAGCACCAGACGCTGCGCGGCCGGTCGGCGCTGGGCAGGGCGGCCCACCAGCGGCCGAAGGCCTGGGCCTGCTGCTGGCCGCGCAGGGACAGCGGGATGTCGGCGTCCCGGCAGCTGATCGGGACGCTGAGCGCGCCGACGGCCTCGGCCAGCTGGAACTCGACGTTGGCGGTGGACTCGCCGTGCCGGGTGGCGATCAGCACGGACGGCAGCCGGGTGGCCGCCGCCGGGCGGTGGGCGGTGACGTGGGGGTGGTGCTGGCCCTGGGCGGACTGGCTCTGAGCGGTCTGGTGCTGGCCGTTCTGGTGCTGGGCGTTCTGGTGCTGGGTGGACTGGTGCTGGCCGTTGAGGGTGGTGCCGAGTTCTGCCATGGCCGCGAGCTCCCCGTGGGTCGATCAGGTTCCGGCCGGATGCCGGTCCGGTCTGGTGGTGCCCGGCGTGCACGCCTGTTCATACATATGATCGCGCCGCCTTCTCCAGTGTTCACGGAGAAGGCGGCGCGATCACAGGGCGCGCGCACGGCCAATCAGTGCGCCGCTACGGGCTCCGGCGCGTTCTCCCGCTCGTCGCCGGCGGCCTCGGCGCTGTAGTCGGAGGGCTTGGTCTCGTCCGGGCCGTCGGGCGTCCTGAGCGCGCGCAGCACCACGGTGAGCACCACCGCGACGAGCAGGTTGAGCACGAAGGCGGTCAGGCCGATGTAGCCGATCTCGCCGATGCCGGGGATCTCGGCCGCGTTGCCGCCGAAGTGCTTGGTGGCCGGGCTGGCCAGCCCGTACGCCGTCCAGGTGCCGTAGCCCATGCCCACCGCCCAGCCGGCGAACAGCGCCCAGTGGTGGAACCAGCGGGTGAACAGGCCGCCGACGATCGCCACGAAGGTCTGCAGGATCCACAGGCCGCCCAGCAGCTGGAGGTTGATCGCGGCCTGCTTGTCCATGCCGAGCACGAAGACCAGCGCGCCGACCTTGACCAGCAGCGAGACCAGCTTGGCGACCCGGGTCTCGTCGGCCGGGGTGGCGGCGGGCTTGAGCCACTCCTTGTAGACGTTGCGGGTGAACAGGTTGGCGGCGGCGATGGACATGATGGCGGCCGGCACCAGCGCGCCGATCCCGATCGCGGCGAAGGCCACGCCGGTGAACCAGTCCGGGAACATGTTCGCGAACAGCTGCGGCACCGACAGCTGGGCGTTGTAGCCCTTGACCCCGCTGCCCACGCCCGCCGCGATCGCCATGAAGCCGAGCAGCGCCAGCAGCCCGAGCATCAGCGAGTACGCGGGCATGATCGCCATGTTGCGGCGCACGGTGTTGCGGGACTTGGAGGCCAGCACGCCGGTCACCGAGTGCGGGTACATGAACAGCGCCATCGCCGAGCCGATCCCCAGCGTGGCGTACGTCCACTGCTTGTTGTCCGGGAGGGTCAGCCCGCCGGCCTTGGTCTGCTTGAAGTGCGCCGCGGCCGCGTCGAAGATGTGCCCGTAGCCGCCGAGGCGCAGCGGGATGTAGATCACCGCGACGATGATCACGATGTAGACCAGGGCGTCCTTGACGAAGGCGATCAGCGCCGGGGCGCGCAGGCCGGAGGAGTAGGTGTAGGCGGCCAGTACGCCGAAGGCCAGGAACAGCGGCAGGTCCTTGACGAACCAGTTGGCGTCCGCCCCGCCGCCGAGGCCGAGCACGTCCAGCACCGCCTGGATGCCGACCAGTTGCAGGGCGATGTAGGGCATGGTGGCCAGGATCCCGGTCAGCGCGATGACCAGGGACAGCGGCCGGGAGCCGTAGCGGCCGCGGACGAAGTCGGCCGGGGTGACGTAGCCGTGGACCCGGGAGACCGACCAGAGCCGGGGCAGGAACAGGAAGACCAGCGGGTAGGCGATGATCGTGTACGGCACCGCGAAGAAGCCGGCCGCGCCGGTCGCGTACACCGCCGCCGGGACGGCGACGAAGGTGTAGGCGGTGTAGAGGTCGCCGCCGAGCAGGAACCAGGTCACCCAGGTCCCGAAGCTGCGCCCGCCCAGGCCCCACTCGTCCAGGTGGGCCGCGTCGTCCGCGCGGCGCCAGCGGGAGGCGAGGAAGCCCATCACGGTGACCAGCAGGAAGAACAGTACGAAGACCACGAGGGCCGGCACGTTGACGTCCTTCATCGCGCACCGCCCGTGCGGGCCGCGCTGCGGGCCTTCTCGTCCCGGTTGATCAGCAGGTAGGCGGCGACCGTGAAGACGGCCGAGACCGGCACCCAGAGCAGTTGGTACCAGTAGAAGAACGGCATCCCGGCTATCGCCGGGTCGGTCTTGTCGTAGGAGGAGACCCAGAGCATCGCCACGATCGGCACGAGCAGGGCGAGTCCGGCGAGCACCCGCTCGGGGGTCACGGCCGGGATCGGACTCCCGGCCGGCTCGGGCATGACAGCTTCGCTGGGGGCTTGGTCAGACGGCATCTTCTGCTCCGCTCCGGAGGGTTCCGTCGGCGCCGCAGCCCCGGAGGTGCCGGGCACCCCCGTGAGCCCGCCGGGCAGCACCATCGGTGATCGGCAGTCAGTACGGCTGCGCAATCTAGAGCATGGGGTGATCCATGTCACCCGATATGACGCAACTTTCCGCCATCCGGACACGAACGGGCACCGGCGCGCGGGTCGCGCGCGCCGGTGCCCGTGGTGAGGGAGGAGGGTCCTGTCCGGGGTTCGCGCCCCGAACGCGGTCGGCCGCCCCGGTTGCCGCTACTCCGGCCGCTGGAGCCGGGTGATGAACTTGTAGCGGTCGCCGCGGTAGATGGAGCGCACCCACTCGACCGGGTCGCCGTCCGCGTCGAAGGAGTGCCGGGAGAGCTGGAGCATCGGCAGGCCCAGGTCGGAGCCGAGCAGGCCGGCCTCCCGCGGGTTGGCGAGGGTGGTCTCGATGGTCTCCTCGGCCTCGGCCACGGTGACCCCGTAGACCTCGCGCAGCGCCGCGTACAGCGAGTTGTGCTTGGCCAGGTTGCGCCGCAGGGCGGGGAAGCGCTTGGCGGAGAGGTGGGCGACCTCGATGGCCATCGGGTCGCCGTTGGCCAGGCGCAGCCGCTCGATCCGCAGCACCCGGCCGCCGGGCTTGATGTCGAGCAGCGGGGCGAGCCGGTCGTCGGCGGTGATGTAGCCGATCTCGATCAGCCGGGAGGTGGGCTCCAGGCCCTGGGCGCGCATGTCCTCCGTGTAGGAGGTGAGTTGCAGCGCCTGGGCGACCTTGGGCTTGGCCACGAAGGTGCCCTTGCCCTGGATGCGCTCCAGGCGGCCCTCGACGACGAGCTCCTGGAGGGCCTGGCGCACGGTGGTGCGCGAGGTGTCGAACTGGGCGGCCAGCGCGCGCTCGGGCGGGACCGGGGTGCCCGCGGGCTGGGTCTCGGTGAGCTGGAGGAGGTGGCGCTTGAGGCCGTAGTACTTGGGGACGCGCGCGGTCGGATCGGCGCCGGCCTGCGTCGGGAGGTTCTTCACCTCGGGGTCGTCGGCCTGGGCGGTGGATCCCCCGTCGCTGCTCATCGGACCTGTTCTCCCGCTTCTCGCGGGGCCTTTTACCGCCCCGCCACATCGTTAACGGATCACATCGTTGCATGTATGGCTACGGAACGAATACCTCATCACGCGATGAACGATGTGCGGTGTCGGCTTGATAACGGGTGGTCGAGATCGGTCGAACAGCCGTTGACAGGCCCATTGGTCTAGGCCAAGCTCCAGGCATCTGGTCTACACCACTAGGCCGGTAACGATGAATCCCCCCACCCGCTCGAAGGGGTCCGCGGCACCTGTTCTCCCGCTTTGCGTGGGTCTGCCGCTGCCGCCCGACGGGGGTAACCCAGGCATCCCTCAGGAGGATGGCGTGAAGCGTCAGCTCATCGCGGCGGTCGGCGTCGCAGCAATGGTCGTCGGTCTCGCGGCCTGTGGCTCGGACGGCAAGAAGGACGACGGCGGTTCCTCGTCCTCCACGTCGGCCGACCGGTACAAGGGCAAGACGCTCAAGGTGTGGACCATGACCGGCTCCGCCCCCAAGGGCTGGACCGACTCGGTCAAGGCCGAGTTCGAGAGCACCTACCCGGGCTCCAAGGTCGACTTCCAGGCCCAGGAGTGGACCGACATCGGCCCGAAGATCACCGCCGCACTGTCCGAGGGTTCGGTCGACGTCCTGGAGCTGGGCAACACCCAGACCTCCGGCTACGCCGCCACCGGTGGTCTGCTGGACATCACCAAGGACAAGTCCGCGCTGGGTGGCGACGCTTGGGCCGCCAACCAGAACGAGGCCGCGATGCTGGACGGCAAGCAGTACGCCGCCCCGTGGTGGGTCTCCAACCGCGTGGTCGCCTACAACAAGGACCTCTGGAAGGCCGCCGGCCTGACCGACGCGCCGAAGACCCTGGACGAGTTCTACGCCGACCTGGACAAGCTCAAGGCCACCCCGGGCGTCGTCGACCCGATCTACCTGCCGGGCCAGGAGTGGTACACCTACTTCGGTCTGCTCACCGGCGAGGGCGGCAAGATCGCCAAGCAGGAGGGCGGCAAGTGGGTCGGCGGCCTGGAGTCGCCCGAGGCGCAGCGCGCCTTCGAGACCTACAAGACGCTGCAGAGCCACTCGCTCACCGGTCCGAAGGACAAGGACGAGGCCACCCCGCAGCAGAAGGACGTCTTCGCCAAGGGCAACGTCGGCACCATGATCGCCCTCGGCTGGGAGCTCCCGCTGGAGAAGGAGATGCCGAAGGACAAGATCGGCTTCTTCCCGATCCCGGGCAAGACCGCCGACAAGCCGTCCGGCGTCTTCATCGGTGGCTCGAACCTCGCGATCTCCGCGCAGAGCAAGAACACCGCCATGGCGAAGGACTTCCTGAAGATCGCCCTCAACGACAAGAACGAGGGCCTGGTCGCCGCGGCCGGCAACATCCCGAACAAGCCGGCGCTGAACAGCCAGCTCACCGGTGACTTCGCGAAGGCCGCCCAGGCCGCCACCGCGGTCGGCGGGATCACCCCGAACACCCCGAACTGGGCCAGCGTCGAGAACACCCCGAACCCGATCAAGGACTTCCTGACCGCGGTCCTCCAGGGCGGCGACTACGCGTCCACCGCGAAGAAGTACGACGACGAGATCGCCAAGCGGCTCAACCAGAAGAACTAAGGCATTGAGCGGCGTCGCTCACCGGCCCCCGGCGGGGGGTCGGTGGGCGGCGCCCGTCCGTCGTGGCCGGGTTGTGAGGAAGTGAGAACGATGGCTGTGCATTCGGACCGGGTGCAGACGCGGTCCCCGGAGTCAGGGGAGGCTGCGGTGGCCGAGATTGACACCAGTGCCGCCGGCGGCGGAGCCAAGGGCCCCGCGCCGAAGGGCACCAGATCCGCGAGCGGCCCCGGTCTCGGCGCCCGCTCCGCGCCGTACCTGCTGCTGCTGCCGGCCATCGTGGCGACCATCGTCCTGCTCGGCTGGCCGCTGCTGAAGACCTTCCTGCTGTCGTTCCAGGACCTCAACCGGCGCCAGCTGGTGATGCACCTGACCGAGTGGACCGGCTTCGACAACTACAAGGAGCAGCTGAGCGACCCGGAGTTCTGGTCGGTCACCGGTCGCACCGTCGCCTTCACCCTGGTCAACGTGGTGCTGATCATGGTCGGCGGCACCCTGGTCGGCCTGCTGCTCAACAGCCTCGGCAAGAAGATGCGGCTGGCGCTGTCGATCGCCCTGCTGATGGCCTGGGCGATGCCGGTCGTCGCGGCGACCACCGTCTACACCTGGCTGTTCGACGAGCAGTGGGGTGTCGTCAACTGGTGCCTGGACAAGCTGGGTTGGCACTCGATGGCGAACTACAACTGGATGAGCGACGAGTACTCGACGTTCTTCGTCGTCATCCTGCTGATCGTCTGGATGTCGATCCCCTTCGTGGCGTTCAACATGTACGCCGGGCTGACCACCATCCCCAAGGAGCTCTACGAGGCCGCCCGGATGGACGGCGCCGGCTCCTCGAAGATCTTCAGCTCGGTGATCTTCCCGAACCTGAAGCCGTTCTTCCTCGCCACGACCTTCCTGGAGGTCATCTGGGTGTTCAAGTCCTTCACCCAGATCTACGCGATCAACGGCGGCGGCCCCGAGAAGCTCACCCGGACCCTGCCGGTGCACGCCTTCCTGGAGGGCTCGGGCAGCCAGCACTACGGCGTCGGCGCCGCGATCGCGGTGCTCACCATCCTGATGCTGGGCGTCCTGATGGCCTACTACTTCCGCATCATGATCAAGCAGGAGGACGAGCTGTGAGGCGCTCTCTCTTCGGACGTACCTGGCCGAACGTGATCGCGGTCGTCCTCATCGTCTTCTTCATCTTCCCCGTCTACTGGATGATCGCGACCGCGTTCAAGCAGAACAACGACATCATCAGCAAGACGCCGGTCTTCATCCCGTTCGACGCGACCTTCGAGCACTTCACCACCGCGGTCAACGCGCCGGACTTCTGGACGTACGTCACCAACAGCCTCACCGTCACGGTCGGCGCGGTGCTGATCTCCCTGGTGATCGCGACCCTGGCGGCCTTCGCCGTCGCCCGGATGAGGTTCCGCGGCCGCAAGGCCTTCGTGCTGGTCATCATGCTGGCCCAGATGGCGCCCTGGGAGGTCATGACCATCGCGGTCTACATGATCTCCCGCGACAACGACATGCTGAACAGCCTGCTGCCGCTGACGTTCTTCTACATGATGATGGTCCTGCCCTTCACCATCTGGACGCTGCGCGGCTTCATCGCCGCGGTGCCGAAGGAGCTGGAGGAGTCGGCCATGGTGGACGGCTGCACCCGCACCCAGGCCTTCGTGAAGGTGATCTTCCCGCTGCTGGCCCCGGGCCTGATGTCGACCTCGCTGTTCGGCTTCATCACGGCGTGGAACGAGTTCCCGCTCGTCCTGATCGTCAACAAGGAGCAGGGCAAGACCCTCCCGCTCTGGCTGTCGTCCTTCAAGACGGCCTTCGGCAACGACTGGGGCGCGACCATGGCGGCCTCCACGATGTTCGCCGTCCCCGTGCTGATCCTGTTCGTCTTCCTGCAGCGCAAGGCGGTCGGTGGTCTGACCGACGGCGCCGTGAAGGGCTGAGCCACCGTGAGCATCCTCGTACCCACCGTCCCGGACAGCGACCAGCTCCACCGGGACGCCCTGACCGTCCTGCAGCCCGGCTTCGTCGGCACCGAGCCGCCCGCCTGGCTGCGCCGCCACCTGGCCGCCGGGCTCGGCTCGGTCGCGCTGTTCGACCGCAACGTGGTCGACCTCGACCAGCTGTCCGCCCTCACCGGCGCGCTGCGCGCGGAGAACCCCGACCTCCTGATCGCGATCGACGAGGAGAGCGGCGACGTCACCCGCCTGGAGGCCGGCTCCGGCTCGTCCTGGCCGGGCAACCTCGCCCTCGGCGCGATCGACGACCCGGCGCTGACCCGGGACGTCGCCCGCGAGCTGGGCCGGGCGCTGGCCGCGGCCGGCGTCAACTACAACTGGGCGCCCACCGCGGACGTCAACTCCAACCCGCGCAACCCGGTCATCGGGGTGCGCTCCTTCGGCGCCGACCCGGAGCTGTGCGCCCGGCACACCGCCGCCTGGGTGGAGGGCCTCCAGTCGGCCGGCGTGGCCGCCTGCTCCAAGCACTTCCCCGGCCACGGCGACACCGCGGTGGACTCGCACCACGGCCTGCCGGTGATCGACGTCGACCTGGACGTGCTGCGCACCCGTGACCTGATCCCGTTCCAGGCCGCGATCGCGGCCGGCACCAAGGCCGTGATGACCGCCCACATCATGGTCCCGGCGCTGGACCCGAAGCTGCCCGCCACCCTGAGCCCGACCGTGCTGCGCGACCTGCTGCGCGCCGCCCCGGCCGACGGCGGCCTCGGCTACCAGGGCCTGATCGTCAGCGACGCGATCGAGATGGGCGCCATCGCCGACACCTTCGGGATGGGCGAGGGCACCGTGCTGGCGCTCGCGGCCGGCGCGGACGCGATCTGCGTCGGCGGCGGGCTGGCCGACGAGGAGACCGTGCTGATGCTGCGCGACGCCATCGTGGCGGGCGTGCGCTCCGGCCGGCTCACCGAGGAGCGGCTGGCGGACGCCGCCGACCGGGTCCGGGCGCTGGGCAGCTGGGGCCGGATCGCGGCCCAGGGCGAGCAGGCCGAGCCGGACCTCGCGGTGGGCCTGCGGGCCGCGCGCCGGGCGCTCAAGGTGGTCCGGGCGCCGGGCCGCGAGGTGCTGCCGGTGAGCGAGCGCCCGTACGTGGCCTCGTTCTCGGACGAGCCGAACATCGCGGTCGGCGACGTGACCCCGTGGGGCGTGGCCGGCATGCTGGCCGACCGCTTCCCGGGCACCCGCACCCGTGCGGTGGCCGCGGCCGAGGCCGCGCCGGAGCTGCTGGAGGCCCTGGTGGCCGAGCTGGTTGCCGGGGCGGAGGGCCGCCGCCTGGTGCTGGTGGTCCGGGACGCCCACCGGCACGCCTGGATGGCCGCCGCGCTGGCCCGCCTGGTGGCGGCCCGGCCGGACGCCGCGGTGGTGGAGATGGGGCTGCCCCAGTCCGAGCCGGTCGGCGCGCTGTACATCGCCACCCACGGCGCCGCCCGGGTCTGCGGGTTGGCGGCCGTGGAGGTGCTCACCGGGCAGCCGGGAGCGGTCGGCTGAGACCGTACGGGCGTCGCCGGCCGGAGCCGGGGACGCCCGCCGACGGGCCCGTCATGCGCATGTCGCATGGCGGGCCCGTCGCGTTTCCCCGGTGTCGACCCGGGCGTCCGCCGGGTGACCGTGTTCCCTCAAGACAGCCTTAAATCCACCTTAAGTCCCACTGAGGGTGACGGCCCGACAACTGATCGCCACGCGGTACAACGGGTCGGCAACGGCCTTGGTTACAAGGCCTGTTGGCCGTTGACACCACAGTTGGTCTAGGCCAGAGTCCATGCAACCGGTTCGAAATCGAACTCACCGGTTGTGGTATTGCGCCCTCCTCGAAGCTCTTCGCCGCCCCCGCCAGGACTCTCCGCCGCGGGCGCCAATCACGCTGTCGGCGGGCACCACCGTTCTTGGACAACCCTCGGAGGATGGCGTGAAGAAGCGTCAGCTCGTTTCGACGCTCGGGATCGTGGCGCTGGCCGTCGCACTGACGGCCTGTTCCTCGACCGGATCACCCTCGGGCGACGGCCGGAGCTCCGCCGCGGATCCGAAGGCCGCCGCCGGCACCGTCACCGTCTGGCTGATGGACGACGCCCAGAAGAACTGGCCGGACCTGGTCCAGCGGGTCAACGACGAGTTCGCGGCGAAGTACCCCAACGTCGCCCTCAAGCTGGTCTACCAGGGCTGGGCCGACAAGGTCGGCAAGCTCGACAAGGCGATCGGCGACGGCAGCGCCCCCGACGTGGTCGAACTCGGCAACACCGAGACGATGAAGTACGTGCTCTCCGGCGCGCTGGCCCCGGTGGACCGCACCACCTTCGACAACTCCGACAGCTGGATCAAGGCGCTCGCCAACACCTGCACCTACCAGGACAAGCTGTGGTGCGTGCCCTACTACGCGGGCGCCCGGGTCGCGGTCTACAACTCCACCACCTTCCAACAGGCCACCGGCAGCGCGGAGTTCCCCAAGACCGAGGGCGAGCTGATGACCGCCCTGGACAAGATCGCCGACAAGAACAGATCGGACCGGACCTTCTCCCCGCTCTACCTGCCCGGGCCGTACTGGTACGCCGCGATGAGCTACGTGGCCGCGTACGGCGGCAGCATCGCCAAGTTCGACAGCTCCGGCAACTGGCACGGCACCCTGCACGACGCCAAGTCCCAGCAGGGCATCGGCCACTTCGTGGACCTCGTCCGCAAGTACAACAAGGGCGACCTGACGCAGAACGAGCAGAACCAGTTCGAGGCGATGGCGCGCGGCCACGCCGCGTCCTTCTACGGCAACGGCTTCGAGGCGGCCAGCGTGATCGCGCCGGTCACCGGCGACTCGGGCCTCAAGGACAGCGTCAAGGTCGCCACCATGCCCGGCCCGGACGGCAAGCCGCTGCCCACCTTCATCGGCGGCTCCGACCTCGCCGTCACCGCCAAGTCCCAGCAGGCGGCGGCGGCCGCCGACTGGATCCGGATGTTCACCAGTACCAAGTCCGAACAGGCACTGGCCGACAAGGACATCCTGCCGAACAACCTCAACCAGCTGAACCCGTTGAAGAACAAGCCCACCACCGCCGCCGCGGCCAACGCCGTCCCGGACGCCTGGTTCACCCCGCTGGCCCCCGGCTGGGGCGCGGTCGAGAAGCAGAAGATCATCCCCGACATGCTGACCGCGATCCTCAAGGGCAAGTCCGTCGACCAGGCCACCAAGGACGCCGACGCGGCGATCGACCAGCTGATCAACAACCCGTCCTGACGCCCGGTCCGCCCCGCCGCCGCGGTCCGTCTCCGGGCTGCCTCCCGCCCGCCTCCGGGCCGGTGCGGCGCCGGGCCGGTGCGGCGCCGGGGCGGTGCGGCGCCGGGCTCGCCGCCGGGTCCGGCTCCGGGGCCGGTTCGGGGCCGGTTCGGGGGTGCCGCGGCGGTGGCCCGCTCGTAGGATTGCCCAGCAAGAACCGCAGCGAGTGTGCGGACTCGCCGCCGTAGAGGTCCCCGCCGGGCAACCCGCCCGGGCGGGGTCGACCCATCTCATCGGAGGCAATCCAGATGTCCGACCCGCAGACTGTTTCCGTCCCCGGCCGGATCATGGCGGCGGAGATGGCCGAGCAGCCGGCCGTCCTCCAGCGCATCCTCGACGAGGGAGCCCCGAAGATCCGCGAGATCGCGGCCGGGATCGCCGCCCGCAGCCCCCGCTTCGTCCTGCTGACGGCGCGCGGCACCTCCGACAACGCCGCGCTCTACGCCAAGTACCTGATCGAGATCCTGCTCGGCAAGCCGGCCGGCCTGACCTCGATGTCCACCACCACGGCGTACGGGGCCCAGCCGGACCTCACCGACGTCCTGGTGATCACCGTCAGCCAGTCCGGCGGCTCGCCGGACCTGGTCGCCTCGACCAAGGCCGCCCGCGAGGCCGGGGCGATCACCCTCGCCGTCACCAACAACCCGGACTCCCCGCTGGCCGAGGTGTCCGAGTTCCACATCGACGTGCTGGCCGGGCCGGAGAAGGCGCTGCCGGCCACCAAGACCTACACCGCCGAGCTGCTGGCGCTCTACCTCCTGGTCGAGGGCCTGCGCGGCGGGGACGGTTCGGCGGCCAAGGAGCTGCCGGGCCTGGCCGCCGGGGTGCTGGCCCGCCAGGCGGAGGTGAAGGCGCTGGCCGAGCGCTACCGCTTCGCCCAGCGCCTGGTGATCACCTCGCGCGGCTACGGCTACCCGACCGCCCGCGAGGCGGCGCTCAAGCTGATGGAGACCACCTACATCCCGGCCACCCCGTTCTCCGGCGCCGACCTGCTGCACGGACCGCTGGCCATGGTGGACAACGTCTCGCCGGTGATCGCGATCGTCCCGGACGGCAAGGGCGGCGAGGCCCTCCAGCCGGTGCTGGACCGGCTGCGGGGCCGTGGCGCGGACCTCGTGGTGATCGGGCAGCAGGCGCAGGTGGACGCCGCCTCGGCGGGCTTCGCGCTGCCGGCCGGCGTGCCCGAGGAGGTCCAGCCGATCCTGGAGATCCTGCCGCTCCAGCAGCTCGCCTACGAGGTCACCATCGCCCGCGGCCAGGACCCGGACGCCCCGCGCGCCCTGGCCAAGGTCACCGAGACGCACTGATCTTCGCCCGGGCGCACTGATCTTCGCCCGGACGCGCTGTTCTTCGCCCGCTCGCCTCCGGGGCGCTCCGACCCGGCGGGTGCTCGCCCGGCGGAACGGAACCGGCCCCCGTCCACAGGCTGTGGACGGGGGCCGGTTCGCTGAGCGGCGGAAACGGGTCCGGAAAGCACTACGGGCCACGGCGCCGACACGGGACCCTCAACCCATGCGGCACCGCAGCCCGGAGCTGTCGTCGGGCGCCGGTGTCGATCGAGGACTGTGCGGGGTCCTCGTTCGGCGGCGTCCGACCGAGGAGAAGCCGCGCGCGGTCAGGGCAGTTGCGCGGTGGGCCTCTCCTTGGTGCCCTTTCATTGTGGACTAGACCAATCTGGGTTGTCCAGGCCGGTCGGCAAATTGGTCTAAACAACTCCGGACAGTCATCCACCGCCAGCGGACAGTCCGCCGAGCCCGCCGCCGGGCCTCGGCGCTACGCTCGCCATGTGCCCTCGCTGAACGAACTCGTCCGCCGCCACACCACCCTGACCGGGGCCGACGTGGAATGGCTCCACATGCTGGTCTCGGAGTGGCAGCTGCTCTCCGACCTCTCCTTCGCCGACCTGGTGCTGTGGATCCCCACCTGGGACGGCATCCGCTACGTCTCGGTGGCACAGATGCGGCCCAACACCGGGCCGACCTCCTACCAGGACGACATGGTCGGCCACCTCGTCCCGCGCGGGCGCCGCCCGCTGCTGGACGCCGCCTTCGACGAGGGACGGATCGTGCGCGAGGGCGATCCGGAGTGGCGCGAGGAGGTCCCGGTCCGGGTCGAGTCGATCCCGGTCCGGCGCGAGGGCAAGGTGCTCGGGGTGATCGCCCGCAACACCAATCTGCTGACCGTGCGCACCCCCAGCCGGCTGGAGCTCACCTACCTGCAGAGCGCCTCCGACCTGGCCCAGATGATCGCGGCCGGCAGCTTCCCGTTCCCCGGCGTCGAGCAGGCCGACATGGACGCGGCGCCCCGGGTCGGCGACGGCCTGATCCGCCTGGACGCGGACGGCATCGTCACCTACGCCAGCCCCAACGCGCTCTCCGCCTACCACCGGCTCGGCCTCACCGCCGACCTGGTCGGCAGCCACCTCGGCCGGGCCACAGCCGACCTCGTCCCGCCGTCCCGTGCGGCCGTCCACGAGGCACTGGTCAAGCTGGCCAGCGGCTGGGCGCCCCGGCAGACCGAGGTGGAGGTGCAGGGGGGAGTGGTGACCCTGCGCGCGATCCCGCTCAAGCCCAAGGGGACGCTGACCGGTTCGCTGGTGCTCTGCCGGGACGTCACCGAGCTGCGCCGCCGTGACCGCGAGCTGATGACCAAGGACGCCACCATCCGGGAGATCCACCACCGGGTGAAGAACAACCTGCAGACGGTCGCCGCCCTGCTGCGGCTGCAGTCCCGCCGGATGGAGTCCGAGTCGGCCCGGGCCGCGCTGGACGAGGCGGTGCGCCGGGTCGGCTCGATCGCGATCGTGCACGAGACGCTCTCCCAGGCGCTGGACGAGCAGGTCGCCTTCGACGAGATCGCCGACCGGGTGCTGGCGATGGCGATGGAGCTGTCCCAGGACGGCCGGGTGGCGACCCGCCGCAGCGGAAGCTTCGGCATCCTCTCCGCCGAGGTGGCCACCCCGCTGTCGATGGTGCTGACCGAGCTGCTGCAGAACGCGCTGGAACACGCCTTCGGTCCGACGGCCTCCGGCAACCTGGAGGTCAGCGCGCTGCGCGGACGGGCCCCGGCGACCGGCATGGGCTGGTCGGACAGCTGGAACGGCGGTGCCAAGCCGGAGGAGTACCTGCTGATCACCGTGCAGGACGACGGGCGCGGCATGCCGGAGGGCTTCGACCCGAAGACGGCCGGCAACCTCGGTCTGCAGATCGTCCGGACGCTGGCCACCGGTGAGCTGGGCGGGACCTTCGACATGGTGGCCGGCCCGAACGGCGGCACCAAGGTGATCCTGGAGATCCCGGTGCGTTGATGCGTCGGGTTGCGCGACGGGGGCGTGCGCGTGGTGGAAGCGCCGGGTGCACGCTCCGCGCGCCCGGCGTGCGGGGCCGAGGCGGAGGCGGGGCGGAGCCGGGACGGAGCCGGGGTGGAGAACCGGCGGAGGCGCGGTGGAGACGCGCGGAAACAGAAACGAGGCCCTGTCGACCGGGGGGGGTGGGTCGACAGGGCCTCTCAACCCGTTCCGGCCGTCGGGGGGAGTCGGCCGGAGCGGGGGCTCTGGGTGGTGCGACACCTCACATGTGCATTGCACACGGTGAGCGCCTCAGCTCCACGATATTGCTCTCAGTGAACAGTATCAAGTGGCTGGACGGTTCGGTGTCGCGGGACCTCGCACAGCAAGGCCCTTGGTGCGGAAGGCTTCACCAGGAGGTGCAGGGAAGCCTTTGATCATGTGTTGATCGGTTGTTGATCGGTACTACGGTTACTGCTGGTGCTACGGCGTGTGACCAGATGCTGCTGATCAGGCGGTGCGGGCGCGGTTGCGGGCGGCACGGCGCTTCATCGCGCGACGCTCGTCCTCGCTCATGCCGCCCCAGACGCCGGCGTCCTGGCCGGTCTCGAGGGCCCACTGGAGGCACTGCTCCATCACCGGACAGCGGCGGCACACGGCCTTGGCTTCCTCGATCTGCAGCAGAGCAGGACCGGTGTTCCCGATCGGGAAGAACAGCTCCGGGTCCTCTTCGCGGCAGACAGCGCGGTGGCGCCAGTCCATGGTCGTCCAACTCCTCCTGCCGCGGGGGGTGGCCCGATCGGCATAATCGAATGGCTTGTGAATGTGAACGCTTTCACGAATCCCACAACAGCAAAAGAGACCAAAGGCCCATCGGGCCCGGGTGGTCTGTGCTGGGAGGGGATTCGGCGATTCGAGGGACACCCCGCGGTCGGTGCTCCTGTGGTTCCGGAGTCGCCGTCGCTGCGATGTGTCCCGATCGCCATGTAGAGGTTCGCAAACCTCGGGCTCGGATACAACCCCCTTCGGGGAGGAATTTTTGATTCTTCGGTGTCGCCTAGCTCACAGCCAGTACTTCTATGGAGTGAAGGGGGCTTGTGCGTTCGAGAAGAAGGGCGAACCCCCCTTCCGGTCACACAATCACACGCAGTGCCCGCCGAACGCCTGTGAAACTGACGCGACTCCGGTCTCCAAGATGGTCCCCGTCGACCTGGAACGGCACGGGTTCCTGGGAAACCAAGGTGAAGTGTCTGACGTCGTGATAGGAGACGACGTGCTTTCCGGAGGGCCCGGCCGGCGGGGCGCCGTCGCTCGAAGGCGCGTACGACCGCAGGATCTGACGGATCGTTCGAGCAGTACCGAACGCCGTCATCCGGGTGATGCCGAAGACGTCGAGATCCGTGTCGAAGGAGGCGAGGGGCGACGGGTAGACCGGACGGTTGCCGAGGAACGTCCACGGCGAGGTGTTGCTGACTATGGTCAGCGCCAGGCCCGGAACGGCCTCGCGGCCCGGCATTTCCAAGGCCACCGGGCCCGAGCGGCGCTGCTCACGCTGGGTGAAGTAGTGCCGGAGGGCCTGCCCGACGTACAGGGCGTGGGTGGACCTGCGCCCGGCCCTGCGCTGCTCCTCGACCCGGCCCACCACACCGGCGTCGAAGCCGAGGCCGGCGGTGAAGGTGAACCAGCGGTCCGGCAGTCCCTCGGTCATCGCCTTGCCCAGTCCGATCGGCCGCTCGTGCCCGCGCTCCAGCGCGTTCAGCAGGGCGCCGGTGGCCTCCACCGGGTCGTTGGGCAGGCCCAGCGCGCGGGCGAAGACATTGGTCGAACCGCCCGGCACCACGGCCAGTCGCGGGACCTTCTCGCCCGGGCCGTGCGCCAGCAGCCCGTTCACCACCTCGTTGACGGTGCCGTCCCCGCCCAGCGCCACCACCAGGTCGACCGTGCCGTCCTGGGCGGCGTCCCGGGCCAGGTCGTGCGCGTGCCCCCGGTACTGGGTCTCGGCGACGTCCAGCTTGAGGTCGCTGCGCAGCGCGTGGATCAGTACGTCCCTGGTCCGGCCACTGGTGGTGGTGGCCTTGTGGTTCACGACCAGGAGAGCGCGCATGGGGAAAGCCTACGGGGCCGTACGGACCGACCGGCGGCTACCCTGCTGGAGTGACCGCAGAATCCTCCGCACCCGCACCCACCCGCCCGGTGCCGCTCACCCTGGGCGCCGCCATCACCGCCCTGGAGGGCGCCGCGCTCGCCGTCGTCGGCGTCTCGGACATGGTGTCCGCGCTGTCCGGCCAGGCCAAGCAGCTGGCCCTGAACGAGTTCGGCGGCCTGGTCATCGTGCTGCTCGGGGTGCTGCCGATACTGGCCGCCCGCGCGCTGCTCAAGGAGCGCCGCTGGGGCCGCAGCCCCGCCGTGCTGACCAACTCGATCTGCCTGCCGGTCGCTTACTACATGATCCAGAGCGGCGGCGCGATGATCGCGGTCGGTGCGCTGGTCGGGCTGCTCGGCCTGGGGGGCATCGGCGCGCTGCTGAACCCGAGGTCGACGGCGGCCCTGTACGCGCAGCCGGAGGGCTGAGCGCCCGCACCACACCCCCCCGCACACGAACGGACGGCCGCCGCAGCACCCGCTGCGGCGGCCGTCCGTCCGTACCGCTCCCGCTACTCCTCCACGAGGAGCTTCTCCCGCAGCTGGGCCAAGGTCCGGGCCAGCAGTCGGGACACGTGCATCTGGGAGATCCCCACCTCGGCGGCGATCTGCGACTGGGTCATGTTCCGGAAGAACCGCAGCACCAGGATCTTCTGCTCCCGGGGCGGCAGTTGGGCCAGCAGCGGCTTGAGCGACTCGCGGTACTCGACGCCCTCCAGCGCCTCGTCGGTGGCGCCCAGGGTGTCCGCCACGGCCGGCGACTCGTCGTCGCTGTCCGGGACGTCCAGGGACAGCGTGGAGTACGCGTTGGCGGACTCCAGGCCCTCCAGCACGTCCTCCTCGGAGATGCCCAGGTGCTCGGCCAGTTCGTGCACCGTGGGGGAGCGGCCGTGCCGCTGGGAGAGCTCGCTGGTCGCCGTGGTGAGCGACAGCCGCAGCTCCTGGAGGCGGCGCGGGACGCGCACCGCCCACCCCTTGTCGCGGAAGTGCCGCTTGATCTCGCCGACGATGGTCGGCGTCGCGTAGGTGGAGAACTCGACCCCGCGCTCGTGATCGAAGCGGTCCACCGACTTGATCAGTCCGATGGTGGCGACCTGGGTCAGGTCGTCCAGTGGCTCGCCCCGGTTGCGGAACCGCCGGGCGAGGTGCTCGACCAGCGGGATGTGCATCCGGACCAGCTGGTTGCGCAGCTCCACGCGCTCCGGGGAGCCCTCGGGCAGCGCGGCCAGCCGGACGAACAGCGCGCGGGCGGCCTCCCGGTCCGGCGCGCCGGTGCGGTGCGAGCCCTGGGCGGGCACGGCGCCGTGCAGGTCCGCGCCCTCCTCCGCCGGTTCCGCCGGGGGAGGGGAGGCGGGCGTCGGCTCAGACGTCGGCTCGGTCGGGTGGCTCATCCGGTGGGCGTCCTTCGGGTGCGCTTCGTCGTTGGCGGCGAGGCCGGAAACGCTCGCCTGGGTCGGTACGGCAGGTCCCGCCGTCGCGAGGCCGGTACGGTCCAGATCACTCACGGCCATTCCCCCGTTCCGTTCCGGGAGCACCGGGGCCGTCGGCCCCGGCATCGTCTCGTTGGTCGTACCGCCGGTGGGGCGGTACCGGGAGCCGCCCACCGGCCCCGGGTGGGGTGCGGCGGACGGCCCTTGCAGGGTGCTGCTCGGTGCCCGGTCAGTGGGCGGCGGACCCGCCGCGCTTCTTGTGCAGGCTGATCGTCACGGTGTTGTCCTCGGCGACCGAGGAGTCCACCTCGCCGGCCAGTGCGGAGAGCACCGTCCACGCGAAGGTGTCGCGCTCGGGCGCCTTGCCGTCCGTGGTGGGAGCGGAGACGGTCACCTTGAGCGAGTCGCCGACCAGCCGGAACTCGCAGGACAGGACGGAGCCGGGCACCGCCTGCTGGAGCAGGATGGCGCAGGCCTCGTCCACCGCGATCCGCAGGTCCTCGATCTCGTCGAGGGTGAAGTCCAGCCGGGCGGCAAGCCCGGCCGTCGCTGTTCGCAGCACGGAGAGGTAGGCCCCCGCCGCGGGCAGCCGGACCTCCACGAAGTCCTGAACTCCGAGATCGCTGTCGATCTGGGACACCCTTGCCTCCTGGGTGACGCGCTGTGCTTGCTTGGTACCCCCGAGGGGGCGTCCTCCGCACCCGGTGCGGGAGTTACTCATGGTAAGGCATTGCGACGCAGGGTGGCAGGGGCTTTGCCCGTACTCCGTGCGTGGATTCAACGCTTCCCGGCGGCCGTGAGTGCCTCGTCGGTGAGCCGGTAGACCGACCACCCGTTCATCGGCACCGCGCCGAGCGAGCGGTAGAAGTCGATCGAGGGCTGGTTCCAGTCGAGCACCGACCACTCGACCCGGGCGTAGCCGCGCTCGACGGCGATCCGCGCCAGCTCCAGCAGGAGCGCCTTGCCGTGGCCGCCGCCGCGGGCCTCCGGGCGGACGTAGAGGTCCTCCAGGTAGATCCCGTGGGTGCCGCGCCAGGTCGAGAAGTTGAGGAACCAGAGCGCGAAGCCGACCGGCTCGCCGGTGGCCGGGTCCTCGGCGATCAGGCCGAACAGCGCCGGGGCGGCGCCGAACAGGGCCTCGCGCAGCTGTTCCTCCGTGGCCACCGCCTCCTGGGGGGCCTTCTCGTACTCCGCGAGGTCGCGGATCATGGCCAGGATGACGGGAACATCGGTGACGACGGCGGTGCGGATCATGCCGCGAGCCTACTGCGCGAGCCCCGCCCGGGCCCAGGGCCGATCGGTCGGTGGACGGTTCAGCGGGCCGGGACGGTGCGCAGGAACCCGGCCAGGGTGCTGATCGCGGCCGGGTTGCGCGGGCTCTCGACCAGGTCGACGTAGTCCATGACGAAGATCCGGTCGTTCCTGATCGCGGCGACGTTCGCCAGCGGCGGGAAGGACTTGAGGAACGTCCGCTTCTCCTCGGCGCCCGGCGTCGCGTAGTTGTTGATCACGATCACCTCGGGGTCGCGCCGCACCACGCTCTCCCAGCCGGCGGTGACCCAGGTGTCCGCGAGGTCGCCCATGACGTTGGTCCCGCCGGCCTTGGCGATGATCTCGTTGGCGGCGGCGAACTTCCCGGCGGTGTACGGCTTGTCCTGCCCGCTGTCGTACAGGAAGACGGACGGGCGGCGCTCCGGCTGCGGCACGGCGGCGATGGTGGCCCTGGACTCGGCGATCAGCCTGTCGGCGCGGTCCTCGACGTCGAAGATCGCGCCCAGGTTGGCCAGGTCGGTGTAGAGCGCCTCCAGCGGGTCCATCACCCCGCGCTCGGAGCCCTTGCCGCTGTGGCAGGACTCGCTGAGCACGTAGGAGTCCACGCCGAGCGCCTTGAACGCCTGCGGGGTGACCCCGCTGCCCTCGTCGAAGCCGTAGTGCCAGCCGGCGAACACCAGGTCGGCCTTGGCGTCCAGGGCGATCTCCTTGGTGAGCACCTTCTTGGAGAGCCAGGTGGTCTGCTGGTAGCCGTCCTTCCAGG
Source organism: Kitasatospora sp. NPDC040550 (assembly GCF_055594965.1). Lineage (NCBI taxonomy): Bacteria > Bacillati > Actinomycetota > Actinomycetes > Kitasatosporales > Streptomycetaceae > Kitasatospora > Kitasatospora sp. NPDC040550. The sequence continues at coordinate 219,316 of NZ_JBVIWC010000007.1, read as the reverse complement.
CCACCTTGTCGACCTGCCCCTTGTCGTCGGGCATCACGTAGCCGGCCATCCGGTCGGCGAGGCCGAGGGAGAGCATCAGTTCGGTGATGTTGACGTCGTTGGTCACCACCCGGGCGGGCTTCCGCGCGAAGGTGAGCCGCTCGCCGCAGTTCGTCACGGTCACCGGGTAGTGGGCGGAGGCGGTGGTGGCGCCCGGCCCGGGGGCGATCTCGGCGCCGCAGGCGGTCAGCCCGAGGGTGAGCAGGGCGGTGGCGGCAACGGCCTTGGTGCGCATACGAGTTCCTCGGGGATTCGCGGGGGGTCAGGTGAGACGGTCGAACAGCAGCTGGAGGGCGCCGGTCCCGGGGTGGCGGACGGGGGTGGCCCGGACGCCGAACACCTCGGCCAGCAGCTCGGGCCGGAGCACCTCGTGGGGCTCCCCGGCGGCGACGATCCGGCCGGCCTCCAGCACGTACAGCCGGTCGCAGTGGCCCGCCGCGAGGTTGAGGTCGTGCAGCGCGGTGAGCACCGTCGGCCCGGCCTCGCGGGCGAGCGCCAGCACCTCCAACTGGTGCGCGATGTCCAGGTGGTTGGTGGGCTCGTCCAGCACCAGCAGGCGCGGTTCCTGGACGAGGGCGCGGGCGATCAGCACCCGCTGCTTCTCGCCGCCGGACAGGCTCGGGAAGGCGCGTTCGGCGAGGTGGTCGGCCCGGACCCGGCGCAGCGCGGCGGCGCAGCGCTCCCGGTCCCCGGCGGTCGGGCCGGCGCCGAGGCCGCGCCGGTGCGGCAGCCGGCCCATGGCGACCACCTCGGCCACCGTGAACTCGAACTCGGCGGGGTGCTCCTGGGTCAGCGCGGCCACCCGGCGGGCGGTGTCCCGGGCGGTGAGCGCGTGCAGGTCGTCGCCGGCCAGCCGGACGGTCCCGCCGGCCGGGCGCAGCACCCGGTAGACGCAGCGCAGCAGGGTCGACTTGCCGCTGCCGTTCGGGCCGATCAGCCCGATCACCTGCCCGGCGGCGGCCGCCAGGCTGACCTCGTGGACCAGCCGGGCGCCGGCCAGTTCCACCGAGACGCCGTCGACGCGCAGTTCCTCCGCGCCGGTCGACGGGGTCGGGGCCGTCATCGCCGGCCTTCGAAGGCCTGGCCGCGGCGGCGCATCATCAGCAGGAAGGCGGGCACCCCGAGCACCGCGGTGAACACCCCGACGGGCAGTTCGGCGGGCGCCAGCAGGGTGCGGGAGGCGATGTCCACCCAGACCAGCAGCAATGCCCCGGCGAGCGGCGCGATCACCAGCACCCGGCGGTGCCCGGCGCCGACCAGCATCCGGGCCAAGTGCGGCATCAGCAGTCCGACGAAGCCGATCGCCCCGCTGACGGCGACCACGGTGCCGGTGACGGCGGCGGTGACCACGAACAGTTCCCGGCGCAGCCGGTCCGGGTCGACGCCGAGCGAGGCGGAGGTCTCGTCGCCCATCGCGAGCGCGTCCAACCGCCCGGCGGCGCAGGCCAGGTAGGCCAGTCCGGCCAGCACGGTGCCGGCCGCGATCGGCACCGAGCCCCAGGTGGCGCCGCCGAGGCTGCCGAGCAGCCACATCATGGCGTCCCGGGCGGCCTCGGCGTGGTCGGCGGAGAAGACCATCAGGGTGGTCAGGGCGGAGAAGCCGTAGGAGAGCGCGGTGCCGGTGAGCACCAGCCGCAGCGGGGTGAGCCCGTACGCGGTGCGGGCGGCGAGGTAGACCAGCACCATGGCGAGCAGCGCGGAGCCGAACGCGGAGACCGAGATCGCCCACACCCCGAGCGAGGCGAAGGCGCCGAGCAGCAGGACGGCGTTGGCGCCGACGGCGGCGCCGGAGGAGATGCCGAGCACGAAGGGGTCGGCGAGGGCGTTGCGCACCAGGGCCTGGACGGCGACCCCGGTGGCGGCGAGCCCGCCGCCGACCACGGCGGCCAGCAGGGTGCGCGGCAGCCGGAGTTCCCAGACGATCGCGTACGCCGCCGCGTCGCCCGCGTCCAGCCGGCCGCCGGTCAGTCCGGCGACCAACAGCCGCAGGACGTCCGGGAGTTCGATCCCGGAGGCGCCGAACGCGACCCCGCAGACCAGGGAGAGCAGCAGGGCGGCGGCGAGGCCGAGGGCGAGCGGGAGGGTCGGTATTCGGCGGACGGGGTCACTCACGTGCGGGCGCGCCTTGCCTCGGGCCGCGGGTGTGCCGGGGCGGGCGCCGGCCGGGGGCGGCCCCGGGCGCCTTCCCCTCGCAGTCCACGGCGAGTTGTCGGGAGTTCAGCGGCCGGGGGCGATCGGGCTGGCCCGGCCCCGGGACCGCGGGCCGTGCTCACCGTTGCGGGTCAGCGCCGGACTCTCACCGGACTTCCCCCTCGGACGCCCTGGCAGCATAACAGCCACTCAGGCTAGGCAACCCTTACCGGGGTCCGTTTCCGGGGCGGGCCGGCCCGGGAACGCACGACCGCCCCCGTCCGACGGTGCGGACGGGGGCGGCCGGGTGGCGACGCGTCAGGCTCAGGCCTGCTTGGTCTCCCAGAAGATCTTGTCGACCTCGGCGATCAGGTCCAGCAGGGCCTGGCCGGTGGCCGGGTCGGTGGACGCCTTGGCGGCCGAGGCGGCCTTCAGGGTGTCGTTGATCAGCTGGTGCAGCTGCGGGTACTTCTCGAAGTGCGGGGCCTTGAAGTAGTCGCTCCACAGCACCGAGATGTGGTGCTTGACGGCCTCGGCGCGCTGCTCCTTGATGATGATGGCGCGGGCGCGGAAGTGCGGGTCCTCGTTGGCCTGGTACTTCTCCTGGGTGGCCTTGACCGACTCGGCCTCCAGCTTGGCCTGGGCCGGGTCGTAGACACCGCACGGCAGGTCGCAGTGGGCGTGAGCAGTGGCACGCGGTGCAAACAGACGAGAGAACATGGGAGTCCTTCCTTAGATCGTCTTCCCGCGCCCGAGATTACCCTTCCGGCCTCCGGGTTTCGCGGCCGGGCGGTGGGCCTAGGGCAAAAGACGGACCCGGAACCGGGGTAATCCGGACATCGAACGGAGCGGTGGCCGGAGTCGTCCGGACATCGAACGGATGACGGTCCGTACGGCAGACTGGGGGCGGTCGGTCCGGGAGGAGGAGCCATGGCGCGGAGCACGGAGCCGCAGGGCGGCGGGCCGGGCGGCGCGGTGCCGTTCGGGCTGGTCGACGTCTCGGGCCCGTCGATGGTCCCGACCCTGCGCGAGGGCGACCAGCTGCTGGTCCGCTACGGCGCGCCGATCCGGCCCGGTGCGGTGGTGCTGTTCCGGCACCCGTTCCAGCAGGACCTGCTGGTGGTGAAGCGGGCCGCCGAGCGCCGTCCGAAGGGCTGGTGGCTGCTGTCCGACAACCGTCCGGTGGACAGCGACAGCCGCAGCTACGGCCCGGTCCCGGACGAGCTGGTGCTCGGCCGGGTGCTGCTGCGGCTGCGGCCGAGCCCCGCCTGGCTGGCGCCGGGCCGCGGGCTGGAGCGGCTGCTGCTCGGCCCCCGGCTGGCCCGGGTGCCGGGCCTGGCCCGCCGGTTCGGGGTCTTCGTCGACGAGCCCTGAGGGCGGCAGGCCAGGGCCTACCGTCCGTTGCCGAGCGCGGCCTCGGCCTCCAGCCGCTTGCGGGCCCGGTACGCGGCGACGTTGGCGCGGGTCGCGCAGCGGTCGGAGCAGTAGCGGCGGGAGCGGTTGGTCGAGGTGTCCAGGTAGGCGTTGCGGCACGGCGCGGCCTGGCAGATGCCGAGCCGGTCGGCGCCCAGCTCGGTGAGGTGCACGGCCAGGCCCATGCAGGCGACGGCGCTGAAGTGCGCGGTGGCGGTGGGTGAGTTGTCGGCGAGGTGCAGGTGCCAGCGCGGCCGGCCGGCGTCGTCCAGGTAGTCGTGCCCGGAGACCAGCGGGCTGACGGGGTACTCCATCAGCAGGCTGTTCAGCAGGTCGACGGACCGGATCTCGTCCCCTTCGGCGGCGGCCTCGAACACCCCGCGCAGCCTGGTCCGCACCGCCCGCAGCCGGGGCACGTCGGACTCGTCGGCCAGCGCGGCGGCGCGGGAGGAGTCGGAGAACAGGGCGCGTACGGCGTCCACCGAGGTCAGCGTGTCGGTGCCGCGCTCGGGTTCCTCGGTGTTCACCAGCCGAACGGCGAGATCGGCGTACGAGGCGAGCTCCACGGCGGTCCTTCCAGTGGTTGCGGTAACGGGCCCGGATCGTTTCGGTAACGGGCTGAGTGCTTCCAGCCTATTACCCGGCTGGGGAAAACGTCGGCGCCCGGCAGGAAGTCGTCTGCCGGGCGCCGACCGTACGGGCTCAGAGCACCTTGGAGAGGAAGGCCCTGGTGCGCTCGTGCTGGGGGTTGGTGAGCACCTCGCGGGGGTTGCCGGACTCGACCACCACACCGCCGTCCATGAACACCAGCGCGTCGCCGACCTCGCGGGCGAAGCCCATCTCGTGGGTCACGACCACCATCGTCATGCCCTCCTCGGCCAGTCCGCGCATGACGTCCAGGACGTCGCCGACCAGCTCCGGGTCGAGCGCCGAGGTGGGCTCGTCGAAGAGCATCAGCTTGGGCTTCATGGCCAGCGCGCGGGCGATCGCCACGCGCTGCTGCTGGCCGCCGGACAGCTGCGAGGGGTAGTTCTTCGCCTTGTCGGCCAGGCCGACCCGCTCCAGCAGGGCCATCGCGCGCTCCCGGGCCTCGGCCTTGCTCTCGCCCTTGACCTGGACCGGCGCCTCGATGACGTTCTCCATGGCGGTCATGTGCGGGAACAGGTTGAAGCGCTGGAAGACCATGCCGATGTCGCGCCGCTTGAGGGCGACCTCGCGGTCCTTGAGCTCGTGGAGCTTGTCGCCCTTCTGCCGGTAGCCGACCAGTTCGCCGTCCACCCAGAGGCGGCCGCCGTTGATCTTCTCCAGGTGGTTGATGCACCGCAGGAAGGTCGACTTGCCGGAGCCGGACGGGCCGATGAGGCAGAACACCTCGCCCTGCTTGACCTCCAGGTCGATGCCCTTGAGCACCTCGACCAGGCCGTAGGACTTGTGCACGTTCTCGGCCCGGACCATCGGCTCACCGGTGGGCGCGGAGTCGGTGGGGGTCTTGCTCAGATCGGTCATACGTGACCACCTCCCTCGAGCCCCGGGACGACGTCGGCGGTGGTCTTCGGGGCGGGCTTCCCGGCGAACAGGCCCCGCAGTCGCTGCAGCGGCGTGGGCGGGAGGGTGCGGTTGGAACCTCGGGCGTAGTGGCGCTCGATGTAGTACTGACCGATGGTCAGCACCGAGGTGAAGAACAGGTACCAGAGGCTGACCACGATCAGCAGCGGGATGTTCTGGTAGTTCCGGGAGTAGATGACCTGGCCGGCCCGGAAGATCTCCTCCAGGGAGATCACGGAGACCAGCGAGGTGGTCTTGAGCATCGAGATGGTCTCGTTGCCGGTCGGCGGGATGATCACCCGCATGGCCTGCGGCAGGACGATCCGCCGCATGGTCTGGAACCGGCTCATCCCGAGCGCGTGGGCGGCCTCGGTCTGGCCCTCGTCGACCGACTGGATGCCGCCGCGGACGATCTCCGCCATGTAGGCGGCCTCGTTGAGGCCGAGGCCCAGCAGGGCGGCGACGAAGGTCGGGATCAGGACGTTGGTCTCGCCGGACCAGAACTCCGGGCCCCACGGGACGCCGATCGACAGCTTGGCCCAGATCAGGCCGAGGAAGTTCCAGAACACCAGCTGCACCAGGACCGGGGTGCCGCGGAAGATCCAGATGTAGACCCAGGCGGTGCCGGCCAGCAGCGGGTTCGGGGAGAGCCGCATCACCGCGAGGATGACGCCGCCGACCACACCCATGAGCATGGAGAGGGCGGTCAGCTCCAGCGTCACGAGCAGCCCGTGCATGATGCTGTCGTGGAACAGGTACTGCCCGACGATGTCCCACTTGAAAGCGGGGTTGGTGAAGAGGGCGCTCAGCAGCATCGCCGCGAGCAGGGCGATGACGACGGCGCCCGCCCAGCGTCCGGGGTGGCGGACCGGGACGGCCTTGATGATCTCAGGCCGTCCCTTCGGCGCCGTCCCCTTGTCCAGAGAGTTCACGGTGTGGCCTCGGGGGAGAGATGAAGCGTACGAGGGGTCAGCTGACGGCGCCGTTGACGGTCGACTTGTCGATGGCACCGGACTCGACGCCCCACTTGGCGAGGATCTGCTTGTAGGTGCCGTCGTCGATCAGCGACTGGATGGCGCCCTGGACGGCCGGGGTGAGCTTGGAGCCCTTGGCGAGGGCGACGCCGTAGGGGGCCACGCCGTAGGTGTCGCCGAGCTTCTCCAGCTGCCCGCCGGACTGCTTGATCGCGTAGTCGACGACCTGGGAGTCGGCCATCATCGCGTCGTCGCGGCCGGAGACCACGGCGTTGGTGACGTCCGTCTGGAGGTCGAACTTGTCGCCCTCGTTCTGGATGCCCGGCTTGCCGGCCTTGGTGCAGTCCGGGTTGCGGGTGTCCTTGATCTCGTCGGCCTGGGTGGTGCCGGTCTGGACGGCGACCTTCTTGCCGCAGAGGTCCTTCGGGTCGACCTTGCCCGGGTTGCCCTTCTTGACCGCGATGGCGCTGCCCGAGTTGAAGTAGGTCACCATGTCGACGACCTGCTCGCGCTCCTTGTTGTCCGTGAAGGACGACATGCCGAGCTGGAACTTGTTCGACTGGATGCCGGGGATGATCGCGGTGAAGCCGGAGTCCTGGACCTCGGCCTTGAGGCCGAGCTTGGCGGCGATCGCGTTGGCGAGGTCGACGTCCATGCCGATGACCTTGCCGCTGTCGTCCTTGAACTCGTCCGGCGCGTACGAGGCGTCCGCGCCGACCAGGAGCTTCCCGGCCGACTTGACGTCGGCCGGGACGAGGGCGGCCAGCTTGTCGTCGGCCTTGACCGTGTTCACGGTCGCGGAGGCGTTGGGGGCGCCACTGCCGTCGCTGCTCTTGCTGCTGCTACAGCCGGTCAGCGCCAGGGACACGGACACGGCAGCCACGCCGGCCGCGAAGAGGCGGGTGCGCTGGGTACGGACGGTCATGAGGGGGATCTCCTCCTGGGGAGAGAAATCGGGCGGAGCGCGCCGCGGGAGCGGCGCACCGGGGCAGCTGGCCGTACGGAGCCGTACGGGTGGTCACTCGCTGTACGTCGTCGTACGTGCGTTGCCGGGTGGTGCAGTTGCCTGGGCGCAGGTGGCCGCCCAGGGTGGTGCGGGTACTGCTTCCGCCACCCTCCGCCGAGGTGGACGTCGACCTGAACCGCCTCGACCGGTGGTCGGCTCGATCCGAGATGGGGGGAATCCTGCCATCTGATGACGGTCAGGTGGCCCTCATCCAGATCAAAATCGGATAACGAGGGCTCGTGCTGTCCGCTATTCGGACGGATCGCGTGCCCCTGTCACCCTGCGTATAAGTATGCAGATCCGGCTGTGCTGTTCCCGGACGCCCCGCCGCTGCCCCGCCCGTTCCCCGCCCGTTCCCGCCCGTGCCCCGCCGCTCCGCTCCGGTCAGATGCCCCCGTTGACCACCGCGTTCTGCGCCGCGCCCGCGCTCACGTTCCACTTGGCGAGGATCTTGTCGTACTCGCCGCTGCGGATCAGCTGGTCCACCGCCTTGGAGAGGGTGTCGCGCAGCTCGGTGTCCTCCTTGCGGACCGCGATGCCGTACGGGTTGGAGGTGGACTGGGCCCCGGTCACCTCGAAGCGGCCCCCGCCGTCGGTGGTCTTCGCCGCGTAGGCGGCCACCGGGAAGTCGTTCAGCCCGGCCGCGGCGGTGCCGGAGGCGACCTCGGCCAGCGCCTTGGCGTCGGTGTCGAAGCGGTGCACGGTCAGCTGCTTGCCGGCGCGCGAGCAGACGGCGACCTGCCGGGTGGCGATCTCGTCCTGGGTGGTGCCCTGCTGGAAGGCGATCGTCCGGCCGCACAGGTCGTCCAGGGTCCGGATCCCCTTGGGGTTGCCCTTCGGGACGACGATCGAGGTCCCGGCGATGAAGTAGTCGACGAAGTCGACGCCCGGGTTGACCTGCTTGCCGTCGGCGTCCAGGCCCTCGCGGCGGGCGCGGACGTCGCTGAGCGCGGACATCGCCACGTCGAACTGCTTGCCCTGGAGGTTCGGTATCAGCTTGTCGAAGGGGGTGTCCACGAACTCGACCCGCACGTCGAGGATCCGGCCGAGGGCGGCGGCGAGCTCCGGGTCGAGGCCGGCCGGCTTGCCGTCCGGACCGCGGAACTCCACCGGCGCGTAGTTGACGTCCATGCCGACGCGCAGCACGCCGGCGGAGCGCTGGGCCTTCGGCAGCTTGCCGCGGACGTCCTTGACCGGGTCGCTCGCGGCGGCCTGCCCGCCACCGCCGCAACCGGTGAGCAGCAGGGCGCCGGCGGCGGCCAGGGCGGCCGCGGCGAAGGCCGGGCGACGGGCGGGAGGGAGGTGAGGCATGAGGGTGCTCCTGAGGGCGGAACCGTGGTCGCCGCGGTGTCGCGCGGGTGTACGCGGAACGGCGGACAAGCGATCCTGCCATCCCGCCCTGCCGGGCCCGGCAGCGGGTGTGTCAGAATTCGGTACCGGGTGACCCCCGAACGCTCGAACCAGACCGACGAGCCCCGACAGGCTCGGGGTGTCCAGGACCGGAAGTCATCACGTGGCTCCGTATCCGGGGCACCGATCCCCTGCGGATCTGCGTTCACACTTGCGGGTGCGCGTGCCTCAGCGCCGTTGCCGCCGCCGGAGCCCGGCGCTTCCGACACCGGGCCCCAGCCGACGCGACAGCACGGCGATGAACTGCGCGTGACGAGGACGAAAAGGCATAGGTGCGATGCCTTGGTCCGACCTACGCTCGGCCCGGTAGCACAAGCGGACAACACAAGACCCCATAAAAACCCTCATCCGAGGGCGCCACCCGACGGCAGCGCCCCCGCCCCGACCCCGGGTCCGCTCAGGCGTACCCGGTTTCCGGCTTACGGCCGGGGCGCCCAGTCCGTCGGCCGCGCACCTCGCCGGAACAATGACGAAGAGGTCATCGTGGCAGCGGAGATCATCAGCAGCACCCAGGACACCGACGATCCGGTCGACGCCGTTTTCGCGCTCCACCGCGGCGGCAAGATGGAGATCCGGGCGACCGTGCCGGTGCGCGACGCGGACGACCTGTCCCTCGCCTACACCCCCGGTGTCGCCCGGGTCTGCACGGCCATCGCCGAGCAGCCGGAGCTGGTCAACGACTACACCTGGAAGGCCAACACCGTCGCGGTGGTCACCGACGGAACCGCCGTGCTGGGCCTGGGCGACATCGGCCCGGAGGCCTCGCTCCCCGTGATGGAGGGCAAGGCCATCCTGTTCAAGCAGTTCGGCGGGGTGGACGCGGTGCCGATCGCGCTCGCCTGCACCGAGGTGGACGAGATCGTCGAGACGGTGGTCCGGCTGGCCCCGTCCTTCGGCGGCGTCAACCTGGAGGACATCTCCGCGCCCCGCTGCTTCGAGATCGAGCGCCGGCTCCAGGACGCCCTGGACATCCCGGTCTTCCACGACGACCAGCACGGCACCGCGATCGTCACCACCGCCGCCCTGTGGAACGCCGCCAAGGTGACCGGCCGGGAGATCGGCTCGCTGCGGGCCGTGATCTCCGGCGCCGGTGCGGCCGGCATCGCCATCGCCAAGATGCTGCTGGCGGCGGGCATCGGCGACGTCTCCGTGTGCGACCGCAAGGGCGTGGTCTACCGGGGCCGCGAGGACCTGACCGACGTCAAGGCCGAGATCGCCGAGCTGACCAACCGTTCGCAGCTCAAGGGCTCGCTGGCCGATGCGCTGGCCGGCGCCGACGTGTTCATCGGCGTCTCCGGCGGCACCGTGCCGGAGGAGGTCGTGGCGACCATGGCCGAGGGCGCGTTCATCTTCGCGATGGCCAACCCCAACCCGGAGATCCACCCCGAGGTGGCGCACAAGTACGCGGCGGTCGTCGCCACCGGGCGCAGCGACTTCCCGAACCAGATCAACAACGTGCTGGCCTTCCCGGGCATCTTCGCCGGCGCCCTCCAGGTGCGGGCCTCCCGGATCACCGAGGGCATGAAGCTGGCCGCCGCCAAGGCGCTGGCCGCCGTGGTGGCCGACGAGCTGACGCCGCAGAAGGTCATCCCCTCGCCGTTCGACGAGCGGGTCGCCCCGGCGGTCACCAAGGCCGTGGCCGAGGCCGCCCGCGCGGAGGGTGTCGCCCGGATCTGACGACCGGGCACCAGCCCCCGGGGCCGGGGGAGCGGGCCGGCCACGACGGCCGCTCCCCCGCCCCCCGAGCCGAAGGGCGCGCCGCTGCCGAAAGGATGGGCCCCTCCTGCCCGCCGGCGGGCAAGGAGGGCGAGCGACGAGCGAGGCACGAGCGCCGGAGCGACGACCGTCGGCAGCGGGTCCGAGCGCCCGGAGGCGAGCGGGGGAGTAACAGCCGGGACACGCGTCACACCCACGCGTGGTTCCCGGCCCCGGCCGTCCCGGCTAGTGTCCGGGGCATGTTTGCTGCCTATGCCGCCCGTATCGACGCCGACGACCCGCTGAGCGGGCTGGAGTTGGGCGAACTCCCCGAGCCGCAGGCCCGTCCCGGGTGGAGCGTGGTCACGGTCCGGGCCGCCAGCCTCAACCACCACGACCTGTGGTCGCTGCGCGGAGTCGGCCTGCCCGCCGAGAAGCTGCCGATGATCCTCGGCTGTGACGCCGCCGGTATCGACGAGGACGGCAACGAGGTGGTCGTCCACTCGGTGATCGGCCAGTCCGGCCACGGGGTGGGCCCCGAGGAGCCCCGGTCCATCCTGACCGAGCGTTACCAGGGCACCTTCGCCCAGCGGGTGGCCGTGCCCACCTGGAACCTGCTGCCCAAGCCGGCCGAACTGAGCTTCGAGGAGGCCGCCTGCCTGCCCACGGCCTGGCTGACGGCGTACCGGATGCTGTTCACCAACGCCGGGGTCAGGCCCGGGGACACGGTGCTGGTGCAGGGCGCCGGCGGCGGGGTGTCGACCGCGCTGATCGTGCTCGGCAAGGCGGCCGGCCTGCGGGTCTGGGTCACCGGACGGGACGAGGCCAAGCGTGACCGGGCGGTCGGGCTCGGCGCGGACGCGGCCTTCGAGAGCGGCGCCCGGCTGCCCGCCCGGGTGGACGCGGTGATGGAGACGGTCGGCGCCGCGACCTGGTCGCACTCGGTGAAGTCGCTGCGCCCGGGCGGCACCATCGTCATCTCGGGTGCCACCTCCGGCCCCAGCCCGAAGGCCGCCGAGCTGAACCGGATCTTCTTCCTGGAGCTCAAGGTGGTCGGTTCGACCATGGGCACCAAGGAGGAGCTGGCCGGGCTGCTGGCCCTGTGCGCCAACACCGGGGTCCGCCCGGTGATCGACTCGGTGCTGCCGCTGGCCGAGGCCCGGGACGGCTTCGCCCGGCTCGCCAAGGGCGAGGTCTTCGGCAAGATCGTGCTCAACCCCTGACGCGCGGCGGGGAGGGGGGGGGGGGGGGGGGGGGGGGGGGGGGGGGGGGGGGGGGGGGGGGGGGGGGGGGGGGGGGGGCGAGGTTTGT
>NZ_JBVIWC010000007.1:117005-207783 GCF_055594965.1 Kitasatospora sp. NPDC040550 | reverse complement strand
TCTCATTAAATTCCCTCCCCCCCCCCCCCCCCCCCCCCCCCCCCCCCCCCCCCCCCCCCCCCCCCCCCTTCCCCCCCCCCCCGGGCCCGGGCGGGCGGTCGGCTCAGCCGAGCAGCCGCTTCAACCGTTCGCCGGCGGCGCCCAGCACCGCGCGGGCCTCGGCCAGCCGGTCGGCGCTCACCGCGCCGTCCCGGGCCGCGTCGCGGACCTGGTCGCGGAAGCGGTCGAGCAGCCGCTCCAGTTCGCGGGCCGGGTCGCCGTCCGGATCGGTGTGCGCCCACGGCGGCAGGTCGGCGGTGGCGGTCGGCCCGTCCTGGCCCTTGCCCGAGTCCTTGTCCAGGTCGATCCGGGTGGCCGTGATCCGCTCGGACGACTCGGCGCCCTCGGCCGCCCCGGTGGCCTGGCCGGCCTCACCGGTCGGGTGGCCCCAGCGGGCCGCGTCGGCCAGCCCGGCCAGGCCCTTGGTCAGCTCGGACAGGCCCTCGGCCAGCCCAGTCGGCCAGTCGCCCTTGGCGGCGTGCTCGCGGACCTGCTGCTCGACCCGGCGCTTGATCCGCAGCGCCTCCTGCTGGGCGGCGGTGCGGGAGGCCTTGGCCTGCTCGCGCAGCCGGCGGGCCTCCTCCTCGGCGGCCTTCGCCTTGGCCTTGGCGGCCAGCTCCTGCTCCCGGGCGCGCTTGGCCTGCTCCTTGGCCTGCCGCTTGAACTGGGCGAACTCCTCCTTGGCGCGCTGCCAGGAGTCGTTGTCGCCCCAGGGCCCGGCCCACGGGTCGCCGCCGGTCTCGGCGCGGCCCGGCCGGGGGGCCTGCTTGGCCGCCTGCCAGAGCTCCTCGCGCAGGTCCTTGGCGCTGTCCCGGACGTCCTCCCGGATCGCGCCGGCGAGCTGGGCCACCGAGTCGTGGATCTCCAGCTCCAGCTCGTCCAACTCGACCTGCCGGGCTTCGAGTTCGGCGCGCCCGGCGTCGGTCAGCCGGTAGACCTTGCGGCCGCCCTCGGTGCTGTGGCTGACCAGGCCCTCCTGCTCCAGCTTCGCCAGCCGCGGGTAGACCGTGCCGGCGGACGGCGCGTACAGGCCCTGGAAGCGCTCCTCCAGCAGGCGGATCACCTCGTAGCCGTGCCGCGGGGCTTCGTCCAGCAGCTTGAGCAGGTAGAGCCGGAGCCGGCCGTGACCGAAGACGGGGCTCATCTCAGGCCTCCTTGGTGAGGTCGGGGCCGGTGGGCGCGTCGGAGGCGGGGCCGGCCGGGAGCTCCCGGACCACCACCGGGGCGTCGTCCTCCGACTCGGGGCGGCGCAGCACGGTGACCGCGCCGGAGACGGTGGTGACGTTGAGGCTGCCGCGGCCCTCGCCGAGCTGGCCGGTGATCTTCTTGGCGCCCCAGGTGCTGCTCATCGTGAGCTCGTCGAAGGTGCTGGAGACGTCGCCGCTGGTGGAGCCGGCCTCGACGGTGGCGTCGGCCAGCGAGGGAATCCGGACCACGACCGGGCCGCTGACCGTGTTGACCTTGACGTCGGTCTCGCCCGCCACGTCGAGGTCCAGGGTGACGGCGCCGGTGACGGTGTTGGCCTGGACCCGGTCGGCGGTGCCCGCGATCACGGTGAGCTGCCCGGAGACGGTGTTGACCTTGAGCTGGCCGCCGACCGCCTGGGCGTCCACGTCGCCGGTGACGGTGCTGGCGTCGATCCGGCCGGTGACCCCGGCCAGGGTGGTGTCGCCGCTGGCGCTCTGCACCGAGACGTGGCCGTCGATGCCGCTCACGGTGGCGTGCGCCGACACGGTGCCGACCTTGACCTCGGTGCCGGCCGGCACGGTCAGGGTGACGCCGACCGAGCGCTTGCGCTTGAAGGAGTCGAAGAAGCTGCGGACCGAGCCGACCGACTTGATCCAGTTGCCGAACTCGCCCCAGCTGTTGATGTCCTTGTAGGTGACGGTCAGGACGCCGTCGACCAGCGTCAGGTGCAGCGGGTCGCCGGTGAGGTCGGTGACCTCCAGGCGGGCCGGGCCCTCGGCCGCGACCACGTTCACCGTGCCGTCGATGACGCGCACGTGCAGCGCGCGGACCGCGTCCTCGAACGTGGTCCTGCCCGGCTCCTCGATCGTCCACTGGCTCATCTCTGCCGCCTCCCGTAGCGGATCGCGATGTATCGCGTTCTCTTCCAAAGACGATATATCGCGTGCCGGGAAAAGCAAGCGGTTCCACCCCTGAACCCGGCCCGGATGCGTCCCGGAGCCGTCCCCTACGGGAGACGCGCGAAGGGCCCGGGAGGCGGTCGCCTCCCGGGCCCTCTCACGAGCGGCCGCCGGGGCTCACTCGTCGTCGTCCTCGTCGTCGAGCCGGGCCAGCCAGGTGGCCAGCCGCTCGACCGGGATCTCGAAGTCCGGGTTGAGGTCGACGAACTCGCGCAGGCGCTCGGCGAGCCACTCGAAGGTGACCTCCTCCTCGCCGCGCCGGCTCTCCAGCTCCTCGATGCCTCGGTCGGTGAAGTACACGGTTCGCTCCGGTCGGATGGGGATTGACCCGGTCAGGATAGTCGGGGCCGGCCGACCGGTGCGGTGCCGGCCGGCCGGTACGCCCGCGGCCCCGCCCCCCTGGTCGGGGGCGGGGCCGCGGGCGTCGCTGGTGCTGCGGAGCCTGCGCGCGTCAGAGCGCGAAGATCTCCTCGAGCAGCGCCTGCTGCTCGGCCGCGTGCCGCTTGGCGGAGCCGACCGCCGGCGACGAGGCCGCGGTGCGGGCCACCCGGCGCAGACGGGCGTCGCCGCCGCTGCGGCCGATCACGACCTGGAGGTGGTCGACCAGGTTCATCGCGATGAACGGCCAGGCACCCTGGTTGGCCGGCTCCTCCTGCGCCCAGACGAACTGGACGTCGTCGCCGTAGCGGGCCAGCTCCTCCTGGAGCTCGGCCACCGGCAGCGGGTAGAGCCGCTCGACCCGGACGATCGCGGTGTCGGTGACACCGCGCTCGGCGCGGGCGGCCGCCACGTCGTAGTAGAACTTGCCGGCGGTGATGACCACCTTGCGGACCTGCGCCGGGTCGACGGTGGTGTCGCCGATGACCGGGCGGAACGAGCCGGACAGGAACTCCTCGGTCGCACTCGCCGCGGCCTTGAGACGCAGCATCGACTTCGGGGTGAAGACGACCAGCGGCTTGTGGTGCGGGTTGTGCGCCTGCCAGCGCAGCAGGTGGAAGTAGTTCGACGGCAGGGTCGGCATCGCGACCGTCATGTTGTCCTGCGCGCACATCTGCAGGAAACGCTCCGGGCGGGCGGACGAGTGGTCCGGCCCCTGGCCCTCGTAGCCGTGCGGCAGCAGCAGGGTGACGCCGGAGTGCTGGCCCCACTTCTGCTCGGCGGAGGCGATGTACTCGTCCACCATGGTCTGCGCGCCGTTGACGAAGTCGCCGAACTGCGCCTCCCACATGACCAGCGCGTTCGGGCGGGTCAGCGAGTAGCCGTACTCGAAGCCCATGGCCGCGTACTCCGACAGCAGGCTGTCGTAGACGGTGTAGCGGGCCTGGTCCTCGGTGAGGTACTGCAGCGGGGTGTAGTCCTCGCCGGTCTTGCGGTCGATCAGCACGGCGTGCCGCTGGCCGAAGGTGCCGCGGCGGCTGTCCTGGCCGGCCAGGCGGACCGGGTGGCCCTCCATGAGCAGCGAGCCGATGGCGAGGGTCTCGCCCATCGCCCAGTCGATGGTGTTGTCCTCGACCGAGGCGGCGCGGCGCTGCAGCTGCGGCAGCAGGCGCGGGTGGACGGTCAGCCAGTCCGGCAGGTTGACCTGCGAGGCGGCGATCCGCTTGACCATCTCCTGGGAGATGCCGGTCTGGATGTTGACCGGGAAGTCGGCCTGCGGCTTGCCGCCGGCGGTCGGGGCCGGCGCCTGGGCGGCGTCGCGGACCTCGGCGAAGACCTTCTCCAGCTGGCCCTGGAAGTCCTGGAGTGCCTGCTCCGCCTCTTCCATGGTGATGTCGCCGCGACCGATCAGGCCCTCGGTGTACAGCTTGCGCACCGAGCGCTTCTTGTCGATCAGGTCGTACATCAGCGGCTGGGTGAACGACGGGTTGTCGGCCTCGTTGTGACCGCGGCGGCGGTAGCAGATGAGGTCGATCACGACGTCCTTGTGGAACGCCTGGCGGAACTCGAAGGCGAGCCGCGCGACGCGGACCACGGCCTCCGGGTCGTCGCCGTTCACGTGGAAGATCGGGGCCTCGATCATGCGGGCCACGTCGGTGCAGTACATCGAGGAGCGCGAGGACGCCGGGGCGGCGGTGAAGCCGACCTGGTTGTTCACCACGACGTGCACGGTGCCGCCGGTGCGGTAGCCGCGCAGCTGCGACATGTTCAGGGTCTCCGCGACGACGCCCTGGCCGGCGAAGGCCGCGTCGCCGTGGATCTGGATCGGCAGCACCGGGAAGGTGGTGCCGCCCTGGTCCAGGATGTCCTGCTTGGCGCGGGCGATGCCCTCGACGACCGGGTCCACGGCCTCCAGGTGGGAGGGGTTCGCGGCGAGCGAGACCTTGATGGTCTCGCCGTCCAGGCCGGTGAAGGTGCCCTCGGCGCCCAGGTGGTACTTGACGTCGCCGGAGCCGTGCATCGACTTCGGGTCGAGGTTGCCCTCGAACTCGCCGAAGATCTTGCCGTACGGCTTGCCGACGATGTTGGCCAGCACGTTCAGGCGGCCGCGGTGGGCCATGCCGATGACGGCCTCGTCCAGGCGGTGCTCGGCGGCGGCGTCGATGGTCGCGTCCAGCATCGCGATCAGCGACTCACCGCCCTCCAGCGAGAAGCGCTTCTGGCCGACGTACTTGGTCTGCAGGAAGGTCTCGAAGGCCTCCGCCGAGTTCAGCCGGCGCAGGATCCGCAGCTGCTCCTCGCGCTCCGGCTTCGAGTACGGCTTCTCCAGGCGCTCCTGCAGCCACTTGCGCTGCTTCGGGTCCTGGATGTGCATGTACTCGATGCCGACGGTGCGGCAGTAGGTGTTGCGCAGCAGGCCGAGGATGTCGCGGAGCTTCATCATCCGCTGGCCGCCGAAGCCGCCGACCGCGAACTCGCGCTCCAGGTCCCACAGGGTGAGGCCGTGGGTGGTGACGTCCAGGTCGGGGTGCTTGCGCTGCTTGTACTCCAGCGGGTCGGTGTCGGCCATCAGGTGACCGCGGACCCGGTAGGAGTGGATCAGCTCCATGACGCGCGCGGTCTTGTTGACCTCGTCGTCGTGGGTGGTGGCGACGTCGGTGGCCCAGCGGACCGGCTCGTACGGGATCCGCAGCGACTCGAAGATCTCGTCGTAGAAGCCGTTCTCGCCGAGCAGCAGGCGGTGGATCTCGCGCAGGAACTCGCCGGACGCCGCGCCCTGGATGACGCGGTGGTCGTAGGTCGAGGTCAGCGTCATGATCTTGGAGACGCCCAGCCGGGACAGGGTCTCCGGAGCGGAGCCCTGGAACTCGGCCGGGTACTCCATGGCGCCGACGCCGACGATGGTGCCCTGGTTCTGCATCAGGCGCGGCACGGAGTGCACGGTGCCGATGCCGCCGGGGTTGGTCAGCGAGACCGTGACGCCGGTGAAGTCGTCCATGGTCAGCTTGTTGGCGCGGGCCCGGCGGACGATGTCCTCGTAGGCCTGCCAGAAGCCGAAGAAGTCGAGGGTCTCGGCCTTCTTGATGGCCGCGACGACGAGCTGGCGGTCACCGTTCGGCTTGACCAGGTCGATCGCCAGGCCGAGGTTGACGTGCTCCGGCTTGACCAGGAAGGCCTTGCCGTCCTCCACCTTGTAGCTGTGGTTCATGCCCGGGGCGGCCTTGATGGCCTGGACCAGGGCGTAACCGATCAGGTGGGTGAAGGAGACCTTGCCGCCGCGGGCGCGCTGCAGGTGGTTGTTGATGACGATGCGGTTGTCGATCAACAGCTTCGCCGGGACGGCGCGGACCGAGGTCGCGGTCGGCACCTCCAGCGAGGCGTCCATGTTGGTGGCGACGGCCTTGGCCGGGCCGCGCAGCTGGACCAGCTCGGGGCCGGCCGCGGCGGTGGCGGCGGGCGCGGCCGGGGCGGCGGCCTTGGGGGCCGGGGGCGCGGCGGGCGCGGCGGCGAGCGGGGCGGCGGCGGCCGGGGCCGGAGCGGCCGGGGCGGCGGGTGCGGCCGGCGCAGCAGCTGCGGCGGGCGCGGGGGCAGCGGCAGGGGTCGGCGTGGGGCCGGCCTGGGTCGCGGCCTGGGTCACTGGGGTCACCTCGGTACCGGGCTTGTAGTCGGCGAAAAAGTCCCACCAGGCTCGGTCGACCGAGTTCGGGTCCTGGAGGTACTGCTGGTAGATCTCATCGACGAGCCACTCATTGGGGCCGAAGCCAGTGGAACTTGCCGAGCTGTTGGGGGTTTCAGGGGACTGTGGCGACACGGCGGCAACCGCCCTCTTCCGCTTCCTTTTGGGATGTTTGGACAGCGGGGATTAAGGCTACGCCCCTGACCAGTGATCGCGCAGTCCCCGGGCCCCAGGCGTCGCCCAGATCACAGTCCTGACCTGCAGATTGGCTGAAAAAGCACGTTAGAAAGCCGTATCTGAGGGGAACCGATCGGGCCCGATCACCCCCTAAAGCAGGGCGAAACCGGACAAACGCCCAGGTTCATCCGTCGACGATCTTCGTATGCGTCTGTGTCGGATCTGTGACAAATGTCCCGCCCGGCTCAGGACTGCCCGGGCAGCCGGACCTCGATCCGGCAGCCGCGCGGCGACTCGGCGACGGCGATCCGTCCGCCGTGCAGGTCCACCGCCCAGCGGGCGATCGCCAGGCCCAGCCCGGTGCCGCCGTCCGAGCCCGGCCCGGAGGCCGTCGCGGTGCCGCTGCGGCTGAACCGCTCGAAGACCCGGCCGCGGTCGGCCGGCGGGATGCCGGGCCCCTCGTCCTGGACCTCCAGCAGCAGGCCGCCGTCCTCGCCGTCGGGCCGGGCGCGCACCGTCACGGTGCCGCCGGGCGGGGAGTGCTTGCAGGCGTTGTCGACCAGGTTGGCGACCACCTGGTGGAGGCGTTCCGGGTCCGCCACGGCGGTCAGGCCGACCGGGCTGACCTCCAGGGCGAGCCGGACGTCGCCGCGCCGGGAGAAGGCCCCGCCGGCCGTCGCGCCGTCCACGGTGACCCCGCGCAGCACGCCGTCCAGGAACTCGCGCACCTCGAACGGGCGGGCGTCCAGGTCGACCACGCCGTCGTCGATCTTGGAGAGGTCCAGCAGGTGGGTGACCAGGCGGCCGAGCCGCTCGGTCTGCTCCAGCGCGGCCCCCAGGGTCGCCGGGTTGGGCTGGACGACGCCGTCCACCACGTTCTCCAGCACGGCGCGCAGCGCCGCGATCGGCGTGCGCAGCTCGTGCGAGACGTTGGCGACCAGCTCCCGGCGGTGCCGGTCGGCGGCCTGCAGGTCGGCGGCCATGCCGTTGAAGGCGGCCGCCAGTTCGCCGATCTCGTCGCGCGAGTTCACCTCGACCCGGCGGCTGTAGTCGCCGGAGGCCATCGCGCGGGCGGCGTCCGTCATCTCGCGCAGCGGGGCGGTCAGCCCGTGCGCGAGGAACTGCATGAACAGCAGCGAGGCGATCATGGAGAAGACCATGATGATCCGGATCTGGGTCTCGGACCGGATCGCCACGACCACCATCCCGGTGGCCAGGAACACGGAGACGATCACCAGCAGGGCGAGCTTGCCCTTGATCGAGCGGACCGGGTCGAGCGGACGGATGTCGGCCCAGACCCGGCTGGCCGCCCGTGCGGCCAGGGTCTGCGGGCGCGCGCCGTCGGCGTCCCCGTTGCGTTGCTGTGGAAAGGTCATTGGTCCCCTGTGATCCCCGCGTGTTGTCACGGCGGTGCCGGGACACGGGCCCCCCGGTGGCCCGTCGCCCGAAGCCCCCGTCAGGAGAGCGGGGCCTCCAGCGCGTATCCGACGCCGTGGACGGTGCGGATCCAGCTGGCGCCGATCTTGCGCCGCAGCGCCTTCACGTGGCTGTCCACGGTCCGGGTGCCGGACGCGTCGGTCCAGTCCCAGACCTCGGCCAGCAACTGCTCACGGGTGAGCACCGCGCGCGGCTGCGCGGCCAGGCAGGCCAGCAGGTCGAACTCGGTCGGCGTCAGGTGGACGTCGCCCGAGGCGAGTCGCACCCGGCGCTGCACGTGGTCGATCTCCAACTCGCCGAAGCGCAGGCTGCCGAGCGCGGGCGTGCGGGCCGCCTGCTGGGCACGCTCGACGCGGCGCAGCAGCACGTTGACCCGGGCGGCCAGTTCGCGCATGGAGAACGGCTTGGTCATGTAGTCGTCGGCACCGACGCCGAGGCCGACCAGCAGGTCCGTCTCGTCGTCGCGGGCGGTCAGCATCAGTACCGGCACCGGGCGTTGGGCCTGGATCCGGCGGCACACCTCCAGCCCGTCGAAGCCGGGCAGCATGATGTCCAGGACCACCAGGTCCGGCTGCCAGGTGTGGAAGCCGTCCACCGCGCCGGGGCCGTCGTGGGCCACGGCGACCTTGAACCCCTCGGCGCCCAGTCGCGCCGCGATCGACTCGGCGATCGTGGGTTCGTCCTCCACCACCAGCACTCTGCGCTGGCTGCTCACAGTGCCGCCGGTGTTGGGGTTGTCCTGCTGAATTTCTGTCACGGTCACGCCACCGCCCCCAGGGCTGCGGGCCGGCCACCTGTGGGGATGGCGGGGCTCCGCTCGTAGTCTTGTTCCGTCGTGGACTGTGCCGGGTCCGCCGTCCCGTTCGTGCACCGGGGAGTGGAGGACGGATGGTCTTCCGCCCACTCCTCCCACGCACTTCGCAGCGTACGGACAGCGGATGCCTCCCGGCAGGCGGACCGGACGTTTCCGGCCCGCTGGGCCGGCTGTCCGGCCGCCCTCGGGCCCACCGCACGAGTGGGCACGGGCCGATACCTTACCCGGCGAATTTTCACTGCGTAACGGTACGTATGCAGTCCAGTTGACGCCAAGTCGCCGGTCAGAGGCCCTACTGACGCGTTAATCGGGAGAAGGTCTGGACCAATGTCGGGAATCCGGCCGCTTCCGCCGTCGACGGTCTTCACGGGCTTTTCTCAGCTGCCTCTCAGAACCTCGACGTAGCGTGGCCGCGACAACGCCCCGCAGGGCGGAATCCGGCCTCCGCGCCGGGGCGTCGGGCGCCTCCGGGCGCCGTGCGGCTGCGGGTGTGGGAGCGGAGGCGTCATGGCTGGACTGCGGTGGGGTGCCGGCGGGCGCGCGCCTTCGGGGGCGCCGTACGGAATGCTCCCGGCCCGGCTGCGCGGCGGTGCCGTCGAATGGCTGCTGGAACGCGTGCCGACACCTCGGCGCACCCCGTTCACGATCGGATATCTCGCGGTCGTCGGACTCACCTCGACCTTCGCCGGGATCGCCGATCCGGAACTCGTCCAGCGTTTGCAGGAAGCTTCCAGCTCGGACGGCCACAACCTGCTCCAGCACCCGCTGCGCGCCCTGCTGCTCAGCGGCTTCTGGGTGGCCGGGGGATCGTGGCTGCCCTACCTGTGGGGTTTCGCCGTCACCCTGGCCCCGCTGGAGCGCCGGGTCGGTCCGGCCCGGGCGGCGGCGGTGTTCGCCGCCGGGCACGTCGCGGCCACCCTGCTCTCCCAGGGCGTGGTGATCACCGCGGTGGAGACCGGACGGCTGGCCCCGGCGGCGATGGACCAGCTGGACATCGGCGTCAGCTACGGCGTGCTCGCCTGCCTGGGCGCGGCGGCCGGGGCGCTGCCGCCGCGTGCGCGGGCGGTGGCGCTGGCCGGCGTCGGGCTGCTGCTCGCCCAGCAGATCGCCACCCAGAAGGACCTGGTCACGGCGGTGGGGCACCCGGCCGCGCTGCTCACCGGGATGGCGCTGTGGCGCTGGCTGGGCCGGATCGAGCGGCGTCCGCCCGGGCCTCGGCCGCGGCCGGCACGGGTGCGGGCGGTCGGCTCCGCCGCTTCCCGGTCCGCCTCCTCGGTGCTCTCCTCGGTCGCCTCCCCGGTCGTCTCCCAGGCCGCCGCGGTGGTGCGGGCCGGGCGCCGGCCGTCCACCGCGCGCTGAGGCCGGGGTCCTCTTGGGCCGTTCTTTCCGCTCTCTTTTGACGGGGCCTCCCCCCGGCCGTTCCGGTGACGGTCCTGTTCGCTCACAGCGAACACGATGGGGGGAACAACCGGCGCTCGCGAATCCTTAGTCAGGTCGACTCAAGTTCACTGACCGGGGAGAGATCATGGCATCGACGTCCACACCGCTCACCCTGCCCGTGCTGCCCCTCGACGACGAGGTCGTGCTCCCGGGCATGGTCGTCCCGCTGGACCTCAAGGACACCGAGGTGCGCGCCGCGGTCGAGGCCGCCCGCGCCGCGGCCACCGGCTCCGGCAAGCCCCAGGTCCTGCTGGTCCCGCGGGTGGACGGCTCGTACGCGGCGGCCGGCACGCTGGCCACCGTGGAGCAGGTCGGCCGGCTGGCCGACGGCCCGGGCACGATCGGGCAGCCGGCGGCGCTGGTGCGCGCCGTGCGCCGGGTCCGGATCGGGGTCGGCACCACCGGCCCCGGCGCCGCCCTCTGGGTGGAGACCACACCGTTCAAGGAGTCCTCGGTCGGCATGCCGGTGGCCGGGCGGGCCGCCGAGCTGGTCAAGGAGTACAAGGCGCTGTCCACCCAGTGGCTGCGCAAGCGCGGCGCCTGGCAGATCGTCGACCGGGTGGCGCAGATCGAGGGCGTCGGCGAGCTCGCCGACAACATCGGCTACGCGCCCTTCGCCACCGCCGAGCAGAAGCTCAAGGTGCTGCTGGAGGCCGACCAGGTCGCCCGCCTGGAGTACGCGCTCACCCTGCTGCGCGACCACCTCGCCGAGGAGGAGGTCAACGACACCATCCGCAAGGACGTCGAGGAGGGCGTGGCCAAGCAGCAGAAGGAGTTCCTGCTCCGCCGCCAGCTGGAGGCCGTCCGCAAGGAGCTGGCCGAGCTGAACGGCGACCCGGCCGACGAGGAGGGCGACTACCGCGCCCGGGTCGAGGCCGCCGACCTGCCCGAGAAGGTCCGCGAGGCCGCGCTCAAGGAGGTCGACAAGCTGGAGCGCTCCTCCGACCAGTCGCCCGAGGGCTCCTGGATCCGCACCTGGCTGGACACCGTCCTGGAGCTGCCCTGGAACGAGCGCACCGAGGACGCGTACGACATCGCCGGCGCCCGCGCCGTGCTCGACGCCGACCACGCCGGTCTCACCGACGTCAAGGAGCGGATCGTCGAGTACCTGGCCGTCCGCAAGCGCCGGGCCGACCAGGGGCTCGGCCTGATCGGCGGCCGCCGGGGCGGCGCGGTGCTCGCCCTGGTCGGGCCGCCCGGCGTCGGCAAGACCTCGCTCGGCGAGAGCGTGGCCCGCGCCATGGGCCGCACGTTCGTCCGGGTCGCGCTCGGCGGCGTCCGGGACGAGGCGGAGATCCGCGGCCACCGGCGCACCTACGTCGGCGCGCTGCCCGGCCGGCTGGTCCGGGCGATCAAGGAGGCCGGTTCGATGAACCCGGTCGTCCTGCTCGACGAGATCGACAAGGTCGGCTCCGACTACCGGGGCGACCCGTCCGCCGCCCTGCTGGAGGTGCTGGACCCGGCCCAGAACCACACCTTCCGGGACCACTACCTGGAGGTCGAACTCGACCTCTCCGACGTGGTCTTCCTCGCCACCGCCAACGTGCTGGAGGCCATCCCCGAGCCGCTGCTCGACCGGATGGAGCTGGTCCGCCTGGACGGCTACACCGAGGACGAGAAGGTCGTCATCGCCCGCGACCACCTGCTCCCGCGCCAGCTGGAGAAGGCCGGCCTGGCCGACGGACAGGTCAGCGTGGACGAGGAGGCGCTGCGCCGGCTCGCCGGGGAGTACACCCGGGAGGCGGGCGTGCGCACCCTGGAGCGCTCGATCGCCCGGGTGCTGCGCAAGATCGCCGCACAGGCCGAGCTCGGCGAGCGCGAGCTGCCCGCCGCGGTCGGCGCGACGGACCTGCCCGCCCTGATCGGCCGCCCGCACCACGTGCCGGAGGCCGCCCAGGCACCCGCCGAGCGGCGCACCGCCGTCCCCGGGGTGGCCACCGGCCTCGCCGTCACCGGCGCCGGCGGCGACGTCCTCTACATCGAGGCCTCGCTGGCCGACGCCGAGACGGGCGGCACCGGGCTGACCCTGACCGGACAGCTGGGCGACGTGATGAAGGAGTCCGCGCACATCGCGCTCTCCTACCTCCGCTCGCGCGGCGCCGAGCTGGAACTGCCGGTCACCTCGCTGCGCGACCGCGGCGTGCACCTGCACGTCCCGGCCGGGGCCGTCCCCAAGGACGGGCCGAGCGCCGGCATCACCATGACCACGGCGCTGGCCTCGCTGCTCTCCGGCCGAAAGGTGCGCACCGACGTGGCGATGACGGGCGAGGTGTCGCTGACCGGGCGGGTGCTGCCGATCGGCGGGGTGAAGCAGAAGCTGCTCGCCGCCGACCGGGCCGGCGTCACCACGGTGATCATCCCCAAGCGCAACGAGGCCGACCTGGACGACGTCCCGGCCGAGGTGCTGGAGCGGCTCACCGTCCACCCGGTGGCCGACGTGCGGGAGGTGCTGGCGCTGGCCCTGGAGCCGGCCGGGGTGCTGGTCGCCGCGGCCTGAGGTGGCCGCCGGGCCGACGTGACCGCCGGCCCGGCGTGATCGACAGGGGGACGGCGGCTCCGCGTGCCACACTGCGGAGATGCCGTCCCCCACGCAGCGCGTCCTGGCCCGGGTGCCGGCGCGGCTGCGGCCGTTCCTGGTGCGGCACCGCCGGCTGGTGAAGTTCCTGACGGTGGGCAGCGGCTGCTTCGTCCTCACCACGGTGATCGACGTCGAGCTCAAGTTCACCGTCCTGCAGCACCAGCCGGTGGTGGCCCTGACGGTGGCGACGGTGATCGCCACCGTCGTCTCCTACGTGCTCAACCGCCGCTGGGCCTTCCGGACGGACGGGCGCCGGCCGGAGGCCCTGCTGTTCTTCCTGGTCAGCGTGGTGGCGATCGGCGTCAACGACATCCCGCTGGCGCTCTCCCGGTACGCCCTCGACCTGCGCGAGCCGTACGTCGACCCGTTCCAGCAGGAGGTCGCCGACTTCCTCAGCGGGATGGTGGTCGGCACCTTCGTCGCCATGCTGTTCCGCTTCTGGGCGATGCGGCGCTGGGTCTTCACCAGCCCCGCCGCCCGGGCGCACGCGGAGCCGGAACCCGGTTACGCTGCACCCGAGATGCCACGGGATGTGCCGGAAAGACCGTGAGGTGAGGGTTATGCGCGGGGAGCCGGACGGCGTCCGGACCGGGCCCGCCA
Source organism: Kitasatospora sp. NPDC040550 (assembly GCF_055594965.1). NCBI lineage: Bacteria > Bacillati > Actinomycetota > Actinomycetes > Kitasatosporales > Streptomycetaceae > Kitasatospora > Kitasatospora sp. NPDC040550. The sequence goes on along the minus strand of NZ_JBVIWC010000007.1, from coordinate 194,497 downwards.
GTCAGCAGGGGATGCGCCGGGCCAACCTGGCCCTGGTGCTCGGCCTGATCGCGCGCGGCCCCCGCTCGCGCGCCGAGGTGGCCGCCGGAACCGGGCTGACCAGGGCCGCGGTCTCCTCGCTCGCCGAACAGCTGATCTCGGCGGGCCTGGTCGTCGAGGAGGGCCCGGCCGCCCCCAGCGGCAAGGTCGGCCGCCCCGGCACCGCGCTCGGCCTCAACCCGCTCGGGCCCGGCGGCCTCGGCGCCGAGATCGGGGTCCGCCACCTCGGCGTCTGCGTGGTCGACCTGCGCGGTGAGGTCCGGGCCTGGCGGCGCGAGGAGAGCGCCAACCACGGCCGGGAACCCACCGCCGTCATGGCCGACCTGGCCCGGTTGGTGCGCTCGGCCGTCGCCGAGTCCGGTCTGCGCCCGGCCGGGCTGACCCTGGCCGTGCCCGGGCTGGTCGGCAGCGGCGGGGTGCTCCAGCGGGCCGCCAACCTCGGCTGGCAGGACGTCCCGCTGGCCGCCGAACTGCGTCCGGCGCTGCGCGTGGTCGGCGACGGCCTGGCGGAGCTGCCGGTCGACGCGGACAACGAGGCCAACCTCGGCGGCCTGGCCGAGCGCTGGCTGGGCGAGGGCCCGGAGGACTTCCTCTACGTCTCCGCCGAGGCCGGCGTCGGCGCCGCCGTGGTGGTCGGCGGCCGGCTGCTGCGCGGGTCGCGCGGCTACGCGGGCGAGCTGGGCCACGTGCCCGTCCACCCGGAGGGGCGGCGCTGCGCCTGCGGGTCGCACGGCTGCCTGGAGCAGTACGCGGGCGAGGCGGCGGTGCTGCGGGCGGCCGGGCTGGCCGGGGTGCGCGGCGACTGGGTGGCGCTGCTCGCCGAACGCGCCGGCGCCGGCGACGAGCCGGTGCGGGCGGCGCTGGCCGGTGCGGGCGCCGCGCTCGGCATCGCCGCCGCCGGGGCGGTCAACCTGCTGGACCCGGCCGAGGTGGTGCTGGGCGGCGGCTACGCCCGGCTGGCGCCCTGGCTGCTGCCGGCGATGCGGCACGAGCTGGCGGCCCGGGTGACGGTCCGGCCCTGGGCGGAGGGCCGGCTGACGGTCTCCCGGCTCGGTCGGCGCGGGCCGTTGCTGGGGGCGGCGGTGGGCGTGGTGCGCGCGATCGTCGCGGACCCGGGGCCGCTCGCGGGCGGCTGAGCCGACCGCCCCGGAACGGGAACGGGCCCCCGTAACGGGAACGGGCCCCGGAACGCGACCGGGCCCCCGACCACTGCGGTCGGGGGCCCGGTCGGTGCTGCGGGCGGTGGGCCGGGCTCAGGCCGCGGCGGGGGCCCCGGCGTCGAGTTCGCGCCCGGCCTCGCGCGGGGTGCGCAGGACGGCGAGGAAGGCGACGGCGACGCCGACCAGCGCCCAGATCACCAGGACCAGGATCGGCATGCCCAGGTTGGTCGAGCCGAAGTAGGCGATCGACTTGGTGGCGCTGGTACCGGCGCCGTTCGGGATCAGCGAGCCGATCGCCCGCCAGAACGGCGGCATCATCGGGGCCGGGTAGACACCGCCGGCGCTCGGGTTGCCGAGCACCACGAAGACCAGCACCGCCAGGCCGATGCCGATGATGCCGAACAGGCACTGCAGCGCCATGGTGAAGGCGCCGACGGCGAACACCACGAGGGCGCCGATGGCGGTCAGCGACAGGATCGAGCCGGGCATCGCGTCCAGCACCGGCCCGGCGATGATCGTGCCGCCGAGGCCGGCGCCGACCGAGTACAGCGCGAGGACGCCGAGGCGGATCAGCAGGCGGTGGACGTTGGCGGGCTTGGAGCCGGCGCTGATGCCGAGGATGGAGGCGACCAGGTAGCCGCCGACGCACCAGCCGATGACCAGGTAGAAGCCGGTGAGGCCGTTGGTGTCGCCCTTGGCCAGCGGCACGACGTCCTCGACCTTGACGGTGCGGCCCTGGGACTTGTCCAGCGCGGTGGTGATGCTCTCGGCGGCCTTGGCGGCCGAGGTGCCGCGGGCGCCGGCGGTCAGCAGGGTGTCCTGGGTGCCGTTCGGGTCCACGACCAGCGCGGCGTAGATCTTCTGGTCCTTGATCTGCTGGGTCGCCGTCTCGGTGTCCGGCGCGGTGACCGGCTTGACCGCCTCGTCCGGCACCGACTCCAGGGCCTGGACCAGCTTGGGCGTGACCTGCGGCGGGGCGACCACCGCGATCGACAGCTTGTGCGGGGTCGGGTGGTGCAGCGCCCCGACGTACGAGGTGATGAACCCGAGCTGCAGCAGCAGCACGCCGATCACCAGCAGTGCCGCACGCGGTGTGACCGCGCCCTTCAGTTCGGCGACGAATCCCTGCCCCGGGGCGGTCATCCAGATCTCCTTCGCGTATCGGTGGAAAACGGATACTTAATACCATGAACTAACTCGCTTGTCCTACCCCACGCGCCGGTTCTCGGCCACTGCCACCGGGCGGCGCCGGTGCCGCGGCGGACGAGGAGCGCCTGGTGGTGACGGGGTGTCGGGTCGGGGCAGGGGCCTGGCGGGCCGCGCCGGAGTGGCGGAACTCTCACGCCGGACGGGGGCTTTGCTTGGGCTTGAAGAAGGTTGCCTTACTCAACTATCAGTCGTATGGTTGCTTAAGGCAACAAATTGTCCGGCCCATGTACCCAGCACCCCGCACGCCGCGCCCTGTGCCCCGCGCCCCGTAGCCGCCCGCCTCGCCGAAGGACCCAGATGACCGTGACCACCCAGGCCTCGACCGGCGCCGCAGCCGCCGTCGACGACCGCCCGATGACCCACCGGCAGGTGATGGAGGCACTCTCCGGCCTGCTGCTCGGCCTGTTCGTGGCCGTGCTCTCGTCGACCGTCGTCTCCAACGCCCTGCCGCACATCCTCACCGACCTGCACGGCGGCCAGTCCGCCTACACCTGGGTGATCACCGCGGCCCTGCTCACGCTGACCGCCTCCACCCCGATCTGGGGCAAGCTCTCCGACCTGGCCAGCAAGAAGCTGCTGCTCCAGATCGCCCTGCTGATCTACATCGCCACCTCCGCGCTGGCCGGGCTCTCGCAGAACACCGGCGAGCTGATCGCCTGCCGCGCCCTCCAGGGCATCGGCGCCGGCGGCGTCGTCGCGCTCGGCCAGATCTGCCTGGCCGCGATGGTCCCGCCGCGCGAGCGCGGCCGGTACAGCGGCTACTTCGGCGCGGTGTTCGCCCTCGCCACCATCGGCGGCCCGCTGATCGGCGGCGTCATCGTCGACACCTCCTGGCTCGGCTGGCGCTGGTGCTTCTACGTCGGCATCCCGTTCGCGCTGGCCGCGATCCTGGTGGTGCAGCGCACCCTCAAGCTGCCGGTGGTCAAGCGCCCGGCGAAGATCGACTACCTGGGCGCGCTGGTCATCACCGGCGCCGTCAGCCTGCTGATGATCTGGATCACGCTGGCCGGCACCAACTACCCGTGGCTGTCCTGGCAGACCGCGGCCATGGTCGGCGGCGGCCTGCTGCTGGCCGCGCTGGCCGTGGTGGTCGAGCGTCGCGCCGCCGAGCCGATCATCCCGCCGTCGCTGTTCAAGTACCGCACCGTCACCCTGGCCGCGATCGCCAGCGTGCTGGTCGGCGTCGGGATGTACGGCGCGACCACCTTCCTCAGCCAGTACTTCCAGCTGGCCCGGGACAAGTCCCCGACGACGGCCGGCCTGATGACGCTGCCGATGATCATCGGCCTGGCGGTCTCCTCCGCGGTGGCCGGCCGGCTGATCACCAAGTACGGCAAGTGGAAGGCCTACCTGGTCGCCGGTACCGCGCTGCTCGCGATCGGCTTCGGCCTGCTCGGCACCGCCCGGGCCGACACCGACTACGGGCTGCTCTCCCTCTACATGGCGCTCACCGGCATCGGCCTCGGCCTGACCAGCCAGAACCTGGTGCTCGCGGTGCAGAACACGGTGCCCCGGCACGAGCTCGGCGCGGCCAGCTCCGTCGTCACCTTCTTCCGCACCATGGGCGGCGCGATGGGCGTCTCCGCACTGGGCGCGCTGATGTCCAACAAGGTCGGCCACTACCTGGCCGAGAACCTCGCCGCCGCGCACATCCCGGCCGGGGCCGCGGCCTCCGGCGGCGGCATCCCGGACCTGGCGAAGCTGCCGGCCCCGATCCTGCCGCTGGTCACCGACGCGTTCGGCCACGGCGTCGGCACGGTCTTCCTGTGGGCCGCGCCCTTCGCGGCGCTGGCCTTCGTCACCGTGCTGTTCATCCGGGAGACCGCGCTGCGGACCACCCAGGAGAGCTGACCGGGGCGGGGAACGCGCGGGCGTGACGCCGACGGGCCGGGGAGAGTTCGACTCTCCCCGGCCCGTCGGCGTTGCTCGGTGCCGTGACGCCCTACGGCGCGGCGATCAGTACCAGGCCGTAGACCACGGCGCAGGCGCAGAGCGCGAAGCAGGTGTACGCGCCGGCCAGCAGCGCGGGCTTGCCGCCGCCGGCGGCCTGGCCGCCCGCCTCGCGGGAGCTCAGCGCGGCCTCCCGGCGGGACAGCGCCAGGATGCCGAGGGCGAAGACGGCGACCACGGCGACGGTGACGCCGAAGCTGATGCCGGCGGTCTGGGCCAGGGCGTTCCACTTGATGTGCATGGTGAAGGCTCCTCGGTCTGCGGCGCTCAGGCCGCGACCGTGGTCGAGGCGGGGGTGGGGGCGGCGGTGGCCGGGGTGGTGGCGACCTCGACCGGGGTGACCTCGGGGACGTCGTTGACGTTGTCCGCGCCGACCGGCTGGCGGCGGGAGATGACCCACATCGTGGCCGAACCGGCCACCAGCACGGCACCGACCAGGGCGACGCCCCAGGCGCCCTGGCGGGCCAGCACGGCCGCCCCGCCGGAGACCAGGCCGGCGGCCGGCAGGGTCAGGCCCCAGGTGTAGACCATGCGGCGGACCAGGCTCCAGCGCAGCTCCGGCTTCGGGCCGCCGAGGCCGGCGCCCATGATGCCGCCGGTGCAGACCTGGGTGGTGGAGAGGCCGAAGCCCATGTGCGAGGAGGTCAGGATGACGGTGGAGACGGCCGACTCGGAGGCGAAGCCCTGCAGCGGCTTGATGTCCGCCAGGCCCTTGCCCATCGAGCGGATGATCCGCCAGCCGCCCATGTAGGTGCCGAGCGCGATCGCGGCGCCCGCCGAGACGATCACCCAGGTGGGGGGCAGCGCGCCGTGCGGCAGGGCGCCGACCGAGACCAGGGTCAGGGTGATGATGCCCATCGTCTTCTGGGCGTCGTTGGTGCCGTGCGCCAGCGAGATCAGCGAGGAGGAGAAGATCTGGCCGGTCTTGAAGCCCTTGTCGGTGGCGGCGCCGTTGCCCTTGCGGGTGATCGCGTAGGCCAGCTTGGTGGCGCCCCAGGAGGCGAGGCCGGCGACCAGGGGGGAGGCGACCGCCGGAATGATGATCTTGGTGATCACGGTGTCGAAGTTGACGCCGTTCATGCCGACGCCGACGATCGTGGCGCCGATCAGGCCGCCGTACAGGGCGTGCGAGGAACTGGACGGCAGACCGCGCAGCCAGGTCAGCAGGTTCCAGAGGATCGCGCCGGCCAGGGCGGCGAAGATCACCTCGGGGTGGATGCCGGCCTTCTCGTTGACGATGCCACCGGAGATGGTGGTGGCGACCTTCACCGACAGGAACGCGCCTGCGAAGTTGAGCAGGGCCGCGATGGTGACCGCGACCTTCGGACGGAGGGCCCCGGTCGCGATCGCGGTGGCGGACGCGTTGGCGGTGTCGTGGAACCCGTTGGTGAAGTCGAAGGCGAGCGCCGTGATGATCACAACGGCTACCAGGAACGAGATGTGTTCCATACCCAAACAATCGTCGTAGTTGTCGCACGGACGTTGATGACGTCGCGACCGTAGGTCTGTTGGGTAAACGGAAGGTGAACTGAGCCGGGAATCGTGGTTCCGCTGGTGACCCACCGGTGTCCGGGAGCTTTCCAGGGAGTGACCCGGGCCGCGCTGAGCTGGACATTAGCGGAGAACGTCCGGGTTCGCCCCCGTTTGCTGAGACCTGTCTCACAGCTGCCGGGCAGGTCGGCTTCCGCGCGGATCAACAGATCAATCGAGAATTAACCTCCCGGTCCGCGTGCGCTCTGTTTCCGACGAGTAACCCGTGGGAGGATCTGCGGGATCGTCCCCGGGGAGCCCGCGGACGGCGCCACCGGGGCAGGGCAGGGCAAGGGCGGGGAGGACCACCCATGGGCGGGGCTGCACAGCGCACGGAGACGTCAGGAGTGCGCCCCTGGGTGCGGGCCGCCCTGCGGTGCGGAGCCGTCCTCGCGGCCGCCGCGCTGGCGCTGCCGCTCGCCGCCCAGGCCGCCTACGCGGCGCCCGACCCGGGCGCCGGCATCGCCGTCGCCCCCGGAGCCGACCCGCTCGCCGCGGCCAAGGCCACCCTCGGCCCGCTGCTCGACCAGCTGCACGGGCTCTACCAGAGCGCCGAGGCCGCCACCGAGCAGTACAACGGCGCGGTCGCCAAGGTCACCGAGCAGCAGACCGCGCTCACCGACCTCCAGGGCAAGCTCGACAAGCAGCAGAAGCAGGTCGACGCCGGGACGGACATCGCCTCCCAGCTCGCCGCCGCCCAGTACCGCAACGGCGCCTCCTCCGCCTACGCCGAGCTGCTGCTCTCCAAGGACCCGTACGAGGCCGTCACCATCGCCGAACTGCTCGCCGCGGCCAGCCGCTCGCAGTCCGAGTTCCTGGACAAGCTCAAGGCCGACCGGGACGCGCTCGACGGCTTGAAGAAGCAGACCGAGGAAGCCCTCAAGACCTCGCAGGCGCTGGTCGTCCAGCAGGACGCCGCCAAGGCCAAGGTCACGGCCGACCTCGCCTCGGTCGAACAGCTGGTCTCCTCGCTCACCGGCGCCCAGCGCACCGAACTCGAACAGCTGGAGAAGGCCAAGGCCGACGAGGCACAGCTCGCCTTCCTCGCCTCCGGTGCCCTCGGCAAGGGCGAGCGCACCCCCTCGCTGGCCGGCCGCGGGGCCGTCGCCTTCGCCCTCGCCCAGCTCGGCAAGCCGTACCTGTGGGGCGGTACCGGCCCGGACTCCTACGACTGCTCCGGCCTCACCTCGCAGGCCTGGCTGCACGCGGGGAAGCCGATCCCGCGCACCAGCCAGGAGCAGTGGGCCCAGCTGCAGCACGTCCCGCTGAACCAGCTGCGGCCCGGCGACCTGGTGGTCTACTTCCAGGACGCCTCGCACGTCGCGATGTACATCGGCGGCGGACTGGTCGTCCAGGCGCCGCGGCCGGGTGCGTTCATCAAGGTCTCGCCGATCGGCTCGATGGCGATCCTCGGCGCCGTCCGCCCCGACCCGGACGGCGCGGCCGACGACGCCGGCGGCGCCTGGAAGGTGCCGGACCTGCCCAAGGGCTGGGACACCGTCACCCCGATCGCGCCGAGCCCGGCCAACCAGACGCCGGCCCCGCCGGCCACCGGCGGCACCCCGGCCACGCCCACCCCGGGCGGCACCGGCACGCCGACCGGGACGCCGTCCGGCACCGGCACGCCGACGACGCCGACCGACCCGGGCACGCCGACCGGCACGCCCACCGGGACCCCGACGGGCACGCCGACCCAGACGCCGAGCGACAAGCCCACCCAGACCCCGACCGGCACCCCGACCGGCACCCCGACCGGCACGCCGTCCGGCACCGGGACGCCGTCCGGCACCGGCACCCCGAGCGGCACCGGCTCGGCGAGCGCCCCCGTCCCGGGCAGCCCCAGCGCGACGCTGCCGCTCGGTGGCCTGCCGCACTGACCGCGTACGGCTCCGGCATCAGGAGGCCGCCCCGCGTCCCAGGACGCGGGGCGGCCTCCGTGCCGTCCGGGGGCGCTACCCGGCCGCGCCGGTGTCGGGCTCGAAGCGGATCACCACGGCCTTGGAGGTCGGGGTGTTGCTGATGTCGGCCGTGGAGTCGAGCGGCACCAGCACGTTGGTCTCCGGGTAGTAGGCCGCCGCACCGCCGCGGGCGACGGGGTAGTGGACCACCCGGAAGTGCGGGGCGCGGCGCTCGGTGCCGTCCGTCCACTCACTGACCAGGTCGACGTACCGGCCCTCGGCGAGGTCGAGTTCGGCGGCGTCCGCCGGGTTGACCAGGACGACGCGGCGGCCGCCCTTGATCCCGCGGTAGCGGTCGTCGAGGCCGTAGATCGTGGTGTTGTACTGGTCGTGCGAGCGCAGGGTCTGCAGCAGCAGCCGCCCCGGCGGGACCTCGGGGGCGGTCAGCGGGTTGACCGTGAAGTTGGCCTTCCCGGTGGCGGTGGGGAAGGTGCGGGTGTCCCGGGGGCCGTGCGGGAGGGTGAAGCCGCCGGGGCGGCGGACCTTCTCGTTGAAGTCCTCGAAGCCCGGCACCACCCGGGCGATCCGGGCGCGCAGGGTGTCGTAGTCGGTCGCGAAGTCCTCCCACGGCACGGTGTCCCGCGGGCCGAGGACGGTGCGGGCGAGGCGGCAGACGATCGCCGTCTCGGAGAGCAGCCCCGGTGCGGGCGGGCGCAGTCCGCCGCGCGAGGAGTGGACCTGGCCCATCGAGTCCTCGACGCTGACGAACTGGGCGCCGGCCGCGGTGACGTCCCGGTCGGTGCGGCCCAGGGTGGGCAGGATCAGGGCGCGGGCGCCGGTGACCACGTGCGAGCGGTTGAGCTTGGTGGAGACGTGGACGGTCAGCCGGCAGCGGCGCATCGCGGCCTCGGTGACCTCGGTGTCCGGGGTCGCGGCGACGAAGTTGCCGCCCATCGCGAAGAACACCTTGACCTTGCCGTCGCGCATCGCCCGGATGGTGTCCACCGAGTCGAGGCCGTGCGCGCGCGGCGGCTCGAAGCCGAACTCGTTCTCCAGCGCGTCCAGGAAGGCCTTGGCGGGCCGCTCGAAGATGCCCATGGTGCGGTCGCCCTGGACGTTGCTGTGCCCGCGCACCGGGCAGACCCCGGCGCCGGGGCGGCCCACGTTGCCGCGCAGCAGCAGGAAGTTGACCACCTCGCGGATGGTCGGCACCGCGTGCTTGTGCTGGGTGAGCCCCATCGCCCAGCAGACGATGATCTTCTTCGAGGCCAGCACCAGCCGGCCGAGCTCCTCGATCTGCTCCCAGGGCAGACCGGTCGCCGCGAGCACCTCGTCGCGGTCCGTCTTCCCGGCCTGCTCCTCGAACTCCTCGAAGCCGTGGCAGTGTTCGGCGACGAAGGCGCGGTCGACGCCGTCCGCCTCCAGGATCATCCGGTTGAGCGCGCGGAACAGCGCGAGGTCGCCGCCGAGGCGGATCTGCAGGAAGAGGTCGGTCAGCTTGGTGCCGTGGCCGACCAGGCCGCGGGCGTTCTGCGGGTTCTTGAACCGCTCCAGGCCCGCCTCCGGCAGCGGGTTGACGCTCACCACGGTGGCACCGGCCCGCTTGGCGCGCTCCAGCGCGGAGAGCATCCGGGGGTGGTTGGTGCCCGGGTTCTGGCCGGCCACGATGATCAGGTCGGCCTGGTAGAGGTCCTTGAGGCTGACGCTGCCCTTGCCGACGCCGAGCGTCTCGGTGAGCGCCGAACCGGACGACTCGTGGCACATGTTGGAGCAGTCCGGCAGGTTGTTGGTGCCGAGCCGGCGGGCGAACAGCTGGTACGCGAAGGCGGCCTCGTTGCTGGTGCGGCCGGAGGTGTAGAAGGCGGCGCCGTCCGGGGTGTCCAGGGCGCGCAGCTCCTCGGCGATCAGCGCGAAGGCGTCGTCCCAGGAGACCGGGGTGTAGTGGGTGGCGCCCTCGTCCAGCAGCATCGGCTGGGTGAGCCGGCCCTGCTGGCCCAGCCAGTAGCCGGAGCGTTCGGCCAGGTCGGCGACCGGGTGGGCGGCGAAGAAGTCGGCCCGGACCCGGCGTTCGGTGGCCTCCTCGGCGACGGCCTTGGCGCCGTTCTCGCAGAACTCGGCGGTGTGCGTCCTACCCGGCTCCGGCCAGGCGCAGCCGGGGCAGTCGAAGCCGTCCGGCTGGTTGACCTTGAGCAGCGTGGCGAGGGTGCGCCGGGCGCCCATCTGCTCGGCGGCCATCCGCAGGCTGTGACCGACGGCGGGCAGGCCGGCGGCCGCGTGCTGGGGCGCGGACACCTCGGGGGCGTCCTGCACCGGGTCGCTCTGCGGGGCCTGCTTGGCCATGACTGCGCTCCTCGGGGCTGTACGGGTCCGAGCCGTCGCACCGTCGCGGGCTCTCCGCCCATCCTTCCACCTGGGCCGTCGGGTGGGGAGGGCCGTCGGGTGGGGAGGCCGTCGGCCGTCGGTAGAGTCTGGGCGTCACAACGGGTGGGGGAGGGGCGCGTGCGAGTCGGGGACGTTCTGGACGGCCGGTACGAGCTGCGGGAGAAGCTCGGCCAGGGCGGGTTCGGAGTGGTCTGGCGGGCCCAGGACACCCGGATGCGGCGGCCGGTGGCGGTCAAGGTCATCGGGCACCACGGCGGCGACCAGGCGAAGGCCGCACTGCGCTTCGTCCGGGAGGCCTGCGCGGCCGGGAACCTCTCGCACCCGCACATCGTCACCGTGCACGACCTGGGGCAGAGCGAACCCGGCGACGATCAGGTCACCTTCCTGGTGATGGAGCTGCTCACCGGCCGCACGCTGACCGAGGTGCTCCGGGCCGGACTGCCCGAGCCCGCGCTCAGCCTGCGCTGGGGGCGGGAGATCTGCGGGGCCCTGGCGGCCGCGCACGACGCGGGGATGGTGCACCGGGACATCAAGCCGGACAACGTGATGATCACCGACGCCGGGCACCTCAAGGTGCTGGACTTCGGCATCGCCCAGCTGGACACCGGCGCCGGCGGGCTGACCACCACCGGGACGATCGTCGGCAGCCCCGCCTACATGGCGCCGGAGCGGTGGACCGGCGGCCGGGTGGACGGGCGGGCGGACCTCTACGCGCTGGGCTGCGTCCTGGTCGAACTCTTCACCGGGGCACGGCCGTTCGGTGGGGACTCGACGCCGGTGCTGATGTACCAGCACCTCAACGAGCCGCCCCCGGCGCTCGATCCGGCCCAGTTCGGGCTGCCGCCGCAGGTGGCCGGGCTGGTCGCGGAGCTGCTGGCGAAGGACCCGGCGGAGCGGCCGGCCGACGCCCGTACGGTCGAGCGCCGGCTCGCCGAGCTGGCCGGGTGGCCGGTCGGCGGGGCGGCGGCGGGGGCGGGGGTGCCGACGGTGCCGGACCGGGCGGCTCCGGTCGCTCCGGTGGCTCCTGCCGTGCGCGCTGCGCCCGCTGCTCCGGTCGTGCCGCCCGCGCCGGTCGCGCCGCCTCCGGTGCCACCCGTCGCGCCGCCTCCGGTGCCGCCCGTCGCGCCCTCCGTGCTGTCCCCGCTGACCACCCCGCCGGTGGTCGCGGCCCCCGCGTCCGAGGACGCCGTCCGGGCCGGGCTGCGCGAGCGCCGTGCGGCCGCGTACCGGGCCGCGACGGCGGGCGAGTCGGCGATCCTGCTGCAGGCGGTCGCCCAGGAGAGCGTCACCGCGCTCGGCGCGGGCGACCGGGACACCCTGGGCGCCTGGCGGGACTTCACCTGGTACCTGAGCCGGACCGGGGACCTGGACGGCGCGATCCGGCTGCTCTCCAGCGTGGTGGCCGACATGCGCTCCGCGCTCGGCCCGACCGACCCGGACACCCTCGGCGCCCGCTACCACCTCGCCTGGTGCATCGGCGAGAGCGGTTCGGCGGTCACCGCGATCCGGCTGCTGCGCGAACTGCTGCCGGACCTGGCCGCGGCCTGGGGCCCGCAGGACAGCCGGGTCCTCAAGGCCCGGCACGACCTCGCCGTCCACCAGGCCAACCGGGGCGACCTCCAGGGCGCGGTGGTCCAGTTGCACGCGCTGCTGCCCGAGCTGGCCCGGGCACTGGGCGACCACCACCCGAGCACCGTCCAGGCCTGGCAGGACCTGGCCGGCTACCAGCAGCGGCTGGCCCAGTCCGGCCGCAAGGGCGGCGGCCACCGCCGCCGGGCGCCGCGGATGAGCCCGATCGAGGCCCTGGTGCTGGTCCGCCGGCTGCGGGTGTGGGACTTCGCCACCGACCAGGAGGCGGCGGCCTGCGTCGGCGCGCTGGAGCGGGGCATCGGCCTCAAGGGCGTCGCCGACGTGGTGTTCGAGGCGCCGGACCACGTCTCGGACGAGGACGTGGTGGAGGAGATCTTCGGCCCGTGAGGGCGGGGCGGGCCGCTGCCCGGGCCGCTCGCTAGAGTCGGTGGGTACACAGCCGATGGGGGGAGGGCAGGTGCGGGTCGGTGACGTCCTCGACGACCGGTACGAGCTCCAGGAGAAGCTCGGCCAGGGCGGGTTCGGGGTGGTCTGGCGGGCCCGGGACACCCGGGTCGGGCGGCCGGTGGCGGTCAAGGTCATCCGGCACGACGACGGCGACCAGGCGAAGGCCGCGCTGCGGTTCGCCCGGGAGGCCTCGGCGGCGGGCAACCTGTCGCACCCGCACATCGTCACCGTGCACGACCTCGGCCACGGCGAGGCCGACGGGCAGCAGGTCACCTACCTGGTGATGGAGCTGCTCACCGGCCGCACCCTGACCCAGGTGATCCGGGAGGGCCGGCCGGATCCGCAGGTGGGCCTGCGCTGGGCCCGGCAGATCTGCGAGGCGCTGGCGGCCGCGCACGACGCGGGGATGGTGCACCGGGACATCAAGCCGGACAACGTGATGATCACCGAGGACGGCCTGCCCAAGGTGCTGGACTTCGGTATCGCCCAACTGGACCTCGGGGCCAGCGGGTTGACCACCATCGGGACGGTGATCGGCAGCCCGCCGTACATGGCCCCGGAGCGGTGGACCGGCGGCCGGGTGGACGGGCGGGCGGACCTCTACGCGCTGGGCTGCGTCCTGGTCGAACTCTTCACTGGGAAGCGGCTGTTCACCGGGGACTCGACGCCGGTGCTGATGTACCAGCACCTCAACGAGCCGCCCCCGGCGGTGGACCCGGTGAAGTACGGTCTGCCGCGGCAACTCCCCGACCTGTTGGGGCAGTTGCTGGCGAAGGAGCCGGCGGAGCGGCCGACCGACGCCCGGACGGTGGCCCGGCGCTTCGCGGACCTGGCGGAGGGCCGGGAGCTGCCGGCGACGGCGACACCGGTCGACCGGGTCGGGCCGGACGCGGCTGCCCCGGAACCGGCTGCCCCGGACGCGGCTGCCCCGGAACCGGCTGCCCCGGAAGCGGCGTTGGTGAAGCGGCCCGCGCCCGCCCGGCGGCGTGCCCCGGCCCGGGAGCCCAAGCTCCGGCCGGTGGGCCGGCCCGCGCTGCTGTACCCGGCGCCCCGGCCGGTCGGGCGCCCCGTCGAAGCGCCGGTGCCGGTCGAGGACGCGGCGGCCGCCCGGGCCCGGCTGGCGACGACCGTACGGGCCGTGCGGGACGAGCGGCCCGCGGCGGCCGTGCACCGGCTCCGGCCGGTGGTCGAGGCGGCCGTGCGCTCGCTCGGCGGGACGGATCCGGAGGTCGTCGCCGCCCGGCGGGACCTCGCCCGGTACCTCGACCGGGACCGCCGCCCGGCGCAGGCCGTCGGGCTGCTGGAGGACCTGCTGGCGGACCTCCAGGCCGCCCTCGGGCAGATCGACCCCCTGGTGCTGGAGGTGCGGTACGACCTGGCCGGGGTGGTCCGCGGGAGCGGCCACCCGGCCACCGCCGTCCGTCTGTTGACCGCGCTCCTGCCCGCACTGCGCAGCGCCCGGGGCCCGCGCGGCCCGCTCGTCCTCCAGGCCGGCGTCGACCTCGCGGCGTGCTCCGCGCAGCTGGGCGACTTCCCGGCCGCCGCGGCCCGCCTGGAGGAGCTGCTGCCCCAGCTGGTCGAGGCCTTCGGCCCGACCCACCGGCGCTGCGCGCAGGCCCGGGCCGACCTGGCGGAGTACCGGAAGCGGGCCCGGTTCCACCGCGCGCCGACCCGGGCCGTCCGCGCCTGGCGGGTGCGGATCGACCGTGACCGGGCGCTGCGGCTGGTCCGGTGGATCCGGTCCGCCGGGGAGCCCGTCCCGGAGCTGTCCCGCGAGCTGGAGCGCGGGACGGGCGTCAAGGGCCTCGCGGAACGGGTGGCCTCGGCGCCGTCCTTCGTCTCGGACGAGGACCTCCTGGTGGAGGTCTTCGGGCCGTGACGCCCCGCCCCCGGCCTCACCCCACCAGGGCCGCCGCCGGGAGTGCGGCCAGGGCGCGGAGCAGGGCCCGGGCGGCGGCGTCGTTCTGGCGGAAGCCCGGGGCGTTGGTGCGGGGCCGGGCGAAGGCGGCGGCGGCCCGGAGGCTGGTGTGCGGGCCGAGCGCGGTGCGGCGTGGGTGCGGGGCGCCGCCCAGGGCCGGGTCGATCAGGCGGCTGTCGGCGGGGTCGATGGTGACCAGCCCGGAGCGGTGGGTGTGCTCCGCGTCGCTCACCACCTCCTCCGCGACCCGCCCGGCGCGGTGCAGCGAGTCCAGCACCGGGTCGAGGGTGCGGGCCAGCGCGTGCTTGGGCAGGTACGCCTCGACCAGCGCGGTGACGGTGACGGCGTGGCCGGGCACAGTGGCGCCGGAGGCCCGCCAGGTGCCGGTGGCCTCGTCCCGCTCGATCCGCACGCCCGCGCCGAGGAAGCGCACCACCCCGGCCTCGGAGAGCGCGAGCAGCTGGCGCAGCCGGAAGCCGGGCGGGCCGGAGGCGAGGAAGCTGAAATAGCCGAAGAACCACTCGTCGACGTCCTCGGCGACCGAGCGGGCGGTGAGCCGGCCGGAGGCGAGGATCCGCGGGAGCTGGCCGAACAGCGACAGCAGGGCGAGGAAGGCGCCCAGGTCGGCGCTGTGGGCCGGGTCGGCGCGGCGGTCGGCGTCGGCGGTGACGTAGTCGCGCAGGTGGGCCTGGAGCTCCTCGGCGGAGCCGAGTTCGAGCCCGGCCAGCGGGTGGTCGAGCCGTTCGAAGTCGATCCGGTCGGCCGGGTCGGGGACGGCCTCGGCGACGAGTGCGGCCAGTTCGGGGGAGTACCAGTCGTGCCGGTCGTACCGGGCGAGGAACTCGGTCCAGGGCAGCGCGGTGCGCTCCGGGTGGGCGTGGAACAGCTCGTGGTAGTGCCCGAAGCCGACCTCCTTGGCCATGGCCGGCCAGACGTCGCGGCGCAGCCGCAGCGGCCGGCCGGTGGCGAGCAGGGCGTCCACGGCGGCCGCGTCGAAGTACCGGGGGAGCGGGGCGGGCGGTCCCTGGAGCCGGTAGTCGGTCTTGGAGTGGTAGGGCACGCCGCGCCGGGAGCCCAGGTGCAGCACCGGTTCGCGGCCGGACGGGAGGTAGCGCAGGGCTGGCCCCTCGCCGGTGGGTTCGAAGCGGCCGCCGCGCCCCTCGGTGAGCATCGCGACCAGGTCGACGGAGGCCAGGCCGAAGCCGCGCAGCGCCACCTGCTCGCCGGGGGCGATCCGGGCCAACTCGGCCTCGACGTCCGCGGAGTAGGCGGGCGGCAGGTGGAAGCGGCCGTGCCGGGCGGCGAAGGCGGCGTCGTCGGCGTACCGGGGGTGCGGGGCGGAGTCGAGGTGGCCGAGGGTGAGGGCGACGTGGTCGGCGGTGAGGGTGGCGCCGTCCAGGTGGACGGTCTGCGGGCCGTCGGCCGGTCCGTCGATCCGCCGTACCGTGCCCCGGTGGACGGTGACCGTGACGTGGGCCGGCAGGTCGGCGACGGCGCGGCGGAACACCCAGTCCAGGTAGGCGCTCTGGGCGCGCCGGGTGGGGAAGTCGGTGGGCGCCAGGGTGCTCAGCTCGGCCCGTACGGCCGGGTCGGCGACCTCCCGGTAGGGCGCGAACTCCCGTTGCCGCAGGGCCCATTCGGCCAGTGAGGGGCCGGGGCGGACCGGACCCTCGACGGTGGAGCGCTCGTCGGTGAACATGGTGACGTCCTCGGCCATCGAGTTCATCCGCAGCAGCGGGGACTGGTCGTGGCGCCAGATCCGGCCCGCACCGGGCGGGTGCGGGTCGACCAGGTGGATCTCCAACGGCCGCTCGGCGGGGAGGAGTTCGGCGGCGTTGGCGGCGATCCGCTCCAGCAGCCCGGTGCCGCGCGGCCCGGCGCCGACGATCACGAGCGTCGCCGTCATGCCCGGACCACCCGGGCGAGGGCGGCGCGGGCGCGTTGCAGCGGGGTGGGCGGCAGGCCGTCCCGGGTGGCGCCCCTGGCGAAGTGGCGTTCGACGTAGTACTGGCCGATCGACAGCACGGTGGTGACCACCAGGTACCAGAGGGTGGCGACCAGCAGCATCGGGATGACCTGGTAGGACTGCAGGTAGACCAGTTGCACCGAGTAGAGCAGGTCGGAGACGGCCAGCACACTGACGATGCTGGTGCCCTTCAACGCCCCGATCAGCATGTTCCCGGCGCTCGGCACGATCGCGCGCATCGCCTGCGGCACCACGATCCGGCGCAGCACCCGCCGGCGGCCGAGCCCGAGCGCGGCGGCCGCCTCCAGCTGACCGCGGTCGACGGAGAGGATGCCGCCGCGGATCACCTCGGCGGCGTACGCGGACTCCAGCAGGGTGAGGCCGATGACGGCGGTCAGGGTCGGGCCGATCAGGTTGACGGTCCTGACCGTGACGAACTCGGGGCCGAAGGGGATGCCGAGGCCGAGGGTCGGGTAGAGCGCGCCGATGTTGAAGAAGAACAGCAGCTGCACCAGCGGCGGGGTGGAGCGGAAGATCCAGATGTAGCCCCAACTGAGCGTGCGCAGCACCGGGTTGGCGGACAGCCGCATGGTGGCCAGGACGGTGCCGAGGACGAAGCCGAGGGCGAGGGTGACGGCGGTCAGCCAGAGGGTGAGGGTCAGGCCGTCGAGGACGGACCGGGCGGTGAACCACTCGGCGACCACGCCCCACTGGAAGGCCTTGTTGCGGACCACCGAGCCGACCGCCATCGCGGCCAGCAGCAGGGCGACGGCCGCGGCGATCCACTGCCCGGGCCTGCGGCGGGCGACGATCCGGGCCTCGGGGGGCGGGGGCGGGCTCTCGGTGAGGGCGGGCGCGGCGGCGGGTGCGGGGGCGGGCAGGAGGTCCTGCGGGGTGGCCATGGCGGCGGCTCCTGGGCGGAGTGCGGGCGGGGAGAGGTACGGGTGTGATCACGTACGGGCCCTCGGGCACCGGCCCGCGTCCCTCAACGCGGCCGGCGCAGCGCACTGCACTCCGCGTCGATCGTACGCATGCGCGATCGACGGCTGTCAAGGGTGATCGGGGGGGCGGCCGGGGTGCGGTCCGGGCCGCTCGGGGGCGGTGGGAGAAGCGACAGGAGATCGCAACAGTGCGGCAATGATGCACGGTTGACGTACCGCTCGGCCGACTGCTCAACTTGAGGACATGTACGCCGAGCTGCCCCTGGTCACCCGCGACCACATCGACTTCGGTCGGGTGTGGTCCGCGGCGTGTCGCGGCTGACCCGGCAGCGGGCCGCCCGTCCGGCCCTGAATCCCTTCGGGGAGACCTCCCTCGGTGTGCCCCCTCGCGGGCCGGGAGCCATGGTCCGTCACGGTAGTTGACGGACCGTCAGGCGCACGCTGCCGCCTCGCCCTCCACCGCCCTCGTTCTGCGCTCCGGCAGTTCCGCTCGCGTCCGCCCTCCTCCCGCGTTCCTTCGCCCGCGTTCCTCCGTCCGCGTCCGCACGCCCGCGCCACCGCGCCACCGTGTCACCGCACGTCCGCGTACGCACGCCCGCGTCACCGCTCCACCGTTCCACCGTTCCACCGCCCCGCGCCCGACGGCCGCGCCCCGCCGCGGCCGCCTCCGGCCTGCCCACCCGCAGCCCACCGGAGTCAGCCCACCCGAAAGGTTCCGCCATGCCCGTCGAATTCCTCGGCATCGCCGCCACCGGCGACGCTTCGGAGACCAACCCGCGCACCACCGCCGCCTTCGACCGCGATTACACCCTGCGGCTGGCCCGGGCGCACGAGGACCACGGCTGGGACCGGGTGCTCTTCGCGTACGGCTCCGGCTCCCCGGAGCCCGCGGCCGCGGCGGCCTTCCTCGCCTCGCACCTCGACAAGCTGCAGATCCTGCTCGCCCACCGGCCGAACGTCTCCTACCCGACCTTCGCCGCCAAGACCTTCGCGACCCTCGACCAGGTCAGCGAGGGCCGGCTGACCGTCCACTTCATCACCGGCGGCACCGACCACGAGCAGCAGCGCGAGGGTGACTTCCTCACCAAGGACCAGCGCTACGAGCGCACCCGCGAGTACATCGGCATCGTGAAGAAGGCCTGGACCAGCCGGGAGCCCTTCGACCACGAGGGCCCGCACTACCGCTTCAACGACTTCGTCTCCGACGTCTTCCCGGTCCAGCAGCCGCGCCCGGCGGTCTCCTTCGGCGGCTCCTCGGACGCCGCCTACGCGGCCGGCGGGGCCGAGGCCGACATCTACTGCCTGTGGGGCGAGCCGCTGGCCCGCACCGCCGAGCAGATCGAGCGGGTGCGGGAGGCGGCCCGGGCCGCCGGGCGGACCGACCAGCCGCGGATCCAGGTGGCGTTCCGGCCGATCATCGCGCCCACCGAGGAACTGGCCTGGGAGAAGGCGCACCGCACGGTGGCCGCCATCCGGGCCCGCCGGGAGAGCGGGGAGCCGGTGACCAGGCGCCGCCCGGTCGGCGCGGCCCCGGAGAACACCGGATCGCAGCGCCTGATCGAGATCGCCGAGGCCGGCGAGCGCTACGACCGCGCGCTGTGGACCCCGACCGCCGCGGCCACCGGCGGGGCCGGCAACTCCAACGCGCTGGTCGGCACCCCCGAGACGGTCGCCCAGGCGCTGCTGGACTACTACGACCTCGGCGTGGACATCCTCTCCGCGCGCGGCTACGACCTGCTGGACGACGCGATCGACTTCGGCCGGTACGTGATCCCGATCGTCCGCGAGGAGGTCGCCAAGCGCGACGCGGCCAAGGCCGAGACGGCGGCCCGCGCCGAGCGGGACCGGCACCAGCTGATCGCGGTGCAGGCGTGAGCCCCGTCCCCGGGTGGGAGTTCCGCCGGGTCACCCTGGCGGACCCGCTGGTGGAGCCGCTGCTGCGCGAGCTCACCCAGGAGTACGTCACCCGCTACGGCCCCGAGGCCCACCAGGAGATGACCCGCTACCCGGACGACGCCTTCGCCGAGCCGCACGGAGTGCTGCTGCTCCTGCTGGAGGACGGCGAGCCGGTGGCCGGCGGGGCGTACAAGCGGTACGACGGGCGCACCGCCGAGGTGAAGCGGATGTGGACCCACTCCGCGCACCGCCGCCGGGGCCTGGCCCGGCGGGTGCTCGCCGAACTGGAGCGGACCGCCGCGGCCGCCGGCTACCGGCGGATCCACCTCACCACCGGCCCGCGCCAGCCCGAGGCCAAGGGCCTCTACCTGGCCGCCGGCTACACCCCGCTGTTCGACCTCGGCGCCGACCCCCTGACCATCGGCCCGCTCCCGTTCGAGAAGTCCCTGCCCGCGCTGGTCCCGTCCCACTGAAAGGCCCCTCGTGAGAACCACCACCGTCCGCCGCCGCCTCCTCGCGACCACCGCGCTGCTGCCGGTCCTGGCGTTGGCCGCGTGCGGCTCGGACCCGAAGATCGCGGGCGCGGCCGGGGCGGGCGGACCGGCCGCCACCGCCACCGAGGACGTCGTCTCCGGGCTCGGGAAGTCGGAGGCCGCCGCCGCGCTGCTGCCCGAGGAGGTGCGCAAGTCCGGGGTGGTGAAGTTCGGCTCGTCCTTCGGTGCCCCGCCCAGCGCCTACTACGCCGACCAGGCCACCAAGAAGCCGGTCGGGGTCGACGTGGACTTCACCGACGCCGTCGCCAAGGTCCTCGGCCTGACGGTGCAGCGCCAGGACGCCGCCTTCGAGACCATCCTGCCCGCCCTGGACAGCGGCAAGTTCGACGTCGGCACCGGCAACTTCGGGGTCACCGCCGCCCGCTTGAAGACCATCGACTTCGTCACCTACATCGACGACGGCCAGGGCTTCGCGGTGAAGAAGGACAACACGTCCGTCCAGCCGGTCACCGACCTGGCCCAGCTCTGCGGACTGACCATCGGCACCGGCGCCGGCACCACCTTCGAGACCACGCTCAACAACAAGAAGAACGTCTGCACCGACGCCGGGAAGAAGCCGTACGAGGTGAAGGCGTTCAGCGAGGGCGGCGCCCTGCTGACCGGCCTCCAGCAGGGCCGGGTGGACGTCGAGATGTCCACCATCAACGGACTGCGCCACCAGGCCGCGCAGGAGGCCGCCGGGGTGCGCTTCCTCAACGAGTTCCACCGCCTGGACGTCGGCTTCGCCTTCAAGAAGGGCTCCCCGCTCACCCCGGCCTTCCAGGCGGCGGTCAACCAGCTGATCAAGGACGGGACGTACGAGCGGATCCTCCGGAAGTGGGGGCTCACCGACTCGGCGATCAAGGAGTCGCAGATCAGCCCGCCCGAACACCCGTGACCGCAGGGCCTGTCGAAGGAGTCCTCCGATGACCACCAGTACCCCGGCACCGCCGTCCCCGCCGAGACCCGCGACCGCCCCCGCCCCCGGCCCCGGCCTCGACGCCGCCGAGCTGGCCGGCCTGCGGACCGTCCCCGCCCGGCACCCGTGGCGCTGGGCGGCCGGGGCGGCCGCCCTCGTCGTCCTGCTCCAGTTCCTGCACGGCCTGGCCACCAACCCCGGCTGGGACTGGGCCACCTTCCGGCTCTACTTCACCGCCGACACCATCCTCCAGGCGATCGGCCGCACCCTCGAACTCACCGCCTACGGCACGGTGCTGGGCTTCGTGCTCGGCGCCGTGGTGGCCGGGATGCGGCTGTCCCGCAGCGCGGTGCTGCGGACCATCGCCTGGGCGTACGTCTGGGTGTTCCGCTCGATCCCGCTGATCGTCCAGCTGGTGTTCTGGTTCAACCTCTCCTACCTCTACAAGCGGTTCGGCTTCGGCATCCCGTTCGGCCCGACCTTCGGCGAGTTCGAGACGGTCGGGGTGCTCGGCGCGCTCGGCGCCGCGGTGCTCGGCCTCGGGCTGCACCAGGCCGCGTTCGCCGCCGAGATCATCCGCGGCGGGATCATCGCGGTGGAGGCCGGCCAGCGCGAGGCCGCCGCCGCGCTCGGCATCCCGCGCTGGCGGCAGGCCTGGCGGATCGTGCTGCCGCAGGCCATGCGGGGCATCCTGCCGGCCGCCGCCAACGAGGTGATCTCGCTGCTCAAGGGCACCTCGGTGGTCTACGTGATGGCCATCGGCGAGCTCTTCTACCAGGCCCAGGTGATCTACGGCCGGACCGGCCGGGTGGTGCCGCTGCTGATGGTGGCCACCGTCTGGTACGTGGTGCTGACCACGGTGCTGTCGATCGGCCAGTACTACGTCGAGCGCTACTTCGCCCGCGGCTCCCGGCGCACCCCGCCGCCCGGACCGCTGCACCGCCTGCGGACGCTGCTGCGCGGCCTGCCCGTCCGCACCGACGCCCGCGCCGCCGTCCGCGCCGGTGCCCGCACCGCCGCCCGTACCCCCGGAGGAACCCCGTGACCACGCTGACCAAGGCCGACCCGACCCCTCCGGCCGACCGCGCCGACGGTGCCGGGGCCGCCCCGATGGTGCAGGTCCGCGGCCTGCACAAGAGCTTCGGCCGGCTGGAGGTGCTGCGCGGGGTCGACCTGGACGTCCCGGCCGGCTCGGTCACCGTGGTGCTCGGCCCCTCCGGCTCCGGCAAGTCCACCCTGCTGCGGGCGATCAACCACCTGGAGAAGCTGGACCGCGGCCACGTCGCCATCGACGGCGAGCTGATCGGCTACCGGCGCTCCGGAGACCGGCTGTACGAGCTCAAGGAGCGCGAGGTGCTGCGCCAGCGCACCGGCATCGGCTTCGTGTTCCAGAACTTCAACCTGTTCCCGCACCTGACCGTGCTGGAGAACCTGGTCGAGGCGCCGATCGCCGCCCTGGGCCGCCCGCGGGCCGAGGCCAGGGCGGCGGCGCTGGCGCTGCTGGAGCGGGTCGGCCTGGCCGACAAGGCCGCCGCCTACCCCCGGCAGCTGTCCGGTGGCCAGCAGCAGCGGGTGGCGATCGCCCGGGCGCTGGCCCTGGAGCCCAAGGTGCTGCTGTTCGACGAGCCGACCTCGGCGCTCGACCCCGAACTGGTCGGCGAGGTGCTGGACGTCATCAAGGACCTCGCCCGCAGCGGCACCACGATGATCGTGGTCACCCACGAGATCGGCTTCGCCCGCGAGGTCGCCGACACCGTGGTCTTCATGGACGGCGGCGTGGTGGTCGAGCAGGGCCCGCCCGCCGAGGTCCTGGACCGCCCGCGGCAGGAGCGCACCCGGGCCTTCCTGGCCAAGGTGCTGTAGCACCCCGTCCGCCCGCCCCCGCCGTCCGCACCCTCTCCCCGAACCCCCTTCACCCGAGCAGGAGTTCCGCCATGTCCCTACCCCGTCGCGCCCTCGTGACCGCCGCCGGCGCGCTCGCCGCCGCCCTTGTCCTGGCCGGCTGCGGCAGCGGCGCGAACGGCGCCTCGGCGGAACTCGCCCCGGCCAAGGGCAGCACGGCGCCGAACGGCACCGTGGTGAACCTGTCGCCGCAGCAGAACCGGGTCTCGACGGCCAAGGTCGACGCGATCGCGGCACTGGTCCCGGAGGAGATCCGGAAGAGAGGCACCTTGAAGGTCGTCGACTCGATCGGCACCACCCCGCCGCTGGACTTCTACGCCAACGACGACAAGACGATCATCGGCATCGAGCCGGACATCGCCTCGCTGATCGGCGACGTGCTCGGCCTCAAGGTCGAGTTCAACCCGGTCTCCTGGGAGAACATCTTCGTCGGCCTGGACAGCGGCAAGTACGACGCCGGCCTGTCCAACATCACCGTCACCGAGGAGCGCAAGGAGAAGTACGACTTCGCCACCTACCGGCTGGACGTCCTCGGTTTCGAGACCAAGAAGGGCAGCGGGATCAAGGTCACCGGCGCCAAGGACCTGGCCGGCCGGTCCGTCGGCGTCGCCACCGGCACCAACCAGGAGAAGCTGCTGATCTCCTGGAGCGAGGAGAACGTCCGCAACGGCCTCAAGCCGATCGACATCAAGTACTTCTCCGGCACCGAGTACTACCTGGCGCTCTCCTCCGGCCGGATCGACGTCTACACCGGCCCCAACCCCAGCCTGGCCTTCCACGCCGTGCAGACCGGCGAGACCGAGGTGGTCGGCACCTACTCGGGCGGCGGCGCGGACGTCCTCGGCAAGATCGCGGCCACCACCCGCAAGGACAACGGCCTGGTCAAGGCGCTCAACGGCGCCGTCAACGAGCTGATCAGGAACGGGACGTACGGGCAGGTGCTCAAGCGCTGGGGCCTGGAGAACGAGGCCGTCCAGACCTCCGAGATCAACCCCGTCGGCCTGCCCAAGCCTTAGGGCCGGTCGCCGGAGGGCGCTCCGTTCACCCGTTCGTCCCCGACCGCCGCTATGGTGACCCCTCCGACGGCGAACGCCGTTCGGGCGGGGGCACGTTGGGGGAGGGCATGCGCAAGGGTGAGGTGCTCGGCGGCCGCTTCCGGCTGGAGGAGTGGCTGGGCAAGGGCGGCTTCGGCGTGGTCTGGCGGGCGACCGACACCGTGCTGGACCGGCCGGTCGCGGTCAAGCTGCTGCTGGCCGAGCACGCGGCCGACCAGGAGGCCGTCGGCCGGTTCGTCCGCGAGGCCAAGCTGGCCGGGAACCTGTCCCATCCGCACATCGTCACGGTGCACGACTACGGCCGGGTCACCGGTGCCGAGGGGGAGGTCCACTACCTGGTGATGGAGCTGGTCCGCGGCCGCCCGCTGTCCGCGGTGCTCAAGGACGGCCTGCCGGAGCACGGAATCGCGCTGGCCTGGATGACCCAGGTCTGCGAGGCGCTCGACGTCGCGCACCGCAGCGGGGTGATCCACCGGGACATCAAGCCGGAGAACGTCATGATCCTGGACGGCGGGGGCCGGGCCAAGGTGCTGGACTTCGGCATCGCCCGGCTGCTCACCCAGTCGGTCGGGCTCACCTCCACCGGCAGCGTGGTCGGCACCGTCCCGTACCTGGCGCCCGAGTGCTGGTCCGGCGGCACCGTGGACGGCCGGGCCGACCTCTACGCCTTCGGCGTGATGCTGTACGAGGTCAGCACCGGCCGCCGGCCGTTCCGCGCCGACTCGCCGTACGAGTACATGCGCAAGCACATGGACGAGACCCCGCCCCGGGTGCGCGGCACGGACCCGGCGCTGGCCGAGCTGGTGGCCGGGCTGCTGGCCAAGCGGCCCGCGGACCGGCCCGCCGACGCCGCCGAGGTGCTGGAGCGGCTGCGCGCGGTCCGGCCCGGGCTGCAGGGGCCGGGGCCCAGCCCGGAGCAGCTGCGCCGCCGGGCCGACCAGGCCTGGCAGCACGGCGCCGAGGGCCGGCCCGGGGACGCGGTGGACATGCTGCTCCAGCTCGTCCCCGACTTCGCCCGGACCTGCGGCCCGGCCGACCCGCGCACCCTGCGCACCTGCCACGACCTGGCCCTCTGGCTGGCCCGGGACGGCGGCCGGGCCGCCGCCGTCGCCCTGCTGGAGGCGCTGGCCGAGCAGCCCGGCACCGCCCCGGAGGCCCGGGCCGACCTGCGCCGCGACCTCGCGCACTGGCGGCGGGAGGCCGAGCGGCTCGGCCCGGGCCGGGGGCCCTCGCTAGACCTGCGGGTGCTGCTCGGCGGCGGCGCGCAGCGCGGCTGAGGCGCCGGCGGCGATCGGGTCGCCGTGCCCGAAGACGGCGGTCTCCACCGGCAGCGCGGCGAGCCGGTGGAAGGAGGCGAGGGCCAGTGCCGGGTCGGTGTGGAACACCCCCGGCCGGGTCCGCCCCTGGACGTTGGACACCACGTCCCCGGTGAACAGCACCCCGGGCCCGGGCAGGTGCAGGGCGATGCTGCCGTCGGTGTGCCCGGGCACGTGCACGACCACGGCGCCGCCGCCGATGTCCAGCACGTCCCCGTCCTCGACCTCGCGGTGCACCGGGCAGGGCTCGGCCGGCGGGATCGGCGGCAGCCCGTCCCACAGCTGCTGCTCGAAGGGGCTGAGCACGGGCGGCACCGCCGGCTGCTCGCGCCGCACCACCGGCGCCTCCAGCCGGTGCGCCACCACCTCGGCGGACCAGCGGCGGGCCAGCTCGGCGGCGGAGCCGGTGTGGTCCTCGTGGTGGTGGGTGAGCACGATCCGGCGTACGGCCGTCGGCTCCGGTCCGATGGTGCGGATCGCCTTCTCGATGCCGTCCGCCGACCCGGCGATGCCGGTGTCGATCAGGGTCGGTCCGTGGTCGTCCTGCCAGAGGTAGGCGGTGCCGAACTCCAGGGTGATCATGTGCAACTCGTCGCGTACCCGGGTGATCTCCATGCCCCGGATCCTGCGCCCTGCGGAGCCCTGGTACACGGACGTTCGCCCTGGGCGTGCTTCCCGGTCCGGTGCATTCGTCCGCCCGGTCCGGCGGATCCGTTGGACCGGGAGGTCTGTCAACCGTACGGGCCACCTATTCGGGCCCCCGTGGCTTCGTGCGATTTGATGGGAATCCGCCCATCGGGACGGTCTGGTCCACCGGCCCGGCCCGTTGATATACCTCGTTGCCAGACTCGGGAGCGGTGTCCGCGCCGCCCCGGTGAGCTGCGACGAAAGGCTGGTGACGGATCGATGAAGCTCCTCCGCGTCGGACCCCCGGGCGCCGAGCGCCCGGTCGTACTGGGCCAGGACGGCACCGCGTACGACCTCTCCGGGCGGGCCCGCGACCTCGACGGGGCCTTCCTCGCCGGGCTGGACACCGCCGAGCTGGCCCGGGAGGTGGCCGCCGGCGCGTTGCCGGTGGTGGACCTGGCCGGCCTGCGGGTGGGCGCCCCGGTGGCCCGGCCGGGCAAGGTGGTCGGCATCGGGCTCAACTACCGCGACCACGCGGCCGAGGCCGGGGCCGCGATCCCGGACGAGCCGGTGATCTTCCTCAAGCCGAGTTCCACCGTGGTCGGCCCCTACGACGAGGTGCTGGTGCCGCGCGGCGGTGAGAAGACCGACTACGAGGCCGAGCTGGCGATCGTGATCGGCCGCACCGCCCGCTACCTGGACTCGCACGCCGAGGCCGCCGCCGTGATCGCCGGCTACACGATCGCCAACGACGTCACCGAGCGGGCCTTCCAGTTCGAGCGCGGCGGCCAGTGGGACAAGGGCAAGTCGGCGGAGACCTTCACCCCGCTCGGGCCCTGGCTGGTCACCGCGGACGAGGTGGCCGACCCGCAGGCCCTGGCGCTGCGGCTCTGGGTCAACGGCGAGCGGCGGCAGCACGGCAGCACCGCGGAGATGATCTTCCCGGTGCTCGAACTCGTCCGCTACGCCAGCCAGTTCATGGTGCTGGAGCCCGGCGACGTGATGGTCACCGGCACCCCGGCCGGGGTCACCCTGGGCCACCCGGGCAGGCCGTTCCTGGCCCCCGGGGACGTCGTCGAGATCGAGATCGACGGCCTCGGCCGGCAGCGCCAGGTGATCGGCAAGGCCTGAGGCCTGAGGCCTGAGGCCCGAGGCCCGAGGCCGTAGGCCGTAAGCCTTCCCGCCGCGCCGCGCCGCATGGCGCCGCCCCGACCCTTGGCACGGGGGTCGGGAGGCCGTCAGGCCCCGTCCGGGCGAGCGCCGCCCAGCACCGCCCGCAGCCGTTCGGCCCGTTCCGCCCGCGGCCCCTCCAGCGCGAGCAGCCCCGCCAGCACCTCCGCCGTCTGCGGATCGTGCAGCGCCGTCGCCGCGGCCATCGCCGTGAACTGGTCCACCAGCCAGTCCCGCAGCCCCTCCACCGGCAGCGCGCGCCCCTCGTCCAGCCAGCTCAGCGACGCGCCCTCGACGACCGCGATCCAGGAGCGCACCAGCAGGGTCAGCCGCGGCCCGGCCTCCCGTACGCCCAGGTGCCGCAGGGTCCGCCGGAGCGCCGCCCGCCGGACGTCGTCCACGATGGCCGTGGTCCGGGCCGTCTCCACCACCGAACCGCCGCGCAGCAGCGCCGAGTAGCCCGCGTCGTGCTCGGCCACGAAGGCGAAGTAGCCGTCCAGAGCGGCGGCCAGCTGCTCGGAGGGCCGCCCGGTCGACGGGACGGCGAACCGGCCGGTCAGCTCGTCCGCCGCGGTGCGCAACGCGGCCTCGTACAACTGCTGCTTGCCGCCCGCGAAGTAGCGGTAGACCAGCGGCCGGGAGGCGCCGGCGGCCTCGGCGACGTCGTCCAGGCCGACCTCCTCGGGCGGCCGGGCGGCGAACAGTTCCAGGGCGACCGCGATCAGTTGCTCGCGCCGCTGTTCGACCGGCAGTCGCCGATAGCCGGAGCGGCGCGGGCGCGGTCCGGGGGCGGCCGGGTCGGTTGCCGAGGTGGGGCGGGCTTCCATGGCCGTCAGCGTAATGGGCGTCGTACCGATCGGGACCTGTCGCGCACCGGATCTCTCCGAACGGGCGTTTGCCTCGCTCACCCGGTGTCAGAGCCCCGGCCGCAGCCGGTCAACGGTCGATGACGGGGGCTTGCAATCGGCCCGGGCACCGCGATGATGTCCGAATGGTTGAAGAACTGATCACCACCGGCGGCGACACTCCCCGCCGCATCGCCGACGGTTACGTCCAGGCCCTGGCCGACCTCGACCCGCTGACCGCGGTCTACCTTGGCCTCAACCCCGAGGACGACCGGCTGCCCGACCTCTCCCCGGACGGCGCCGAGCGGATCGCCGACCTCGCCCGCCGCACCCTGGCCCGGCTGGACGAGGCCGAGCGGGCCGGCGCCGCCGACGACGAGGCCGAGCGCCGCTGCGCCCGCCTGCTGCGCGAGCGGCTGACCGCCGAACTCGCCGTGCACGACGCCGGGGAGGACTACCGCGCGGTGCGCAACCTCGGCTCCCCGGTGCACAACACGCGGGAGGCCTTCACCCTGATGGCCACCGGCACCGAGGCCGAGTGGCAGCTGATCGGCCGCCGGCTGGCCCGCGTCCCGCTGGCGCTGGAGCAGTACCGGCGGACGCTGACCGAGGGCATCGAGCGCGGTCTGCTGTCCGGCCCGCGCCAGGTCGAGACGGTGGTCGGCCAGTTCGGCGAGTGGCTGGCCGGGGACGTCCCGGGCGGCTGGTTCGGCGAGTTCGTCCAGGACGCCCCGGAGGGCGTGCGGGCCGAGCTGTCCGTGCACGCGGTGGCCGCCGCCGAGGCGCTGGCCGCGCTGCGCGACTGGCTGCGCGACGTGTACGGCCCGGCCGCCGCCGACACCCCGGACACCGCGGGGCGGGAGCGCTACGCCCGCTGGGTGCGCTACTGGACGGGCGCGGACCTGGACCTGGACGAGGCGTACGCGTGGGCCTGGAGCGAGTTCCACGACCTGCTCGCGCAGATGGAGGCCGAGGCCGAGAAGGTCCGCCCGGGCGTCGGCCCGATGGCGGCGATGAAGTGGCTGGAGACGGACGGCCCGGCGATCGAGGGCGCCGAGGCGGCCCGGGAGTACCTCCAGGGCCTGATGGACCAGGCCATCCGGGACCTCCAGGGCACCCACTTCGACCTGGCCGAGCCGGTCACCCGGGTCGAGTCGCGGATCGCCCCGCCCGGCAGCGCCGCCGCGCCGTACTACACCCAGCCCGCCCTGGATTTCAGCCGTCCCGGCCGGACCTGGCTGCCGGTGCTCGGCGAGGAGCGCTTCCCGGTCTGGGACCTGGTGTCGACCTGGTACCACGAGGGCGTCCCCGGCCACCACCTCCAGCTCGCGCAGTGGGTGTACGTCGCCGACCGGCTCTCCAGCTACCAGGTGAGCCTCGGCGGGGTGAGCGCCAACCTGGAGGGCTGGGCGCTGTACGCCGAGCGCCTGATGGACGAGCTCGGCTACCTCACCGACCCGGGCCACCGGCTGGGCTTCCTCAACGCCCAGATGATGCGGGCGCTGCGGGTCATCGTCGACATCGGCATGCACGTCGGCCTGGACTTCCCGGCGGACTCCCCGTACCGGCCGGGCGAGCCGGTGAGCCCGGAGCACGGGCGGGAGTTCTTCGGCAGGTACTGCGGCCTGTCGGCCGACTTCCTGGACAGTGAGCTGGTCCGCTACCTGGGCATGCCCGGCCAGGCGATCGGCTACAAGCTGGGCGAGCGCGCCTGGCTCCAGGGCCGGGCGGCGGCGCGGGCGGCGCACGAGGCGCGCGGCGAGGAGTTCGACCTCAAGGCCTGGCACATGGCGGCGCTCTCGCAGGGCTCGCTGGGGCTGGACGACCTGGTCGCGGAGCTCTCGGCGCTCTGAGCGGGGCTCCCGACACGCCGGGTGGAGCTCCCGGCACGCTGAGGCACGTGGTGGGGACCAGGGCCCCGGGACTCGGTCACAAGTCCCGGGGCCCTGGTCCTTTTGTCCGACAAAGGTCGATTTGGTGAGGTTTTTCCTTGCCATTCCCCGACGTCGGCGTTTGGCTGGAAGGCGACTGCGTGACCTCTCCGTACCCCCTCCGGAAGGCTCGACCAGTGTCTGCTCACCCCGCCGCCATCGGTCATGAGACCGCCGACAGTCGCCGCTGGTGGGCGCTGACGGTGATCGCCATCGCCCAGCTCATGATCGTCCTCGACATCACCATCGTGAACATCGCGCTGCCGTCGGCCCAGCGCGACCTGGGCATCTCCGACGCCGACCGGCAGTGGGTGATCACCGCCTACACCCTCGCCTTCGGCGGCCTGCTGCTGCTCGGCGGCCGGCTGGGCGACCTCTTCGGCCGCAAACGCGTCTTCATCGTCGGCCTGCTGGGCTTCGCCCTCGCCTCCGCCCTCGGCGGCGCGGCGGTCGACCCGTCCATGCTGTTCGGCGCCCGGGCCCTCCAAGGCGCGTTCGGCGCCCTGCTCGCCCCCTCCGCGCTGGGGCTGCTCTCCACCACCTTCTCCGACCCGAAGGAACGCAGTACGGCCTTCGGCATCTTCGGGGCGATCGCCGGTGGCGGCGCCGCGATCGGCTTCATCGCCGGCGGGCTGCTCACCGAGTACCTGGACTGGCGCTGGTGCCTGTTCGTGAACGCCCCGATCGCCGGGGTGACCGCCTTCGCGGCGTTCCGGGTGCTCAACCGCGACCACGTCGAGAAGGGGCGCCGGATCAAGCTGGACCTGCCCGGGGCGCTGCTCGGCTGCGGCGGCCTGCTGGCCATCGTGTTCGGCACCTCCGAGGCCGTCACCCGGGGCTGGAGCGACGGTCTGGTGATCGGCTCGCTGCTGCTGGGCGTGGCGCTGCTCGGGGCGTTCGTGCTGGTCGAGAAGCGCTCCGCGCACCCGCTGCTGCCGATCCACATCGTGGCCGAGCGCAACCGCGGCGGCGGCGCCCTCTCGGTGGGCCTGGCCATGGTCGGCATGTTCGGCCTGTTCCTGTTCCTCACCTACTACATGCAGGCGATCAAGCACTTCTCGCCGGTGGTCTCGGGCGTCTCCTTCCTGCCCATGACGGCGGCCATCATCCTGAGTTCGACCGGGGTGGCGGCGCGGCTGATGACCAGGGTGCCGTCCCGGAACCTGATCACCCCCGGGCTGCTGCTGGCCGCGGGCGGCATGGCCTGGCTGACCCAGATGAAGGTGGACAGCCCGTGGGCCGCCATGGTGCTGCCCTCGGTGCTGCTGATCGGCTTCGGCATGGGCCTGGTGTTCATGCCGGCGATGAGCCTGGCCACCCTCGGGGTCGCCCCGAACGAGGCCGGCGCGGCCTCGGCCACCATCAACTCGGCCCAGCAGGTGGGCGGTTCGCTCGGCACGGCGCTGCTGAACACGATCGCCGCCAGTGCCACCGCGACCTACCTGTCCACCCGGATCACGAGCGATCCGCTGGTGCGGGCCCAGGGCGCGGTGCACGGCTACGTCATCGCCACCTGGGTCGCGATGGGCGTGCTGCTGATGGCCGCCCTGGTCGCCTTCCTGATGATCGACCACCGGCCGGCGCCCGCCGAGGCGACCGCCGTCCCGGGCGGCGCGGAGGCGTCGGTCGTGGCACCGGCGGCCGTGGACGGCCGGCCGAGCCCGCGGGCCGTGGCCATGGCCGACGTGAAGGCCAACGTGAAGCCGGCCGCGGAGCTCCGCGCGGAGGCGGGGGCGGAGCGGCCGCCGGCCGACTGACCGCGGCGGTGCACCGGAACCCCGGCGCCCCCGCGCTTCCCGGCCACCGCCCGGGGAGCGCGGGGGCGCCGCCGTGCCGCGACGTCCACCGCGTTCGAGGTCCACCGCCTTCATCGCGGGGCGCGTTCCGGTTACGCTCCTGCTCGGGTGGGCGCTTTCTCATCGAGCTCCAAGCCGACGGTAACGAGCCTTCCAGGCTGAGGCGCCATAGTCATTGACCGAACGAGGCGCCACCGACCAGGGCAGGGAGTCAGGAATGGGCCAGCACAGCCGCGCGAGGTCACGCCGTCACCGTCTGCTCGCCCCTTCGCTGTTCACCGCGCTGTCCGCCCTCGTGGTGGCCGCCGTGGTCGCCGGGACGCACGGGTTCAGCCTGTCCGACGCGACGGCCGCCGGGAAGGTGGCCCGCAGCACCCGGGCCGTCGTACCCGCCCCGGCCACCGCCACCGCGGCGCCGGCCTCGGCCGGCCCGGCCGCGGACACCACCCCGAGCGCGACCCCGACCCCGACCGACACCCCCACCCCCACCCCGACGCCGACCGCCACGGACACCCCGGCGGCCCCCGCCCCGACCGCGTCCGCCGCGCCCGACGTGCGCAGCGTCGCGCTCGGGCGCACCGCCGCCGCACCCGCCGACGACCGGGAGTCCTCCACCGTCGGCGCTCTGTTCAGCGGTTCGGTCGGGCCCGGCAACCACTTCTGCACCGCCAGCGTGCTGCACAGCGCGACCGGCAACCTGCTGCTGACCGCCGCGCACTGCGTCAGCAGCCCCGGCGGCGTGACCTTCGCCCCCGGCTACCGCGACGGCTCCGCGCCGTACGGCACCTGGCAGGTGACCGCGGTCCACACCGCCGACGGCTGGACCCAGAACGGCGACGTGGACGAGGACTTCGCGATCCTGGAGACCGCGCCCAACAACGGCCGCAACGTCGAGGACGTGGTCGGCGGCAACAAGCTCGGCACCGACGAGTCCTTCGGCGCCACCGTCCGCCTCTACGGCTACCCGGCCGACGCCGAGACGCCCAGCCTCTGCACCAACACCACTGCCCAGCACAGCGCCTACCAGCGGGTGATCGACTGCCCGGCGTACCCGTCCGGCACCAGCGGCGGCCCCTGGATCAACACCGCGACCGGGGACGTGGTCGGCGCGATCGGCGGTTACCAGCAGGGCGGCGACAGCGACGACACCTCGTACAGCGCCTACTTCGACCACACCATCGCGACCCTGTACACCCAGGTCGAGGGCAGCGCCCCCTGACCCGACGGGTCCGGGCCCGTCCCCCCGGGGCCCGGGCCCGTCGGCACCCCGTCCGGGGCGTCCGGGCCCGGACATGACGAAGGCCCAGATCCGTGGATCGACTCCACTGATCTGGGCCTCATGCGCACTTCCCGCGAAGTGCCCCCGGTAGGATTCGAACCTACGCACCCGCCTCCGGAGGGCGGTGCTCTATCCCCTGAGCTACGGGGGCCGGTTGGCCTGTCGGTCACTCGCGCGTTCCGACGGGATGAACACTACCAGGCTTCCGGTGGGGTCCGTGCACGGGTTTCCGGAAAGATCGTCGGGGCGCCGGCCGGCCGCGCGACGGGCGGAAGTGCCCAAAGGCCGGACGGGGCGGCGGGGCCGCCGATACCCTCGGTGAGGTGTCGGGAGTGTCCGGGCGGGTCCTCGTGGTGGACGACAGCGAGGTGATCCGCCAGCTGATCAGGGTCAACCTGGAGCTCGAGGGCTTCGAGGTGGTGACCGCCGCCGACGGCGCCGAGTGCCTGGAGGTCATCCGCCGGGTGAAGCCGGACGTGGTGACGCTGGACGTGGTGATGCCGCGGCTGGACGGTCTGCGGACGGCGGCCCGGCTGCGCGCGACCCCGGACACCAGCGGACTGCCGATCGCGATCGTGAGCGCGTGCACCCCGGCGGACCTCGACCTGGGGGAGGCGGTCGGGGTGGACGGCTACCTCGGCAAGCCCTTCGACCCCGCCGACCTGGTGGCCCTGGTCCGGCGGCTGATGCGGGCCGCGGAACGGCCCGGCGCGTTTCGCCCTGAGCGAACAGAGCGTACGGATCACGGCTGACACCCCAGGGGGCGCCGTCCCGCGCCGTCTCAACCGGCAAACCGAGTGGCGGGCGGGCACCCCGTCTCGCCTACGCTTGGCGTCGTGACCCCCGCAGACCTTTCCCAGGCAATCCAGGCCGCAGTGAGCTCCGCCGTCGAGGCGGGCGAGCTGGCCGTCGCCGTGCCCGAGCACGTGACGGTCGAGCGGCCCAAGAACCGGGACCACGGCGACTACGCGACGAACGTGGCCCTCCAGCTCGCCAAGGCGGCCGGCAAGCCGCCGCGAGCCGTTGCCGAGGCCCTGGCCGAGCGCCTGCGAGGGATCACCGGCGTCGCCAAGGTCGACATCGCCGGTCCGGGCTTCCTGAACATCACCCTGGACACCGCCACCGCCGGTGCGCTCGCCCGCACCATCGTCGAGGCGGGCGACGCCTACGGCCGCAACGAGGCCCTCAAGGGCTTGAAGATCAACCTGGAGTTCGT
This sequence comes from Kitasatospora sp. NPDC040550, assembly GCF_055594965.1. Taxonomy (NCBI): domain Bacteria; kingdom Bacillati; phylum Actinomycetota; class Actinomycetes; order Kitasatosporales; family Streptomycetaceae; genus Kitasatospora; species Kitasatospora sp. NPDC040550. Next base: position 160,982 of record NZ_JBVIWC010000007.1, on the reverse strand, counting down.
CTCCGCCAACCCGACCGGCCCGATCCACATCGGCGGCGTCCGCTGGGCCGCCGTCGGCGACTCGCTGGCGCGGGTGCTGCGGGCCTCCGGCGCCGACGTCACCACCGAGTACTACCTCAACGACGCCGGCGTGCAGATCAGCAAGTTCGCCGCCTCGCTCCAGGCCGCCGCGAACGGCCGCGAGGTGCCGGAGGGCGGCTACGTCGGCGAGTACATCGTCGACATCGCCAAGGCGCTCACCAATGCGATCCCGGGCGTGCTCGACCTGCCCGAGGCCGAGCAGCTGGAGGTCTTCCGCACCGAGGGCCTCAAGCTCATGGTGGCCGAGATCAAGCGCTCGATGGACGAGTTCGGCACCCACTTCGACGTGTGGTTCTCGGAGAAGACGCTGCACGACTCGGGCGCCGTCGAGAAGGCCATCGAGCGGCTGCGCGAGCAGGGCCACGTCTTCGACCAGGACGGCGCGGTCTTCCTGCGCACCACCGACTTCGGCGACGACAAGGACCGCGTCCTGATCAAGGCCGACGGTGACAAGACCTACTTCGCCGCCGACGCCGCGTACTACCTGTCCAAGCGGGACCGCGGGGCCGAGGTCGCGCTCTACATGCTGGGCGCCGACCACCACGGCTACGTCAACCGCCTCAAGGCCATCGCGGCCTGCGCGGGCGACGACATGAACCACAACATCGAGGTGAAGATCGGCCAGTTCGTGAAGATGCTTCGCGACGGCGAAGAGGTCCGCATGTCCAAGCGGGCCGGCAACATCATCACGATCGACGACGTGGTCGAGTGGATCGGCGTCGACGCCGCCCGCTACACCCTGGCGCGCTCCTCCACGGACTCGACGATCACGCTGGACATCAACATCCTGACCAGCCAGACCAACGAGAACCGGGTCTTCTACGTCCAGTACGCGCACGCCCGGATGTCCTCGCTCCAGCGCAAGGCGGCGGACCTCGGCGTCACGCGCTCGGCGGACTTCAAACCGGAGCTGCTGAGCACGGAGTGGGAGACCGACCTGCTCGGTCAGCTCGGTGAGTTCCCGCGCGTCATCGCCGCCGCCGGCGAACTGCGCGAGCCGCACCGGGTCGCCCGCTACCTGGAGGACCTGGCCGGCGCGTACCACCGTTTCTGGGACAACTGCCAGGTCCTGCCCAAGGGCGACGAGGAGGTCACGGACCTCACGCACGCCCGTCTCTGGCTGGTCGAGGCGACGCGCACGGTGCTCGCCAACGGCCTGACGCTCCTGGGCGTCTCGACGCCCGAGCGGATGTAGGCACCACCCCCAAGCGCACAGCGGGGGGCGGCTGACGGTCAACGAGGACCGTCGCCGCCCCTTGCCATAGGTCTCGAAGGACTTAGAGGACATGAGTCGCTCCGCACACCCGGCAGGCCCCCGTCACGGTGACGTCCTGCCCGAGGGCCACTACCAGGCCCCGCCGGCCGACCTCAACGCGCTCGACCCCAAGGTCTGGTCGCGCACCGTCGCCCGCGACGCCGAGGGCGTGGCCACGGTCGGCGGGATCGACGTCAAGCGGCTGGCGGCCGAGTTCGGCACCCCGGCCTACGTGCTGGACGAGGAGGACTTCCGCAGCCGGGCCCGCGCCTGGCGGGACGCCTTCGGCACCGACGCGGACGTCTACTACGCCGGCAAGGCCTTCCTCTCCAAGGCGGTCGTGCGCTGGCTGCACGAGGAGGGCCTCAACCTCGACGTGTGCAGCGCCGGGGAGTTGGCGGTGGCGCTGGCCGCCGGGATGCCGGCGGAGCGGATCGCGCTGCACGGCAACAACAAGTCGGTGGACGAGCTCGAGCACGCCGTGAAGACCGGTGTCGGGCACATCGTGGTCGACTCCTACGAGGAGATCGAGCGGCTGGCCGCGATCGCCGCCCGCCAGGGCGTGCGCCAGCAGGTGCTGATCCGGATCACCGTCGGCGTCGAGGCGCACACCCACGAGTTCATCGCCACGGCGCACGAGGACCAGAAGTTCGGCCTGTCCCTCAACGGGGGAGCGGCCGCCGAGGCGGTGCGCCGGGTGCTCGGCCACGACAGCCTGGAGCTGCGCGGCATCCACTCGCACATCGGCTCGCAGATCTTCGACATGGCGGGCTTCGAGGTCGCCGCCCGCCGGGTGGTCGGCCTGCTGGCCGGGATCCGCGACGAGCACGGCGTCGAGCTGCCCGAGATCGACCTCGGCGGCGGACTGGGCATCGCCTACACCAGCGAGGACGACCCGCGCGAGCCGGCCGAGATCGCCGCCGCGCTGGCCGAGATCGTCCGCCGGGAGTGTGCCGCCGCGAACCTGGACGCCCCCCGGCTGAGCGTGGAGCCGGGCCGGGCGATCGTCGGCCCGACCGCGTTCACGCTGTACGAGGTCGGCACCGTCAAGCCGCTGGAGGGCCTGCGCACCTACGTCAGCGTGGACGGCGGGATGTCCGACAACATCCGCACCGCGCTGTACGACGCCGAGTACTCGGTGGCCCTGGTGTCGCGCACCAGCGACGCCGAGCCGATGCTGGTGCGGGTGGTCGGCAAGCACTGCGAGTCCGGCGACATCGTCGTCCGGGACGCCTTCCTGCCGTCCGACCTGGCCCCGGGTGACCTGATCGCGGTGCCCGCCACCGGCGCCTACTGCCGCTCGATGGCGAGCAACTACAACCACGCCCTCAGGCCTCCGGTGCTCGCCGTCAAGGACGGCGCGGCCCGGGTGATCGTCCGGCGCGAGACGGAGGAGGATCTCCTGCGCCTGGATATCGGATGACGAAATTCTCGTCTCAGATCATGGAACGACCGTAGATCCGTGCGGAAAGTCCCCGAGACTGGTACGGACCGAAGTTACCGGCGGCCCCTGAAAACCGCCGGAAATACCGAAGCACGAAGAATGCAGAGCGGAGTCGGATGATGCGTACGCGCCCGCTGAAGGTGGCGTTGCTGGGTTGTGGTGTGGTGGGCTCCGAGGTGGCGCGCATCATGACGACGACGGCCGACGACCTCGCCGCTCGCATCGGTGCCCCGGTCGAGCTCGCCGGGATCGCGGTCCGCCGGGCCGGCCGGGTGCGCCCCGGGGTGCCCGAGCACCTGATCACCACCGACGCCGAGGCCCTGGTGGGCCGCGGCGACATCGACGTCGTCGTCGAGGTGGTGGGCGGCATCGAGCCGTCCAAATCGCTGATCCTGTCCGCCTTCGCGAAGGGTGCCTCGGTGGTCAGCGCCAACAAGGCGCTGCTCGCCAAGGACGGCACCGAGCTGCACGCGGCGGCCGCCGCGGCCGGCGTGGACCTGTACTACGAGGCCGCGGTGGCGGGCGCGATCCCGCTGCTGCGCCCGCTGCGCGAGTCCCTCGCGGGGGACAAGGTCAACCGGGTGCTGGGCATCGTCAACGGCACCACCAACTTCATCCTCGACAAGATGGACACCACCGGCGCCGGCTACTCGGAGGCGCTGGAGGAGGCCACCGCGCTCGGCTACGCCGAGGCGGACCCGACGGCCGACGTCGAGGGCTTCGACGCCGCCGCCAAGGCCGCCATCCTGGCCGGGATCGCGTTCCACACCGAGGTCACCGCGGCGGACGTCTACCGCGAGGGCATCACCGAGGTCACCGCCGCCGACATCGCCTCCGCCAAGGCGATGGGCTGCGTGGTCAAGCTGCTGGCGATCTGCGAGCGGGCCGCCGACGGCGAGTCCGTCACCGCGCGGGTCCACCCGGCGATGATCCCGCTCTCGCACCCGCTGGCGTCCGTCCGCGAGGCGTACAACGCGGTGTTCGTCGAGGCCGAGGCGGCCGGCCGGCTGATGTTCTACGGTCCGGGCGCGGGCGGCTCGCCGACCGCCTCCGCGGTGCTCGGCGACCTGGTCGCGGTGTGCCGCAACAAGCTGGCCGGGTCCACCGGTCCCGGTGACTCCGTGTACACGCAGCTGCCCGCCAAGCCGATGGACGAGGTGGTCACCCGCTACCACGTCAGCCTGGACGTGGACGACCGGGCGGGCGTGCTCGCCCAGGTCGCGTCCGTCTTCGCCGAGCACGGCGTCTCCATCGACACCGTGCGCCAGCAGGGCCGCGACGGCGACGCCTCGCTCGTCGTGGTCACCCACCGTGCCACCGACGCCGCGCTGTCGGCGACGGTCGACAAGCTCCGCGCGCTGGACAGCGTGCGGGACGTGGCCAGCATCATGCGGGTCGAAGGGGAATAAGGAACCAGCCATGAACGCCGTTGCCGAGAACGTCGTCCGAGGCGCGCACACCCACCAGTGGCGCGGCCTGATCGAGGAGTACCGGGACCGCCTGCCGGTCACCGCGGCCACCCCGGTGGTCACCCTGCTGGAGGGCGGCACGCCCCTGGTACCCGCCCAGGTGCTCTCCGAGCGCACCGGCTGCGAGGTCTACCTCAAGGTCGAGGGCGCCAACCCGACCGGTTCCTTCAAGGACCGCGGGATGACGATGGCCATCTCCAAGGCCAAGGAGGAGGGCGCCCAGGCCGTCATCTGCGCCTCCACCGGCAACACCTCGGCCTCCGCCGCCGCCTACGCGGTGCGGGCCGGGATGGTCTCCGCCGTGCTCGTCCCGCAGGGCAAGATCGCCCTGGGCAAGATGGGCCAGGCGCTGGTGCACGGCGCGAAGATCCTCCAGGTCGACGGGAACTTCGACGACTGCCTGACGCTCGCCCGCGAACTGTCCGAGAAGTACCCGGTGGCGCTGGTCAACTCGGTGAACCCGGTGCGGATCGAGGGCCAGAAGACGGCGGCCTTCGAGATCGTCGACATGCTCGGCGACGCCCCGGACATCCACGTCCTGCCGGTCGGCAACGCGGGCAACATCACGGCCTACTGGAAGGGCTACCGGGAGTACGCCGCCGACGGGATGGCCGCCCGCACCCCGCGGATGTGGGGCTTCCAGGCCGCCGGTTCGGCCCCGATCGTGGACGGCGCGCCCGTCCTCAAGCCGCAGACCATCGCCACCGCGATCCGGATCGGCAACCCGGCCTCCTGGGACTTCGCGCTCGCCGCGCGGGACGAGTCCGGCGGCCTCATCGACAAGGTGACGGACCGTCAGATCCTCGCCGCCTACCGGCTGTTGGCCGCGCAGGAGGGCGTCTTCGTGGAGCCCGCCTCGGCCGCCTCGGTGGCCGGGCTGCTGGCCAAGGCGGAGGCCGGCCTGGTCGACCCGGGCCAGCGGATCGTTTGCACGGTGACCGGCAACGGCCTCAAGGACCCGGACTGGGCGGTGGCCGGCGCCCCGCAGCCGCAGGTCGTCCCGGTCGACCCGGAGGCCGCGGCCCAGCGGCTCGGACTGCTGGACTGACGCCGGGGCCTGACACTTCGACGGGCCGACCCTTTCGGGGGTCGGCCCGTCAAAGTTCTCCGGTGACACTTTTGTGTCAATTCCGCTGCGCATTCCGATCCGATTCCACCCCGTTCCCTGACCGCGGGGGGTGCGCATTCCGGCCAGAACCGGCAACACACCAGATCGAAGGCCCACGGGGTGTACCACTGGGGAACCTCTCTTCGATACTCTGGGTCCGGCCGTGTGGCACATGCCCCGGGCCCGTCCTGGTACGGGCCGCGCCGACGACAGTGACCGCCAGGCCCGAGGGGCCCGCGGCCCTTTCCCCACCTCGCACCGACGACGCGCTCCGCGCCGCCCGATTTCCCCAGGAGAGTCCACCGCATGGCCGGTCCTGCGTTCCGTGCCGCCGCCGTCCGGGTCCGGGTTCCCGCGACCAGCGCCAACCTCGGCCCGGGCTTCGACGCCTTCGGGCTCGCGCTGGGTCTGTACGACGACGTCGTCGTCCGGGTCTCCGACTCCGGCCTCTCCGTCGACATCGCCGGCGAGGGCGCGCAGACGCTGCCGCGGGACGAGCGCCACCTGCTGGTCCGCTCGATGCGGGCCGCCTTCGACCGGCTCGGCGGCCAGCCGCGCGGCCTCGAAGTGGTCTGCGCCAACCGGATACCGCACGGCCGCGGCCTGGGCTCCTCCTCGGCCGCCATCTGCGCCGGGATCGTGGCCGCCCGCGCCGTCACCATCGGCGGCCCGTCCGCGCTGGACGACGACGCGCTGCTGGCCCTCGCCTCCGAGCTGGAGGGCCACCCGGACAACGTCGCGGCCTGCCTGCGCGGCAACTTCACCATCGCCTGGACCGACGAGGAGTCGGCCAAGGCGGTCGCCCTGGAGCCCTCCGGGCAGGTCGTCCCGGTGGTGTTCGTGCCGGCCGGCGAGGTGCTCACCGAGACCGCCCGCGGCCTGCTGCCGAAGACCGTCCCGCTGGCCGACGCCGCCGTCAACGCGGGCCGCTCCGGGCTGCTGGTGGAGGCCCTGACCAGGCGCCCCGAGCTGCTCCTCGCCGCCACCGAGGACCGGCTGCACCAGGACTACCGCGCCTCCGCCATGCCGGACAGCGCCGCGCTGGTCGGCGCGCTGCGCGCGGAGGGCGTCCCCGCGGTCATCTCCGGGGCCGGCCCGACCGTGCTGGCGCTCACCGACGAGGCGGGCGTCGACAAGGTGCTCTCCTTCGCCGGGCACCACGGCCACGGCGGCGACCCGGCGTTCGCCGCGCACCGGCTCGACGTCGACCGCACCGGGGCCACCGTGCTCCCACTGGGCGTCTGAGCTGCCGGTTCGGCCCGGCGCAGAGCCGGGCCGTCCGGACACGATTGGCAAGCTCGAGGTCGGGGAATGTCTGAGGGGGTCGGTAGTGTTAACCTCATTGCTGCACCAGGTGCCCTCCGGGGCTAGGTGCGCCGCGTCCCGATCCCAGCGTTCCACTGCCGTGGAACCGCCGCGATGTCCGGGGCGACGATTCTCCGGGAGCCCACCGCAGCGCGTACGCAGCCTGCCTGCGCGACAAGCGGTCGCATCCCGAAGCCGTGACGGCACCTGACTCCCACCCGCGGTCTCCACCTAGAGGCCAGGACGGGCGGAGCGCGGGCCACCGTCACGCGACGGGGGCCCGGGATTCGCAGGCAGCGTGGGCGCAACGCCCTCTGGGGAGGTCGACACACGACCGGCCCACGCGCCACCTCAGCACCACCGTGCTTCACGCACCGCACCTCGCAGCTCTCCCTCGACGGGCTCCCGCCATTCGAGGGATCACCGCCTCGGACCGACGCAGTCGAGCGTTGGTCAGGACAGCACAACCGGTCGCCGAGCCAGACAGGCCGACGTCCGCTCCAGGGAAGGACCCTTAGTGAGCGACTCCACCGATCTGATGGGCGCGCGCCCGGACGCCGAAGCGTCGGACGCGACCGCCGCCCCCGCTGCCCCGGCCCGCCGCCGCCGCAGTGCCGCCGCGGGCCTGGACGGCATGGTCCTCGCCGAGCTGCAGAAGCTCGCCGCGGACCTGGGCATCACCGGTACCGGGCGCATGCGCAAGAGCCAGCTGATCGAGACCATCAAGGAGAAGAGCGGCGGGGACCCGCTGCTCGCCGCCGGTGGCGCCCCGGCCGCCAAGCGCACCGCCGCCAAGGCGGACGCCGAGGCCCCGGCCGAGAAGCCGGCCCGCCGTACCAAGGCCGCCGCCGCGGCCGCCGCCGCGGCCCCGGCCGCCGAGCCGCAGGCCCAGATCGAGATCCCGGTCCAGGCCGCCGCCGAGACCGCCGCGCCGGCCCGTGCCGAGCGCACCCGCCGCCGCGCCACCTCGGCCGCCGGCGCCCCGACCGCGCCCGTCGCGGCCGCGGAGGCCGTCGCCGAGGCCGCCACCGTCGCGGTGGCCGAGCCCAAGCAGGCCGACCGTCCGGCCGAGACCCGCGCCTTCGAGGGCCGCGAGGAGGGTCGCGAGACCCGTCGCGACCGCCGCGAGCGCCGTGACCGCCGGGACGGCGGCGAGCGCACGGAGCGGACGGAGCGCACCGAGCGCACCGAGCGTCAGGACGCCGGCGAGGCCCAGGCCGGGCAGGACGCCGACGGCCGCGAGTCGCGTCGCGACCGCCGCAACCGCCGCGAGCGCACCGACCGCCAGGGCCAGCAGGGCCAGCAGGGCCAGGGCGACGGCCAGCAGCGCCGCGAGGGCGGCCAGGGCCAGCAGGCCCAGCAGCCGCAGGCCCAGCAGGGCGGCTACGACGACGACGAGTTCGGCGAGGGCCGTCGGGGCCGTCGCGGCCGTTACCGCGACCGTCGGGGCCGGCGCGGCCGTGACGGCTTCGAGGCCGGTCCGGTCGAGACCCAGATCGGCGAGGACGACGTCCTGATCCCGGTCGCGGGCATCCTCGACATCCTCGACAACTACGCCTTCGTGCGCACCTCCGGCTACCTGCCGGGCCAGAACGACGTCTACGTCTCGCTCGCCCAGGTCCGCAAGAACGGCCTGCGCAAGGGTGACGCCATCACCGGTGCCGTGCGCCAGCCGCGCGAGGGCGAGCGCCGCGAGAAGTTCAACGCCATGGTGCGGCTGGACTCCGTCAACGGCATGGACCCGGAGACCGGCCGCGGCCGCCCCGAGTTCAACAAGCTCACCCCGCTGTACCCGCAGGAGCGGCTGCGCCTGGAGACCGACCCGGGCGTGCTGACCACCCGGATCATCGACCTGGTGTCGCCGATCGGCAAGGGCCAGCGCGGTCTGATCGTCGCGCCGCCGAAGACCGGCAAGACCATGGTGCTCCAGGCGGTCGCCAACGCGATCACCCACAACAACCCCGAGTGCCACCTGATGGTCGTCCTGGTCGACGAGCGTCCGGAAGAGGTCACCGACATGCAGCGGTCGGTCAAGGGCGAGGTCATCTCCTCGACCTTCGACCGCCCGGCCGAGGACCACACCACCGTTGCCGAGCTGGCCATCGAGCGCGCCAAGCGCCTGGTCGAGCTGGGCCACGACGTGGTCATCCTGCTGGACTCGATCACCCGCCTGGGCCGCGCCTACAACCTGGCGGCGCCGGCCTCCGGCCGCATCCTGTCCGGTGGTGTCGACTCGACCGCGCTGTACCCGCCGAAGAAGTTCTTCGGTGCCGCGCGCAACATCGAGAACGGCGGCTCGCTGACCATCCTGGCCACCGCGCTGGTCGAGACCGGCTCGCGGATGGACGAGGTGATCTTCGAGGAGTTCAAGGGCACCGGCAACATGGAGCTCAAGCTCGACCGGAAGCTCTCGGACAAGCGCATCTTCCCGGCCGTCGACGTGGACGCCTCCAGCACCCGCAAGGAGGAGATCCTGCTCGGCAGCGAGGAGCTGGCCATCGTCTGGAAGCTGCGCCGGGTGCTGCACGCGCTCGACTCGCAGCAGGCGATCGAGCTGCTCCTGGACAAGATGAAGCAGACCAAGAGCAACGCCGAGTTCCTGATGCAGATCGCCAAGACCACCCCCGGTTCGGGCGACTGACCGTAATCGGACACCCGGCACTGCACGGAACCCCGGATCGCGCGAGCGGTCCGGGGTTCCGTGCGTCGGTGGCCGCTTTGTTCCAGAGTTGGGACAGCTTGGGACTATTTGATCTTCTTGTCCGATTTACTCTGGACCGTATGGCCGAGCACAAGAGGGTCCCGAGTCGCCGCCGCAAGGTCCTGCGGTGGTCCGCCTGCGCGGTCGCCGCGCTCGTCGTCGCCGGCGGCGGTGCGGGGGCGTACGCGTACCTGAAGCTCAACGGCAACATCAAGAGCGTCGACATCGACTCCCGCCTCGGCGACGCCCGGCCCCCGGCCGCCACCGACGGCTCCTTCAACATCCTGGTGCTGGGCTCCGACTCGCGGGTCGGCGAGAACGGCGACCTGGCCGGCGGGGACACCGGCGACTCCGCCCGCTCCGACACCGCGATGGTGGTCCACGTCTACCAGGACCACTCCAGGGCCTCGGTCGTCTCGATCCCGCGCGACACCCTGGTCGACCGCCCGCAGTGCACCGACGGCGCCGGCAAGGCCGTCCCGGCGGCCAAGCGCGCGATGTACAACAGCGCCTTCGAGGCGGGCGGTGCGGCCTGCGCCGTCAAGACCACCGAGCAGCTCACCGGGCTGCGGATGGACCACTACCTCCAGGTGGACTTCGCCGGCTTCGCCCGGGTCGTGGACGCGATAGGCGGGGCCACCGTGACCACCACGGTGGCCATCCACGACAAGGACAGCGGGCTCGACCTGCCGGCCGGGCAGCACCACCTGGACGGGCAGCAGGCGCTGGCCTTCGTGCGCACCCGGCACGGCGTCGGCGACGGCAGCGACCTCGGCCGGATCGAGCTGCAGAAGCAGATGGTCAAGTCGCTGCTCCAGCAGGCCGGCGGGATCGGACTGTTCTCCAACCCGGTCAAGCTGTGGTCGATCGGCGACACCATGACCAAGAGCGTCACCACCGACTCCGCGCTCGGCTCGGTGAACTCCCTGGTCGGGCTGGTGCAGGAGCTCAAGGGGATCGGGCCGGACCAGCTGAGCATGGTCACCCTGCCGGTGGTGACCGCGCCCAGCGACCCCAACCGGGTGGTGGAGCAGCAGCCGCAGGCCGGGAACGTCTGGGCGGCGCTCAAGGCCGACCAGCCCCTCCCGCAGGCGGTCGTCTCGGCCCAGCCGGAGAACCCCGCCCAGGCGGCCCCCACGGCCCCGGCGGCGGGCACCGTGAAGCCGTCCGTGAAGCCCACCGCGAAGGCCTCCGCCGTCCGCTGAGCCGCCGGCCCGGGCCCGGGCCCGCCACCGCCCGGGCGGCCGCTCGGAGGTGCCCGGAACGCCCCCCGGAATAAGCCGCGGCGGGCCCCGGTTTGGGAAGATGCGGCCGGTCCTGGCAGACTGGTCCGTCGGTCCCGGTTCACGTGCGGCATCCCAGCCGCCGACCCGGTGCCCTCCCGAAAACTAGGAGATCCCCTTGAAGTCCAACGTTCACCCGGAGTACGTGGTCACCAACGTGACCTGCACCTGCGGCGCCGAGTTCACCACCCGCTCGACCGAGACCAGCGGCGTGATCCGCGCCGAGGTCTGCTCGCAGTGCCACCCGTTCTACACCGGCAAGCAGAAGATCCTCGACACCGGTGGCCGCGTGGCCCGCTTCGAGGCCCGCTTCGGCAAGCAGCACAGCGCGAAGGCCTAGCGCTCCCTCGGCGCCGGTTCCCGGTGCCCCCGTACTCGTTGTCGGGGGCGCTGGGGGCCGGCGCCGTTCGCGTCCCAGCGCGAACCGCACAGCTCCGCCCCCGTTCCGAACCCCCCCCGCACGTCCGAGTCCCCGGGAAGAAGGCCACCCCATGTTCGAGGCAGTCGAAGAGCTCCTCGTCGAGCACGCCGACCTCGAGACGAGGCTGGCCGACCCGTCGGTCCACGCGGACCAGAACAACGCCCGCAAGCTGGCCAAGCGGTACGCCGAGCTCACCCCGATCACCCGGGTCTACCGGAAGTGGCGGCAGGCCGGCGAGGACATCGAGGCCGCGCGCGAACTCGCCGCCGAGGAGCCGGAGTTCCTCTCCGAGGTGAAGGAGTCCGAGGCGCGCCGCGACGAGCTGACCGAGGAACTGCGGCTGCTGCTCGTCCCGCGCGACCCGAGCGACGACAAGGACGTCATCCTGGAGATCAAGGCGGGTGAGGGCGGCGAGGAGTCCGCGCTGTTCGCCGGCGACCTGCTCCGGATGTACCTGCGCTACGCCGAGCGGATCGGCTGGAAGACCGAGATCATCGACTCCAACGAGTCCGACCTCGGCGGCTACAAGGACGTCTCGGTGGCCGTGAAGACCAAGGGCAACACCGAGCCTGGCCAGGGCGTCTGGGCCCGGTTGAAGTACGAGGGCGGCGTGCACCGCGTGCAGCGCGTCCCCGCCACCGAGTCGCAGGGCCGCATCCACACCTCCGCGGCGGGCGTGCTGGTCACCCCCGAGGCGGAGGAGGTCGAGGTCGAGATCGTCGCCAACGACCTGCGGATCGACGTCTACCGCTCCTCCGGTCCCGGCGGCCAGTCGGTCAACACCACCGACTCGGCGGTCCGGATCACCCACCTGCCGACCGGTATCGTGGCGTCCTGCCAGAACGAGAAGAGCCAGCTGCAGAACAAGGAGCAGGCGATGCGCATCCTGCGTTCGCGGCTGCTGGCCGCCGCGCAGGAGGAGGCCGAGCGGGAGGCCTCGGACGCGCGTCGCAGCCAGGTCCGCACGGTGGACCGCTCCGAGCGGATCCGGACGTACAACTACCCGGAGAACCGCATCTCGGACCACCGCACGGGGTTCAAGGCGTACAACCTGGACCAGGTCCTGGACGGCGACCTGAACGCCGTGATCCAGTCCTGCGTCGACAAGGACGCGGCGGCCAAGCTCGCCGCGGCCCAAGAGAACTGAGACCGGCGCGCCCCAGCCCGACGCAAGACCGAAGCCGGAGCGCAGAAACATGAGGTCGTACGGATGAACCTGCTGCTCGCCGAGGTGGCCCAGGCCACCCAGCGGTTGGCCGCGGCCGGCGTGCCGTCGCCGCGCTTCGACGCGGAGGAACTCGCCGCCTACGTCCACAACGTCAAGCGCAGCCAGCTGCACACCGTGCAGGACGCCGACTTCGACGCCCGCTACTGGGAGGCGGTCTCGCGCCGCGAGGCCCGCGAGCCGCTGCAGCACATCACCGGGCGGGCGTTCTTCCGCTACCTCGAACTGGCGGTCGGCCCCGGGGTGTTCGTGCCCCGGCCGGAGACCGAGACGGTCGTCGAGTGGGCCATAGACGCCGTGCGCGACATGGACGTCGCCGAGCCGCTGGTGGTCGACCTGTGCTCCGGCTCGGGCGCCATCGCGCTCGCCCTGGCCCAGGAGCTGCCGCGCTCGACCGTGCACGCCTTCGAGCTGGACGAGGGGGCGCTGGAGTACACCCGGCGCAACATCGAGGCCAGCCCGGACCGCGCCAGGGTCACCCTGCACGCCGGTGACGCCACCAAGGCCTTCGAGGACGACCGCTCCTGGGACGGCCGCTTCGACCTGGTGATCTCCAACCCGCCGTACATCCCGCTCACCGAGTGGGAGTACGTCGCGCCGGAGGCCCGCGACCACGACCCGCAGATGTCCCTGTTCTCCGGCGAGGACGGCCTGGACACCATCCGCGGCATCGAGCGGGTGGCCGCCCGGCTGCTCCGCCCGGGCGGCGCGGTGGTGATCGAGCACGCCGACCAGCAGGGCGGCCAGGTGCCGTGGATCTTCAACGAGGAACGCGGTTGGACGGACACGGCCGACCACCGCGACCTGAACAACCGACCGCGCTTCACGACCGCCCGGAGGGTCGGGTCGTGAACCTCAAGCGCAGCACGGCCGCCCGCAGGGTCGGGTCGTGAACGGTCGAACCCGGCACGACCGCCCGCAGGGCCGGTTCGTGCACACCGCCGTGAACGTCATGAGCCTTTCCGGAAGGGGACCGCACCGATGAGCCGCCGCTACGACTGTGCCGACGCCGGGGACCGCGCCACCGGCCTGCGTGAGGCCGCATCGGCCATCCGCCGCGGCGAACTCGTCGTGCTGCCCACCGACACCCTGTACGGGGTCGGCGCGGACGCCTTCTCCCCGGAGGCCGTCGGCGAGCTGCTGGCCGCCAAGGGCCGTGGCCGCAACATGCCCTCGCCCGTCCTGGTCGGCTCGCCGACCACCCTGCACGGCCTGGTCACCGACTTCTCCGAGCAGGCCTGGGAACTGGTCGACGCGTTCTGGCCCGGCGGCCTCACCCTGGTCGCCAAGCACCAGCCCTCGCTGCGCTGGGACCTCGGCGAGACCCGCGGCACCGTCGCGGTCCGGATGCCGCTGCACCCGGTCGCCATCGAGCTGCTGAACAGCACCGGCCCGCTCGCCGTCTCCAGCGCCAACAAGACCGGTGGCCCGTCCCCGGCGACCTGTGACGAGGCGCAGGCCCAGCTGGGCGACGCGATCTCGGTCTACCTGGACGGCGGCACCGCCGACCACGCCACCGCCTCGTCCATCGTCGACGTGACCGGCAAGGTGCCCGTGCTCCTGCGGGCCGGGGCGATCAGCATCGAGCAGCTGAGGGAGGTCGTCCCCGACCTGGAGGCCGGAAGTTGACACCCACCGCCTCGCTCCATGACGGGCCCGGCATAGCGCCGTACCTGAGCGTGGGTCCCAGGCCGCTGGACCACTTCCGGATCCTGTTCGTCTGCACGGGGAACATCTGCCGCTCGCCGATAGCCGAGCGGCTCACCCGGCGTGAGCTGGACACCCGGCTCAGCCCCCGGGTGGCCGGGCGGATCCTGGTGGAGAGCGCCGGCACCTGGGGCCACGTGGGCGCGCCGATGGAGGACCACGCGGCGACCGTGCTCGACGAGTACGGCGCCGACAGCGGTGGCTTCACCGGTCGGGAACTGCTGGACGAGCACGTGGTCGAGGCCGACCTGGTGCTGACCGCGACCCTGGACCACCGCGCCCAGGTGATCTCGATGGGCCACGAGGCGGGCCTGCGCACCTTCACGATGAAGGAGTTCACCCGGCTGGTCCGGACGATCGACCCGGGCACCCTGCCCGACCCGCGCCGCGGCGCCGACGTCACCGAGCGGGCCCGCGCCCTGGTGCGGGCCGCCGCCGCGCTGCGCGGCTGGCTGCTGGCCGCGACCCCGGAGTCCGACGAGGTGGACGACCCGTACGGCGCGCCGATCGGCATGTTCCGCAACTGCGGCGAGGAGATATTCCACGCGGTCGACCCGGTGGTCACCGCGCTGACGGGCGTGCCCGCGCCGCGCTGACGGCCGAACGGCCCCTTCTCGGCGGGCCGGACGGGGTCGACGGTCCTACGCTGGGGGCACCGTCCCTGCCGCGCCCGGGAGCCCTGCCATGACCGTCACCGATGCCGCGACCGGCTCGACCGCGACGACGGGGCGCCCGTGGGCGTCCGAAGCGCTGCACCGGGCGGATCCGCAGATCGCCGACCTGCTGGCCGCCGAGTCCGAGCGGCGCGCCGAAACGATCCAGCTGCTGGCGGGGGAGAACCTGACCACGCCCGCCGTGCTGGCGGCGCTGACCGGGCCGCTGATCGACAAGTACGCCGAGGGCTACCCCGGCCGCCGGCACCACACCGGCTGCGCGCTGGCGGACGCCGCGGAGCTGCTGGCGATCGACCGGGCACGCGCACTCTTCGCCGCGCCGCACGCCAACGTCCAGCCCCGGTCGGCGACTTCGGCGCTGCTCGCGGCCTACGCGGCGCTGCTGCGGCCCGGTGACAGGGTGCTGGCGATGTCGCTGGAGCACGGCGGCCACCTCAGCTGCGGCTCGCGGGCCAACTTCTCCGGCCGCTGGTTCGAGTTCACCGGCTACGGCGTGCGCGAGGACGACGGCCTGATCGACCTCGACCAGGTGCGCGAGCTGGCCCGGCGGCACCGCCCGAAGGCCATCGTGGCGGGTTCGATCTCCCACCCCCGGCACCCGGACTGGGCGGCCTTCCGGGAGATCGCCGACGAGGTGGACGCCTATCTGATCGCCTCCGTCGCGCAGACCACCGGCCTGGTCGCGGCCGGGGTGGCGCCCTCCCCGGTGCCGTACGCGGACGTCACGGTGGCCGCCACCCACAAGCTGCTGCGCGGCCCGCGCGGCGGTCTGCTGCTGTCCACCGCGGAGCTGGCCGAGCGGATCGACCGGGCGGTGTTCCCGTTCAGCCAGGGCGGCGCGGCGATGAACGAGGTGGCCGGCAAGGCGGTGGCCCTCGCGGAGGCCGGGACGCCCGCCTACCGGGCGTACGCGCAGCGGACGGTGTCCGGGGCGCAGGCGCTCGCCAGGGGGCTCGCAGAGGCCGGTATGCGCCCTCTGACGGGCGGGACCGACACCCACCTGGTCACCGCCGACGTCAGCCCGCTCGGCGTGACCGGCGCGGAGGCCGAACGGCGCTGCGCGGCGGCCGGGTTGCTGCTCGGCAAGTGCGCGCTGCCGTACGACCCGGCGCCGGCCGCCGACGCCTCCGGGATCAGGCTGGGCACGGGTACCGTGACCAGCCAGGGGATGGGGGAGGCGGAGCTGACCGGGATCGCCGCGCTGATCGGCCGGCTGCTCGCCGGGGAGGCCCCGGGGCCGGTCGCGGCACGGGTCCGGGAGCTGGCGGCGGCCTTCGCCGGGGGAGCCTGAGGCCCGGGCGTCCACAGGTATTCGGTTCTCCTACCCGGGAGAGCGAACCGCGATGCACGTCCCGGGCGTCCGACTCAATAAGGTGTGTGCCGTGGCGACGCACCTCGAACCCCGGGAAGGCAGGGGAGTACCTTCGGTACCTCCCCGTTCGACAGTGATGCAGGAGGCCAGTGGTGCGTGAGTATCTGCTGGTGCTGTTCTGCACCGCCGCCGTCACCTACCTGCTGACCGGTCCGGTCCGGAAGTTCGCCATCGCGGCGGGCGCGATGCCCCCGGTCCGCGCCCGCGACGTGCACCGCGAGCCCACTCCGCGGCTCGGCGGCATCGCGATGTTCGGCGGACTGTGCGCGGGCATCCTGGTCGCCTCCCAGCTGGACAACCTGAGCAAGGTGTTCAACGGGGGCAGCGACATCCGCGCGCTGCTGTCCGGCGCCGGGATCATGTTCCTGCTCGGGGTGCTGGACGACAAGTGGGGCGTGGACGCCCTGGTCAAGCTGGGCGGCCAGATGATCGCCGCCGGCGTGATGGTCTGGCAGGGCGTCACGGTGATCAGCCTCCCGGTGCCCGGCGTCGGCTCGGTCGCGGTGAGCCCGACCCAGGGCATGGTCATCTCGGTCACCCTGGTCGTCGTCATGGTCAACGCGGTGAACTTCATCGACGGACTGGACGGCCTGGCGGGCGGCATGGTCTGCATCGCCGCGATGGCCTTCTTCCTGTACAGCTACCGGCTCTGGTACGGCTACACGATCTCCGACGCGGCCCCCGCCGTGCTGTTCAGCGTGCTGCTGATCGGCATGTGCCTGGGCTTCCTGGCGCACAACATGCACCCCGCGCGGATCTTCATGGGCGACTCCGGCTCGATGATGCTCGGCCTGATGCTGGCCGTCGCGGCGATCTCGATCACCGGCCGGGTCGACCCGGACCTGATCAACAGCGAGACCGGTTCGCAGACCGCCACCGTGCACACCCTGGTGCCGATCTACATCCCGCTGCTGCTGCCGCTGACGGTCATCGCGCTGCCGCTGGCCGACCTGCTGCTCGCGGTGGTGCGCCGCACCTGGGCCGGCCAGTCCCCGTTCGCGGCCGACAAGCGCCACCTGCACCACCGGCTGCTCCAGGTCGGGCACTCGCACAGCCGGGCCGTGCTGATCATGTACTTCTGGGCCGCGCTGATCGCCTTCGGCACGGTCGCCTTCTCGGTGACCAACACCGGCCGCGCGGTGGTGCTGACCCTCGCCGGGCTCTGCCTGGTCGGCCTGGTGGTCCTGCTGACGCCGCGGTTCCGGCCGCGGGCGCCCCGGGCGGTGCAGTCCTTCGTCCCGCCGCGGTACCGGCGGCGCTCGCCGTCCGCCCCGATGGCCGAACTGTCGGCGAAGGACAAGCAACTTCTGGGTGAAGCCGGCCGGGGGTCCACCGCGTCCGGCGACCACCACAAGGCCACCGGCCGCCGGTGACAGCCACGTTGACGATCCGTCAAATGGGCTCACCCGTACGGCGGATTCGTTGCGCCATCGGTGTGACAGGAGCCACACATTCATGGTAAAGCTCTCATCAAATAGTTTGTGATACCGTTCACGAGTACCGAGAACACGCCGAAAGACCTGACAGGTGGAGGACTTCCGTCCCTGGTCGGTCTCCTTCGACGGATCCGCCGCTCACCGCGGGCGGTCCGGCGGCGGCCACTCGGTCCGGTGTCACCCCGCCACCATCTGTGCCCGTCCCCCGCCACATCGACATGCCGCCGGAGCTGCCGACATGCCGTCCACCGACGCCCAGATCCTCCGGGGCGCCGCGATTCCCACTGCGGTCGCCGGGATCATCGCCATGGCGATCTCCTTCGCCGTCGCCGGTGGGAAGGGCCTGCTCGGCGCCCTCTTCGGCGCCCTCCTGGTGCTGGCCTTCTTCAGCTCCGGCCAGTTCGCGCTCGAGCGGCTGACCAGGTCGAACCCGCAGATCATGATGGCCGCGGCGCTGATGGTGTACACCACCCAGATCCTGCTGGTCGGCATCGTGCTCGCGGTGTTCAAGGACACCGAGCTCTTCAACCGGCAGACCTTCGCCTTCACGTTGATCGGCTGCGTGCTGATCTTCACCGGCTTCCAGGTGCGCGGAGCACTCAAGGCCAAGATGTTCTACGTCGACCCCCACGCCTCGGAAAGCAAGGGCGACAAGCCCTCCGACAAGGGTCGTCAACAGTGACGAGGCCCAGCTGTCCCCCCAACGAGGGGGGCGGTGTTTATGCCGCACTGACGGGCTGCTATCGTCCGTCGCAACAACGGAGTACGGGAAGAGGCCTGGTCTGTCCGGATCGCGGACTGATCGCCCCCCGGACCCGCGAAGTCTTCGATGATCCCGCGGTCGTGCAGTACGCCGTCGTGCGGGATCGGCGAGATACCCATCAAGTTCCAGTGCCGCTCCGTGGTCGCAGGCCACGCCGACACACCGAGGTTGCCGTAACCATGCGCCACGACGAAGGAGTCCGCGGTGAGTGCTGAACTCACGTCCTCGCTCGCCTCAGGCAGTTGCCACTTCGGGGACGCTGGCTGCGGCTTCCCGGCCCCGGGCCTGAACGAGTTCCAGTTCAAGCCGATCTTCTCGGTCGGCGGCGTCGACTTCAACAAGCCGATGCTGCTGTCGATCATCGTCGCGTTGCTGGTCGTCGTGTTCTTCTGGGCCGCTTTCGCCAAGCCGCGCCTGGTCCCCGGCAAGCTGCAGCTGGTCGGCGAGATCGGCTACGACTTCGTCAAGCGCTCCATCGTGCTGGAGACGATCGGCAAGAAGGGCGAGAAGTACGTCCCGATGCTGGTCTCGATGTTCTTCTTCGTCTGGTTGATGAACATCATGTCGATCATCCCGTTCGCGCAGTTCCCGGTGACGGCGTCGATCGCCTTCCCCGCGGGTCTGGCCGCGGTCGTGTGGATCACCTACATGACGCTGACCTTCAAGAAGCACGGGTTCGTCGGCGGTCTCAAGAACCTCTGCTGGCCGTCGGGCATCCCCGGCTGGGTCATGTTCATCCTGGTCCCGATCGAGTTCTTCTCGAACATCTTCGTGCGCCCCTTCACCCTGGCGGTCCGAGCCTTCGCGAACATGTTCGCCGGCCACCTGCTGGTCGTGATGTTCTCCGTCGCCTCCTGGTACCTGCTCAGCCCGACCCTGGGCGCGCTGTACGGCTCGGCCTCCTTCGTGGTCGCCGTCGGCCTCACCGCCTTCGAGCTGCTGGTGCAGTTCCTGCAGGCCTACATCTTCGTGATGCTGGCCAGCAGCTACATCGCCGGTGCCCTGGAAGAAGCGCACTGAGCCACGCAGCTTCGGCTGCTTCCCCTCCCGAACGCCCGGTGGCCAACCACCACCGGTCCACCACCCCGCAAAGGACAAGCTGAAATGCAGCAGCTCGCTGAGGTCTACGGTTCCGTCGCCTCGATCGGTTACGGCCTCGCCGCGATCGGCCCCGGCATCGGTGTTGGTCTCATCTTCGGTAACGGTGTCCAGGCCATGGCTCGTCAGCCCGAGGCTGCCGGCCTGATCCGCTCCAACATGTTCATCGGCTTCGCGCTGACCGAGGCGCTCGCCCTCATCGGCATCGTCATGCCGTTCGTCTTCGGCGCCGGCAAGTAATTCCCACGCCGTAGACCCTTTCGAGGAAGGTCCAGATATGAGTTTCGCGGCTCAGCTCGCGGAGGAGGGGGAGAAGATGAACCCCCTGCTTCCCGCGTGGCCCGAGGTCATCATCGGCCTGCTCTGCTTCTTCATCGTCTTCGGTCTGCTCGGCAAGAAGCTCCTCCCCAGCATCGAGAAGGTGCTGTCGGAGCGCCGGGACGCCATCGAAGGCGGCATGGAGCGCGCCGAGGCCGCCCAGGCGGAGGCCCAGGCCCTGCTTGAGCAGTACCGCGCCGAGCTCGCCGAGGCGCGCCACGAGGCTGCCCGCATCGTCGAGCAGGCTCGCGAGCAGGGCGCCGCCCAGCTCACCGAGATGCGCGAGGAGGGCCAGCGTCAGCGCGAGGCCATCGTCGCCGCCGGCCACGCCCAGATCGAGGCCGACAAGAAGCAGGCGACTGCCGCCCTGCGTCAGGACGTGGGTTCGCTGGCCACCCAGCTGGCTTCCCGCATCGTCGGCGAGTCCCTCGAGGACAACGCCCGGCAGAGCGGCGTGATCGACCGCTTCCTGAACGAGCTCGAGGCCAAGGCCGCCGTGGCTCAGGGTGCGGCCAAGTGATCGGCGCCAGCCGCGAGGCTCTCGCCGCCGGTCGGCAGAACCTGGACAGCCTGACCGACTCCACCTCGGTGGACGCGGCCGAGCTCGCCGAGGAACTCGCCGCCGTCACGGCCGTGCTGGACCGCGAGGTGTCGCTGCGCCGCGTCCTGACCGACCCGTCCCGGTCGGGCCAGGACAAGGCCCAGCTGGTCACCTCGCTGCTGACCGGTCAGGTCTCCGGCGAGACCGTCGACCTGGTCTCCGGCCTGGTCCGCTCCCGCTGGTCGGGTGCGCGTGACCTGGTGGACGCGGTCGAGGAGCTCGCCGCCTACGCCGAGGTCATCGCCGCGGACAAGGCCGGCGTCCTGGACGACGTCGAGGACGAGCTGTTCCGCTTCGGCCGGGTGGTCAGCGGCTCGCACGAGCTGCGCGCCGCGCTCACCGAGCCGAAGGCCGGCGCCGGCGCGAAGGCCGGGCTGATCAACAAGCTGCTCGGCGGCCGCGCCAACGCCGGCACCGTCCGGCTGGTCACCGCCCTCGTCAACGCGCCGCGCGGCCGTAGCCTGGAGCAGGGCCTCGAGTCCTACTCGAAGCTCGCCGCCGCGCGCCGCGGCCGCATGGTGGCCCTGGTCACCAGCGCGGTGCCGCTGTCGGACACCCAGAAGGAGCGCCTCGCCGGTGCTCTGGGCCGGATGTACGGCCGCCAGGTCCACCTGAACATCGACGTCGACCCCGAGGTCGTCGGTGGTGTCCGGGTGCAGATCGGCGACGAGATCATCGACGGCACCGTGTCGAGCCGCCTCGAAGGCGCTCGCCAGTCGCTCGAAGGCTGAGCAGGACCGAGCAGCACATCCGACCCTCGGTCGGGAAACCGGCTCCCCATGGAGTCGGCAAAACGTACGGCCGGTTCATACGACCCGGCCGAGAGTCGAGTACTTGCGGCCGGCCCTCAACGGCGGGCCGAGGATCGCAAACTAGGAGAGCAGGGAAGCCTGATGGCGGAGCTTACGATCCGTCCGGAGGAGATCCGGGACGCGCTGGCCGACTTTGTCCAGTCGTACCAGCCGGACGCCGCTTCTGTGGAAGAGGTCGGCACGGTCACTGACGCGGCGGACGGCATCGCGCATGTCGAGGGCCTGCCCTCGGTCATGGCGAACGAGCTGCTGAAGTTCGAGGACGGCACGCTCGGCCTCGCGCTGAACCTCGACACCCGCGAGATCGGTGTCGTCGTCCTCGGTGAGTTCGGCGGTATCGAAGAGGGCCAGACCGTGCGCCGCACCGGCGAGGTCCTCTCGGTTCCGGTCGGCGACGGCTACCTCGGCCGCGTCGTGGACCCGCTGGGCAACCCGATCGACGGCCTCGGCGAGATCGCCGCCAGCGGCCGTCGCGCCCTTGAGCTGCAGGCCCCCGGCGTCATGGCCCGCAAGTCGGTCAAGCAGCCGCTGCAGACCGGTATCAAGGCCATCGACGCGATGACCCCGATCGGCCGTGGCCAGCGTCAGCTGATCATCGGTGACCGCCAGACCGGCAAGACCGCGGTGGCCGTCGACACGATCATCAACCAGCGTGACAACTGGCGCTCGGGCGACCCGGAGAAGCAGGTCCGCTGCATCTACGTCGCCGTGGGCCAGAAGGGCTCCACCATCGCGTCCGTCCGCGGCGCCCTGGAGGAGGCCGGCGCGCTGGAGTACACCACCATCGTGGCCGCTCCCGCGTCCGACCCGGCCGGTTTCAAGTACCTGGCCCCGTACACCGGTTCGGCCATCGGCCAGGAGTGGATGTACGACGGCAAGCACGTCCTGATCATCTTCGACGACCTGTCGAAGCAGGCCGAGGCCTACCGTTCCGTCTCCCTGCTGCTGCGCCGCCCGCCGGGCCGCGAGGCCTACCCGGGTGACGTCTTCTACCTGCACTCCCGCCTGCTGGAGCGCTGCGCGAAGCTGAACGACGCCCTGGGCGGCGGCTCGATGACCGGTCTGCCGATCATCGAGACCAAGGCCAACGACGTCTCGGCGTACATCCCGACCAACGTCATCTCCATCACCGACGGCCAGTGCTTCCTGGAGTCCGACCTGTTCAACGCCGGCATCCGCCCGGCCGTGAACGTCGGTATCTCGGTCTCCCGCGTCGGTGGCTCCGCCCAGATCAAGGCCATGCGCTCGGTCGCCGGCCGTCTGCGCCTGGACCTCGCCCAGTACCGTGAGCTGGAGGCCTTCGCCGGCTTCGGTTCCGACCTGGACGCGGCCTCCAAGGCCCAGCTGGAGCGCGGTGCGCGCATGGTCGAGCTGCTCAAGCAGGGCCAGTACCAGCCGTTCCCGGTCGAGGAGCAGGTCGTCTCCATCTGGGCCGGCACCACCGGCAAGCTGGACGACGTCCCGGTCGCCGAGATCCGCCGCTTCGAGCGCGAGTTCCTGGACCACGTCCGCCTGCAGCACAAGGACCTGCTCGCCGGCATCGTCGAGACCGGCCTGCTGGCCGACGGCACCGTCGACGCCCTGACCGGCGCGATCGAGGCCTTCAAGCAGGGTTACCAGACCGCCGACGGCAAGCTGCTCTCCGAGCAGGCCTGAGTCCGGTAGCGAGGGAAAGGACGTAACGACCCATGGGAGCACAGCTTCGGGTCTACAAGCGCCGGATCCGCTCTGTCACCGCGACGAAGAAGATCACCAAGGCGATGGAGATGATCTCCGCGGCGCGCATCGGCAAGGCGCAGCGCGCGGTGGCGGCCTCCGCTCCGTACGCCGATGAGCTCACCCGGGCGGTGACGGCGGTGGCCACCCGGTCCAACGCCAAGCACCCGCTCACCACCGAGAACCCGAACGCCACCCGCGCTGCGGTCCTGCTGATCACGGCGGACCGCGGCCTGGCCGGCGGTTACTCGTCCAACGCCATCAAGGCCTCGCTGACGCTCTCCGAGCGCCTGCGCGGCGAGGGCAAGGACGTCGTGACCTACATCGTCGGTCGGAAGGGTCTGTCGTACTACACCTTCCGCAACCTGGCGGTCGGGAACTCGTGGACGGGCTTCTCGGACAAGCCGACCTACGGCGACGCGAAGACGGTGGCGGCCGAGCTGATCGAGGCCTTCACGGCCGAGACCGGCGGCGTGGACGAACTCCACGTGGTCTCGACCGAGTTCGTGTCCATGCTGACGCAGGACGCGGTCGCGGCGCGGCTGCTGCCGCTGAAGCTGGACGAGGTCCAGCTCAGCGACCAGACGCCGGCCAAGTCGGAGATCTTCCCGCTGTACGACTTCGAACCGTCGGCGGAGGGCGTGCTCGACGCGCTGCTGCCGCGGTACGTCGAGAGCCGGATCTACAACGCGCTGCTGCAGTCGGCCGCTTCCGAGCACGCCGCCCGCCGCCGCGCGATGAAGAGCGCGACGGACAATGCCGGCGAGCTCATCAAGTCGCTCACGCGGCTTGCCAACTCGGCCCGTCAGGCCGAGATCACCCAGGAAATCAGCGAGATCGTCGGCGGCGCCAACGCCCTCGCCGACGCTAGCCGCGGGAGCGAATGAGTATGACCACCACTGTTGAGCCGACCACGGCGACGGGCCGCGTCGCGCGGGTCATCGGCCCGGTCGTCGACGTGGAGTTCCCCGTCGACGCGATTCCGGAGATGTTCAACGCCCTGCACGTCGAGGTGGACAACCCCGACGGCTCGGGCAAGAAGACCCTCACCCTCGAGGTCGCCCAGCACCTCGGCGACGGCCTGATCCGCGGCATCTCGATGCAGCCGACCGACGGCCTGGTCCGCGGTTCGCAGGTCACCGACACCGGTTCGGCGATCTCCGTGCCGGTCGGCCAGATCACCAAGGGCAAGGTGTTCAACGCCCTCGGTGACGTGCTGAACGTCGACAAGGCGGAGTTCGACAAGCAGGTCGAGGTCCGCTGGCCGATCCACCGCAAGGCCCCCGAGTTCAAGGACCTCGAGTCCAAGACCGAGATGTTCGAGACCGGCATCAAGGTCATCGACCTGCTCACCCCGTACGTCACGGGTGGCAAGATCGGTCTGTTCGGTGGTGCCGGTGTCGGCAAGACCGTTCTGATCCAGGAGATGATCTACCGCGTCGCCGAGAACTTCGGTGGTGTGTCGGTGTTCGCCGGTGTCGGCGAGCGCACCCGTGAGGGCAACGACCTCATCGACGAGATGGTCGACTCGGGCGTCCTGGACAAGACCGCGCTGGTCTTCGGCCAGATGGACGAGCCGCCGGGCACCCGTCTGCGGGTCGCGCTCTCCGCGCTGACCATGGCGGAGTACTTCCGTGACGTCGAGAAGCAGGACGTGCTCCTCTTCATCGACAACATCTTCCGGTTCACCCAGGCCGGTTCCGAGGTGTCGACCCTGCTCGGCCGCATGCCCTCCGCGGTGGGCTACCAGCCGAACCTGGCCGACGAGATGGGCCTCCTCCAGGAGCGCATCACCTCGACCCGCGGTCACTCGATCACCTCGATGCAGGCGATCTACGTCCCCGCGGACGACCTGACCGACCCGGCGCCGGCCACCACCTTCGCCCACCTGGACGCGACCACCGTTCTGTCGCGTCCGATCTCGGAGAAGGGCATCTACCCGGCCGTCGACCCGCTGGACTCCACGTCCCGCATCCTCGACCCGCGGTACATCACGGCGACCCACTACGAGACGGCCGTCCGTATCAAGGGGATCCTGCAGAAGTACAAGGACCTCCAGGACATCATCGCCATCCTCGGTATGGACGAGCTGTCCGAAGAGGACAAGATCACGGTGCACCGCGCCCGTCGCATCGAGCGCTTCCTCTCGCAGAACACCTACGTGGCGAAGCAGTTCACCGGTGTCGAGGGCTCGACCGTGCCGCTGTCGGAGACCATCGAGGCCTTCAACTCGATCGCCGACGGCAAGTACGACTCCGTCCCGGAGCAGGCCTTCTTCATGTGCGGTGGCATCGAGGACCTCGAGAAGAACGCCGCCGAGCTGGCGAAGAAGTAGTCGCGGCCGGTAGCAGCTGAGTGACCGTGAGGGGTGGCCCCCGAGCCTGGGGACCACCCCTCGCGGCACATCGGCTGTGATTCCGGTCAAATCCGTGCCGCCGGTTTCATGCCGGAGGCGCGGGGCCGTTATTCTTACCGAAACTCCCGAGTAATCGGGGGTTGCATGAGCCTAGGAGCCCACGTTGGCTGAGCTGCACGTCGAGCTGGTCGCAGCCGACCGCAAGGTGTGGTCCGGTGCGGCCACCATCGTCGTCGCCCGTACGGCCTCCGGTGACACCGGCATCATGCCGGGCCACACCCCGGTGCTGAGCGTGCTGGAGACCGGTCCGGTCACCATCCGCACGGTGGACGGCGGCACCGTCGTCGCCGCGGTGCACGGCGGCTTCATCTCCTTCGCCGACAACAAGCTGTCTCTGCTCGCGGAGATCGCCGAGCTGGCGGACGAGATCGATGTCGCGCGTGCCGAGCGCGCGCTGGAGGAGGCCAAGTCCGACCTGGACGCGCACGCCGAGCGTCGCGCCGAGGTCCGGCTGTTCGCGGCGCGCGGCCTCAAGGCCCACGCCTGAGTGTGCCGGACCCCGACTTGGCGGGGTCGACCGACGGTCCCGGGGACGCGCGAGCGTGACCCCGGGACTGTCGTCGTAGTTGGTAGGTCAGCGCGGTCGTCCGGGACGGCCGCAAACGGGGAACGCGGGTAGCGAGGAGGTAGGTGAGCATGGTCCTCGCGCTTGTGGTGTGTGCGGCGGTCGTGGCGCTGGGAGTGATCGGCCTGATGGCCTTCGCCGTACGCCGCCGCCTGATCCAGCGGGTCGGCGGCACGTTCGACTGCAGTTACCGGCTCAAAATGCCCGCCGACGCCTCGACGCAGCCCGACCTCGACGAGAATGGCAAACCCACCTCAGCCCCGGTCCCCCCGACCGACGGCAAGGGGTGGGTTTTTGGTATCGGGCGGTACAGCGGCGACTCGATCGAGTGGTTCCGGGTCTTCTCGTACGCCCCGCGCCCGCGCAAGGTCCTGCCCCGCCGGGAGATCGAGGTCCTCGGCCGGCGCTACCCGGAGGGCCAGGAGGAGCTGGCCCTGCTCTCCGGCTCGGTGGTGCTGCGCTGCCTGCACAACGGGGCGCCGCTGGAGCTGGCGATGAGCGAGGACGCGCTCACCGGCTTCCTGGCCTGGCTGGAGGCGGCTCCCCCCGGGCAGAGGGTCAACGTCGCGTAGCGGCGAGACCCTCGGGGTGGGGGTACCCCCGGCCGAAGGCTGGGGGAGGTCAACGTCGCGTAGCGACGAGACCCTCGGGGTGGGGGAGGTTAACGTCGCCTAACCTCCCCGGCTAGGCTGGCCGCATGGTCAATCTGACGCGCATCTACACCCGTACCGGGGACGACGGCAGCACCGCGCTCGGTGACATGAGCCGGACCACCAAGACCGACCCGCGGCTGATGGCGTACGCCGACGCCAACGAGGCGAACGCGGCGATCGGGGTGGCCCTCGCGGTCGGCGCGCTGCCGGACGACGTCGCGGCCGTGCTCGTGCGGGTCCAGAACGACCTGTTCGACGTCGGCGCCGACCTCTCCACGCCCGTGGTCGAGGACCCGAAGTACCCGCCGCTGCGGGTGCTGCAGTCCTACGTGGACCGGCTGGAGGGGGACTGCGACCACTACCTGGAGCAGGTGGAGAAGCTGCGCAGCTTCATCCTCCCCGGCGGCACGCCCGGCGCGGCCCACCTGCACCTGGCCTGCACGGTGGTGCGGCGGGCCGAGCGCTCGACCTGGGCGGCGATCGACGCGTACGGGGACTCCGTCAACCCGCTGACCGCGAAGTACCTCAACCGGCTGTCCGACCTGCTGTTCATCCTGGCCCGGGTGGCCAACAAGGAGCGCGGCGACGTGCTCTGGGTGCCGGGGGAGAACCGCTAGGGCCCGTGTCCTAGGGCCGTCGTCGACGGCCCTAGGAGGCGTCCTGGGAGACCTTCTCCGGGTCGGGCCGCTCGACCGCCCGGCCGTCCACCACGGTCACGCCCGCCGGCGGCTCCTTCGGCCAGAGCGAGAAGCAGCCGGCCACGACGACGTTGACCACGGCCGCGATGCCCAGCTTCCAGTACCACTGGGCGAAGGTGCCGAAGTGGGCGGAGCCGGCCGAGAGCGGGACGAGCAGGCTGATCAGGGCCAGGGTGATCGCGGCGGAGACGACCGTCCGCTTGGCGATCTGCCACTCGTACGCCGTCCGCTCCGGTCCGTACTTGGGGGAGGGCAGTGGCTTGGGGCCGCCGGCGAAGCGGTGCAGGAAGTGCCGGTCGGCCCAGGCGACCAGCGAGGGGCCGTAGCCGACCGAGAAGCCGGCGTAGCTCGCGGCCAGGGCGTGCATCCAGCTCGCCTCCGCGCCGCCGCGCAGGTTCAGCACGGTGAGGGCGTACAGGGCGAGGTCCACCACCGGCAGGCCGATCAGCAGCACGGTGCTGGTGCGGCGCAGGCGCAGCAGGTAGCGGGCGGAGAGGGCGAGGCCGAGCACGATCCACCAGGAGATCTCGGCCGCGACGATGAGGGTGACGATCACTTTCTGCTCCCGGTCGTTTCGACGGTGTCTCCAGCCTGGTGCGCGGGCGCGGTGCTGTCGTCGTCGGCCGGTGCCGTCCGGGCCTGCACCTTTCGATGTAGGGGGCTCCTCCGCGCACCGGAGCCGGGCGGGCGGCCGGGGATGGTGAGATGGGGGTGTGCTCGTACCGTCCCTCCCCCCGCGGCAACTGGACCGGCTGATCGCCCTGTGCGGGGTGCTCGGCGGTGCGGTGCTGATCGCCTTCAAGGTCTACGACCGGGCCGACCGCCTGCCGCTGTGGGCGGTGGCAGCGCCGCTGCTGGTGATGGCGGGGCTGGAGCTGGTCCGGCGGAGCCGGCCGGTGCTCACGGTGTCGCTGGGCGGGCTGGCCTTCGCGGGGAGCATCCTCGCCGGCAGTCTGCTGGCGACGACGATCATGTACACCGACCTGCTGTACGCGGCGGTGGTCTACGGCACCCACCGGATGTCGCGGGTGCTGCACCTGACCGGTGGTTCCACGGTGCTGGTGCTCTCCGCCCTGGCGTGGTGGGCGTCCGGCACGGCGGTCGGGCTGCTGGTCGTGGTGGCCAGCGCCCTGGTGTTCCTGGCACCGGTGTGGACCGGGGACCTGGTGCGCAAGCACCGCGAGCAGGCGGAGAACGAGCGGCTGCGGGCCGAACAGACCGCGCTGCTCTCGGAGATGGACCGGCGCGAGGCGGTCGTCGCGGAACGGGCCCGGATGGCGCGGGAGTTGCACGACGTGGTGGCCAACCACCTGTCGGCGATCGCGATCCACGCCACCGGCGCCCAGTCGGCCGCGCGGCGGCGGCGGTTGCCCGAGGGCGATCCGCTGGTCGAGGTGCTGGCGGTGATCCGGGAGAACAGCGTCCAGGGATTGGCCGAAATGCGTCGCATGATCGGACTGCTCCGGGACAGCGGCGGGGGCGAGGCCGACGAGTCGTACGCGGCCCCCGACCTCGCCGCGGTGGACGCCCTGCTGGAGAAGGCCCGGGCCGCCGGGCAGGACGTCGGACTGGACTTCGAGCTGACCGAGAGCGGTGAGCGCGGCGACCTCCCGGTGCCGGTCGGGCTGGCCGCCTACCGGATCGTGCAGGAGTCGCTGACCAACGCGCTCAAGCACGCCGCGCCCGGACCGGTCGCGCTGCGGCTGGAGTTCGGCCCGGACGCGCTGCGGATCGCGGTCGACAGCCCGTACCGCGGCGGGCCGGGCCGCGAACTGCCCGGCGCCCGGGCCGGACTGGTGGGGATGTCGGAGCGGGCCGCGCTGCTCGGCGGCAGCTTCGAGGCCGGGCCGCGGGACGGGTACTGGAGGGTGCGCGCGGAGTTGCCGCGCGGCCGGGAGAGCGAGGGACGGGCATGACGATCCGGGTGCTGGTGGCCGAGGACCAGGCGGCGGTGCGGGCGGCGCTGGTGATGATCCTGCGGGCCGAGCCCGGCTTCGAGGTGGTCGGGCAGGCCGTCGACGGGCAGGAGGCCGTCCGGCTGGCCCTGGAGCTGCGGCCCGACGTGGTGCTGATGGACGTGCAGATGCCCCGGCTGGACGGCGTGTCGGCGACCCGCCAGGTGGTGGACGCCGGGGCGGCCCAGGTGCTGGTGCTGACCACCTTCGACCTGGACGAGTACGTCTACGGCGCGCTGCGGGCCGGCGCGGCCGGCTTCCTGCTCAAGGACCTGGAGGCGGACACCCTGGTCGAGGGCATCCGTACGGTGGCGCGTGGGGACGGCATGCTGGCACCCTCGGTGACCAGGCGGCTGATCGGCACCTTCGCCCGCCCCGGGCGCCCGGTCGGACCGGAGGCCCGGACGGCGGTGGCGGGTCTGACCGGGCGGGAGCGGGAGGTGCTGGCCTGCCTCGGGTCGGGGATGTCTAACGGGGAGATCGCGCTCCGGCTGGAGATGGCGGAGGCGACCACCAAGACCCACGTCAGCCGGATCCTGGCGAAGCTGGGGCTGCGCAGCCGGGTGCAGGCGGCGATCCTCGCCCAGGACCTCGGTCTGACCATCTGACGGTCATCCTGGTCGGGTGACCAGGTCGGTTGCAGATCACACTCCCGATTGCTATTGCACGGACGATTTGGGCATTAGAGTCCCCGCCAGAGCAAAGCGGCTCCCGGTGGGTGATCCCTGCCCTGAGCCGCCTTCAGGGCCCGCCCGCGAGGCGGCGACGGCATCGGGAGACCCAGCCATGAGCAATGCGTCCAGCAAGCAGATCGCCGTGATCGGTGCCGGCCTGATGGGCGCCGGCATCGCCCAGGTGTCCGCGCAGGCCGGTCACCCGGTGGTGCTGCGGGACGTGACCGAGGAGGCGCTGCAGCGGGGCCTGGCCGGCATCCGTGCCTCGTACGAGAAGTTCGTCTCCAAGGGCAAGCTGAGCGCCGAGGACGCCGAGGCCGCGCTGGGCCGGATCACCACCACCACCGACCTGGGCGCCGTCGCCGAGGCCGACATCGTGGTCGAGGCCGTGTTCGAGAACCTGGAGGTCAAGGAGGGCGTGTTCCGCGAGCTGGACAAGCTCGCCAAGGACGGCGCCGTCCTCGCCTCCAACACCTCCGCCATCCCGATCACCCGGATCGCCGCCGTCACCCGGCGGCCGGAGTCGGTCGTCGGCGTCCACTTCTTCTCGCCCGTCCCGATGATGAAGCTGGTCGAGCTGGTCCGCGGCTACAAGACCAGCGATGAGACGCTGGCCGCCGCCCGCGCCTACGCCGAGGGCGTCGGCAAGGACGTCGTGGTGGTCAACCGCGACGTGGCGGGCTTCATCACCACCCGCCTGATCACCGCGCTGGTCGTCGAGGCCGCCAAGCTCTACGAGTCGGGCGTGGCCACCGCCGAGGACATCGACACCGCCTGCCGCCTCGGCTTCGGCCACGCGATGGGCCCGCTGCAGACCGCCGACCTGACCGGCGTCGACATCCTGCTGCACGCCGCCCACAACATCTACACCGAGACCAAGGACGAGAAGTTCGCCGCCCCGGAGATCATGGCCCGCATGGTCACCGCCGGCGACCTCGGCCGCAAGAGCGGCCGCGGCTTCTACCCGTACGAGGCCAAGTGAGCCCGCGGGACTGAGCGAACGCCCTGGTGGGCCGTGCGATCGGGGCATCGTACGGCCCGCCGTACCGGGGCGGGTGAGTTTCCTCACGCCGGGTGCCGCAGACGGGTGATTTGGGCGGTAATCGAGCGTAGGTGTGGAGAGTTCCTGCGTATATTCCCTCGGACGAGTGAAGTTGCTTCAGATCAGGGCGGAAACCAGCAACCTGCGGCGCTGCTCCACCGTCAGATGAGGGAACCCGGCACTTTGACCGGGGCCGGGCGCGAGCCGAGCCGTCACAGGCGTTCCGCCCGGGCCGTCCCACTCCGATCCAGCGGCCGCCCCGCCTCCCGGTCCGTCCCGGCCGAGGTCGGACCCGCCCCGCACCAGGCCACCCAGGCGAAGGAGGAGAGCATGCGCATCACCGGCGACCACACGGCGCTGGCCATCGAAGGCCGCCTCGACGTGCGCACCGCCGCCGACGCCCGGGCCCGGCTGCACCAGGCCGTGGACGGCGGCCTCGGCGACCTCGTGCTCGACCTCGGCCGGCTGGAGTTCTGGGACGCCACCGGCCTCGGCGTGATCATGGGCACCCACCGGCGGGCCGGCCGGATCGGCCGCCGGCTCGTGCTGCGGGCCGTCCCCGCTCAGCTCCAGCGGCTGCTGGTGGCCACCAAGTTGCACCGCATCCTCGCCGTCGAGGGCGGGATCCCCGAGGTCCAGGTCTCCTGACGCCCGTTCCGGGGGCGTACGGAGCAGCTCGCGGGGCGGTCCGCACGGCCGTTCGCGCGCCCCTCGGGACGCCCGCCGCGACCGGGCCGGGCCCGACCGGCCCCGTCGGCCTTCACCTTCCCCGCACCCGGACCGCACTGCACGGCCGGGCCCGGATGTGCAAGAGTCTGCCCGTCAGATGACGGCCGCCCGGGGCCGGCTGCCCACAGCCCGCCCGCGGCCGCGACCGAGACGTGTGCCGGCCGGCGCGGGGCGCCGGCGGCCGAACACGATGCGGAGCAGAACGTGGCACAGCCATCCGGGGAGTTCCGGCAGGAGGCCGCCCGCACCCGCGGCGGCGAACTGGTCTCCGGCGGCCTGCTGGTCGGCGTCGGCGCCCCGGACGGCTCCGAGGCCCGGCCCTGTCCGGAGGAGTGGCGGCCCCGCCCGCGCCGGATCGAACGCAGCGAGCCCGCCCGCGGCCCGGTCGGCGGCGTCGGCCGGGCGGTCGGCCCGCTCGCCCTCGGCGCCGGCCCCACCGACCTGCCGCTGCTCGACCGCGAGGCCGACATCGCCGAACTCCTCGGCCTGCTCGCCGAGGGCCGCTCGATACGCCTGGTCGGCCAGGCCGGCTCGGGCCGCAGCACCCTGCTGTCGGCCGTCGCCGAGGCCGCCGCCGACCTCGCCCCCGGCGGCGTCGTCCAGCTCTGCGGCCACCACCGCACCGCCGCCGACCTGCTCCAG
The DNA here is from genome assembly GCF_055594965.1 of Kitasatospora sp. NPDC040550. Classification (NCBI taxonomy): domain Bacteria; kingdom Bacillati; phylum Actinomycetota; class Actinomycetes; order Kitasatosporales; family Streptomycetaceae; genus Kitasatospora; species Kitasatospora sp. NPDC040550. The sequence goes on along the minus strand of NZ_JBVIWC010000007.1, from coordinate 128,819 downwards.
GACCTCTTCGCGGCCACCCACCACGCCCCCGGCTACCGCCCCGACCCGGGCCGGCTGGCCGCCCACCTCGCCGGGGTCGGCGCGGTCGTCGTGATCGACGGGGCCGAGCCCGTCGGCGACGAGCTGGAGCAGCTGCTCGCCGCCGCCCCCGGCTGCGCCTTCCTGATCTCGGTCGCCCCCGGCGGCCCGCCGCTGCCCGCCGACTCCCGGCTGCGCGACCACCTCGTCCCCGGCCTCTCCCGGCCCGCCTGCCTGGCCCTCACCGCCCGGCTCGCCGGGCGGCCGCTGGACGTGGCCGAGAAGGCCTGGGCGGTCGACCTCTGGTTCGAGTCCGAGGGGCTGCCGCTGCGCTTCGTCCAGGCCGCCGCGCTGCTGCGGCAGCGGGACGTCTCGGTGGACGCCCTGGTCGCCGCCGAGGAGGACCGGCTGGACGTCTTCGGCGCGGTCGACGAGCCCGCCCACGACCCCGACCCGGCGATCCGGGAGAACGCGCTGCGGCGCACCGTGCCGCTGCCCTCGGTCGCCGAGACCGCCTCGCCCGCCGTCCGGCTCGCCGAAGGGCTCGGCGAGTCCGCGCAGGCCGTGCTCCGGCTGGCCGTCGCGCTCGGCGGCGAGTGCCCCACCGCGCCGCACCTGCCCGCGCTGATCGACGTCGGCCAGGGCGAGAGCGCGCTGGCCGAACTCGCCGACGCCGGGCTCGCGGTGTCCATCGGCGGGCACCACCGGCTGACCGCCGGGGCGCTCGAACTGCTCGCCCCGCACTGGCCGGCCCGCGGCTGCGTGGACGGCGCCGCCCAGCACTTCGCCTGGTGGGTCGGGCACAGCTCGGTGTCGCTGGCGCAGATCGCCGCCGAGGCCGAGGTGCTGGTCGGCGTGCTGCTCGCGGACCGGACGGCCGGGCGGCACGAGGCGGTCGTCCGGCTGGCCCGGGCGGCGGCGCCCGCCCTGGCCCTGGCGCTGCGCTGGGGAGCCTGGGAGCGGGTCCTCCAGCTCGGCCTGGAGGCGGCCCGGCGGACCGGCTCGACGGTCGACCAGGCCTGGTTCCACCACGAGGCGGGCGTGCTCGCGATCTGCCTCCAGCAGCCCTCCCGGGCGATCGCCGAACTGGAGACCGCCCTCACCCTGCGGGCCACCGCGGGGGAGCCGCGCGGGGTCGCCGCCGCGGGCCGGATGCTCGACCTGCTGCGCGCCGACGGCCGTCAGCTGCCGGCCGCCGCGACCGCGGCGGCCGCGTCGGGCCGCGGGCCGGTGATCCGGAAGATCGCCGCCCGGGTGCCGGCCGGCCTCAAGGCCCGGGCCCGGACCGGGCGGCGGCGCAAGGCGGTGGTGGCCTCCGCGGCCCTGCTCACCTTCGGGGTGCTCGGCACGGCGGTGGCGATGAGCCTCACCGGGCCCGAGGACCACAAGGGCAAGGACCCGCGCGCTCAGCTGGACCAGGTCGGCGACACCGGCAACGCGCCGATGCCGGTGCCGTCCGCCGACGGCTCCCCGGGCACGGCCGGGGCGGGCGGCACCGAGCCGGGCGGCCCGGCGGGGACGGGCGCCGGTGCGGAGCCCTCGGCGAGCGGCAGTGCCTCGCACGCGCCGAGCGCCACGCCGTCGAAGCGGCCGAGCGCCTCGCCGGGGGCCACCGGGTCGGCGGCCCCGCAGCAGTCGCAGCAGCCCGCCCCGGGGCAGCCGCAGCCGTCGGAGCAGCCGCCGGGGCAGAAGCCCGGCGGGTCGGGCGGGGGCGGCAACGGCGGGGGAGGCGGCGGTCAGACCGGTGGCGGCACCGGTGGTGGGACCGGCAACTCGCCGTCGTCGAGCCCGTCCGCGCCGACGGCCAAGCCGAGCCCGACGCCGACCGCGTCCGCCAGTCAGACCGGCCAGCCCAGCCCGACGTCGAGCACGCCGAGCTGACCGGTCAGAACAGCTTGAGCTTGTCGTCGTCGATGCCGCGCAGCTCGTCGTAGTCCAGCACCACGCAGCCGATGCCCCGGTCGGTGGCCAGGACGCGGGCCTGGGGCTTGATCTCCTGCGCGGCGAAGACGCCCTTGACCGGGGCCAACAGCGGGTCCCGGTTGAGGAGTTCGAGGTAGCGGGTGAGCTGTTCGACGCCGTCGATCTCGCCGCGGCGCTTGATCTCGACGGCGACGGTGGCGCCGTCGGCGTCACGGCAGAGGATGTCGACCGGGCCGATCGCGGTCGGGTACTCACGGCGGATCAGCGACCAGCCGGTGCCGAGCACCTCCATCCGGTCCGCGAGCAGCTCCTGGAGGTGTGCCTCGACGCCGTCCTTGATCAGACCCGGGTCCACCCCGAGTTCGTGGGAGGAGTCGTGCAGCACCTCCTCCAGCGTGATGATGAGCTTCTCGCCGGCCTTGTTCTCCACCGTCCAGACCCCGTCGGCCTCCTTGAGGACGCACGGCGGGGACATCCAGTTGAGCGGCTTGTAGGCGCGGTCGTCGGCGTGGATGCTGACGCTGCCGTCGGCCTTGACCAGGATCAGCCTGGTGGCGGAGGGCAGATGGGCGGAGAGCCGACCGGCATAGTCGACTGAGCAGCGGGCAATTACGAGACGCACGGTCGACCACGCTAGCCCACCGGGGCCAGTTGATGCGATTCCGCGACGACCGGGTGAAGAAAGCGCGAACCCCGCGAACATGGAGGTTCGGCGGACCCGCCGCCGCTCGCCGCGCTCTGGCGTACGCCCCCCGGGGTCGCTACGGTGTGTGACGCCACGGATGCGGGGTCGCTGTCAACGGGGACGGAGACTTCAGATGAACGATCCGACGGGATCAGGCCAATCTGGTGCACCACTGCGTATTTCCGGAGCAATCCGTAGGAACGACCGGCCTGCTCCGCCGTTGGCTGCCACGCTGTTCTGACGCGGTCGGTGTTCAGGACGTCACGTCCCGTGGCGCCGCCGCCTTCGCAACAGGTGCCGGAAACCCCCGTCCGACGGTGTTCCGGACACCGCCTGCGATTTCGCCCACCCTCACTGTGAGCTTGGACTACGCACGACCACCCGGGCGCCGCGCGGGTGGACCGCGAGAGGAGAATCCATGTCGCTCGACGTCTCACCGGCCCTGCTGGAAAAGGCCGAGCGGGGCGAGGTCGACGAGCGGGAATTCGTCGACTGCGTCCGCGTCTCGCTGCCGTACGCCTGGGACCTGATCAGCTCGCTGGTCGCCCAGGCGAAGGTCGACGGTACCGACTTCGCCGACAACCAGGTGCCGCCGCCCAGTGAGCAGGCCCGCGGCCAGCTTCTGCGCGCCCTGGCCAGCGATGCCATCCGGGGCGCCCTGCAGCGCCACTTCGGCGTCCGGCTGGCCTTCCAGAACTGTCACCGGGTGGCGGTGTTCGTGCCGTCGGAGGCCAACGAGGCGCGGTACGACCGCTTCACCTCCGTCCGGGAGCAGCTGCTCAACCAGTCCGAGGAGCTGCGGGACTGCTGATCCGGCCGGAGCCGGCCGCCCCCGTCCCCCGGTGCGGGGGGAGGGGTCGGCGGTCCGGGCCCGGTGGTCAGCCCAGCTGCGGCAGCACCTCGGAGCCGAGCCGGGCGATGTTGTTCAGGGTCGCCTCGCGGTCGCCGCTGCCCTCCGCGAGCAGGGCGAAGCGGCGGATCCCGGTGCGCTCGGCGGTGGCCAGCAGCCGGTCGGCGCACTGCTTCGGGGTACCCACCGCGTGCAGGTCGCAGAGCAGTTCGGTGTACTGGTGCGGGTCGCGCATCTTGCGTTCGCGGCCGTCCACGGTGCGGTGGGCGCCGAGCCCGTGCTCGAACCAGGCGGGCATCGCGTTCAGCAGGGTGGCCCGGGCCGCCGAGGTGCGGTCGTCCACCTGGGCCACGCCCGCCGCGACGTGCTGGCGGGTCACCCGGCGCAGCTGCTCCTCGCCGCGCCCGGCGGCCAGCCAGGCGGCCCGGTAGAGCTCCAGCATCCGCACCTTGTCGTCGTCGCCGGAGTGCATGCCGAGCAGCATCGGCAGGCCGCGCTCGGCGGCCAGCCGCACCCCGCCCGGGGAGGTGCAGGCGACCACCACCGGCGGGCCGGCCACCGGCCGTCCGGTGCGGTCGCGTTCCTCGGCGAGGCCGTCGGCGTCCTGGCGTTGGCGGGGGAAGCGCACCGGGCCGGACGGCTCGTCCAGGCCGAGCCAGCTGCCCAGGCCCGGTCGGCGCACCGACTCGGTGGCCCGCGGCACCACCGCGACCTCGGGGAAGGAGAACTGCGGTCCGTCCGCGCCGACCCGGGAGCCGCGCAGCCAGCGCAGCAGCAGGTCCAGCCGCTCGGGGAAGCCGTTCTCGAAGGCGGCCACGCCGCTGCCGAACACGTCCAGGTCGATCCACGGCCCGCCGCGGCCCACCCCGAGCGTGAAGCGCCCGCCGGAGGTGAGGTGCAGCAGCGCGGCCTGCTCGCCGAGTGCCACCGGGTGGCTGGTGGAGAGCACGCTGACGGCGGTGCCGATGCCGATCCGGCGGGTGCGGCCGAGCAGCAGCGCGGCGAGGGTCGCGGCGTTGGGGCAGACCCCGTACGGGACGAAGTGGTGCTCGGCCAGCCAGACGCTGTCCAGGCCCGCGCGTTCCGCCTCGACGGTGGCCCGGACGGTGCGCTCCAGCACCTCGCCGTGGCTCTGCCCGGGGAACTGCGCCGACAACAGGAACGCGCCGACCCGTACCGGGGCGGTGTCCGGCGGCAGCGCGCCGGTGCGCTGGGCGGCGGTCAGCGGTTCGCCGGCGACGGCCAGCGGCGGTGCGCAGGTGAGCGCCGGACCCGGGGCGGGTGGGCGCACGCCGACGGGTCGGCGGGTCTCGGCGCGCGGGCTGGTCTTGGTCATCCTGGGAGCCTCCTCGGGTGCACGCAGGGTCTGCGGGCCCCGCCTGTCCACTCGTGGGTATCCGATGTCATGTGCCAATGGCACGCGGAACCCCGAATTTCCCCGATGATCGGGTGGATCTCGGCAAAAACCCCGGACGGGTCGGCCGAAGCCGTGATAGGGGCGAATGAAAGGGTTTGACACCCTTAGGCTGGAGCGACTTCGAGCCCCCGGAAGAGAGGCAGACCGCCGTGCCCCGCCGCAACCGGATCAAGAGCGCCGCCGACCGCGAGAACGCCGAACCGGCCGCCGCCCCGCTCGGCGGATCGCTGCGCCGCACCGAGAACTACCAGGGCGACGACTGGGTGGTGCAGACGGTCGCCGGGACGTCGGGGCGGTTCTACCGCTGCCCGGGCTGCGACCAGGAGATCCCGCCCGGGGTGGGCCACGTGGTCGCCTGGCCGATGCACGGCGGCGGGGTGGACGACCGACGGCACTGGCACCGGGCGTGCTGGGGCGCGCGGGAGCGCCGGGCCTCCAACGTGCTGCGGGGCCGCGGCGCTCCGCGCCACTGAGTCCGCGGCGCTCCGAGCCACTGAGTCCGCGGCGCCGTCACGCGTCCCGGTTCTTGAGCACCAGCGCGCCGCCGATCAGCGCGGCCGCGGTCCAGGCCAGGCAGATCGTGAAGCCCGCCCACGGCCCGTACGGCTGGCCGTTCTGCTCGTACACCAGCAGCATCCGCGAGCCGGCGTAGTCGGGGAAGTAGTGGGCCAGGGTCTTGACCTTCGGCACCGCCGAGAGGATCGGCGAGAGCAGGAAGAAGAACGGCACCAGCACGCCCAGGGCGAGGGTCTGGTTGTGCAGCATGGCGGTGACGCCGGCCGAGAACAGGCAGAGCATCGTCAGGTAGAGCGCGGCGCCGAGCACCGCGCGCAGCACGTTCGGCTCGCCCAGGGTGGTGGAGTGCGAGCCGAGCAGCGCCTGGCCGACGAAGAAGGTGACGAAGGCGGTCACCAGCGAGACCGCCAGGGCCAGCCCGCCGAGCACCGTCGCCTTCCCGACCAGCAGGGTGCCGCGCTGGGGGACGGCGGCCAGGGTGACCCGGATCATGCCGCTGCTGTACTCGTTGCCGATCGCCAGCACCCCGAAGACGATGATGGCCAGCTCGCCGAGCATGATGCCGGAGAAGGCGGTGCCGGTGGCGTCGAACGGGGTCTCGTCGTGGCGTCTGAACTCGGTGAAGTTGTTGTTGGTGAGCAGGGACAGCAGCGCGCCGATGCCGACGGTGACCACGAAGGCCAGCGCGAGGGTCCAGACGGTGGAGCGGACGCTGCGGATCTTCGTCCACTCGGAGCGCAGGATCGCCGGGAAGGACGTCATCTCAGTTCTCCTCCTGCTGCGCCGCCGCGGTCGGCCGGGTGCCGTCCGCCGTCCAGCCCGCGCCCCACTCCCCGGGGGCGCCGGCGGCGTCCCGGCCGGGGCCGTCGCCCGCGTGGTACTCCACCGAGTCCGCCGTCATCTGCAGGAACGCCTCCTCCAACGAGGCCTGCTGGGGGCTGAGTTCGTGCAGCACCACGCCGTGCGCGGCGAGCAGTTCGCCGAGCCGGGCGATGTCGCCGTCGACCACCTCGTAGGAGCCGTCGGGGCCCGGTTCGTGCCGCAGCCCGGCTCCGGCCAGCACGTCGAGCAGGCGCTCGGGCTGCGGGGTGCGCAGCCGGACGGCGGAGCGGGAGTTGCGCCGGATGAACTCCGGCATCGCCAGGTCGGCGAGCAGCCGGCCCTTGCCGATGACCACCAGGTGGTCGGCGGTGACGGCCATCTCGCTCATCAGGTGGGAGGAGACGAAGACGGTCCGGCCCTCGCCGGCCAGGCGCTTCATCAGGTTGCGGATCCAGAGGATGCCCTCCGGGTCGAGGCCGTTGACCGGCTCGTCGAACATGACGATCTCCGGGTCGCCGAGCAGGGCGGAGGCGATGCCCAGGCGCTGGCCCATGCCGAGCGAGAAGCCGCGGGCGCGCTTGCGGGCGACCGGGGTGAGGCCGACCAGGGCGAGCACCTCGTCCACCCGTCCGACCGGGATCCGGTTGCTCTGGGCGAGCCAGAGCAGGTGGTCGCGGGCGGTGCGGCCGGGGTGGACCGCCTTGGCCTCCAGCAGGGCGCCGATGTACTTGAGCGGCTCGCTGAGCTGCCCGTAGCGCTTGCCGTCGATGGTGACCCGGCCGCCGGTGGGGCGGTCCAGGTCGAGGATCATGCGCATGGTGGTGGACTTGCCCGCGCCGTTGGGCCCGAGGAAGCCGGTGACCACTCCCTGGGGGACCGAGAAGCTGAGCCGGTCCACCGCGAGCGTCTTGCCGTAACGTTTCGTCAGGTCGTGCAACTCGATCATTGGCGCTCCCTTGCTCTCTGGCAGGCTAGGACAAAGCGGATATCGCGGCCCGCTGAGTGGGCCCGTCGGGCGTGCCGCAATACGGTGGCTGCATGAGTCAGCTCCCCTCCGCAGTGTCCGTCCGCGAGAGCGGTACCGGAACACCCCTCGTGCTGCTGCACGCCTTCCCGTTGAACGCCTCGATGTGGTCCGCCCAGCTGGACGCGCTGCCCGGACTGACCGGGGACGAGGTCCGGGTGCTCGCCCCCGACCAGCGGGGTTTCGGCGGGACCGAGCTGGGCGCCGACGAACCCTCGCTGGACCTCGTCGCCGACGACCTGGCGCTGCTGCTGGACGCGGCCGGGATCGACCGCGCGGTGGTCGGCGGGCTCTCCATGGGCGGCTACGTGGCGCTCGCCTTCGCCCGCCGCCACCCGGACCGGTTGGCCGGCCTGCTGCTGGCCAACACCCGCGCCACCGCGGACCGGGACTCCGTCCGGGCCGACCGGGAGCGGATCGCCGCCGCCGTGACCGCGCGGGGCAGCGTCCAGCTGCTGCTGGACGAGCGGGTCGCGGCCGGGCAGCTCGGGCCCGACTCCCAGCACCTGGTGGAGCGGGTGCGGGCGATGGTGGCCGCCGCGCCGCCCGCCTCCGTCGCGTGGGCCCAGCGGGCCATGGCGGCCCGTCCGGACTCCCTGGAGGTGCTCGCCGGGCTCCGGGTGCCGGTGACGTTCCTCGCGGGCGCCCTGGACGCCCTGGTGGCGCCCGAGGAGGCCGAACTGATGCACCGGGTCCGCCCGGACGCCGAACTGACCGTCGTCCCCGGCGTGGGCCACCTGAGCGCCCTGGAGTCCCCGGGCGCGTTCGACGCCGCCGTCCGCCGGCTGCTCGCCCGGGTGGCCGCCGGATGACCCCGGACGCGGCGGGCTGGGACTACTCCGCGCTGGAGGTCACCGGTCGGATGCCGGTGACCAACCGCGGCGAGGGGCTGGTGGAGCTGACCCTGGAGCCGCTGGGCGAGGACTACTGGATGCGCCCCGGCGAGACCTTCATCGTCACCTCGTACGGCGACTACGGCTCCGGGCACCCCTTCGAGGTGCAGTACTGGCCCGACTCGGTGTCGGTCTGGTGCACCTCCTGGTACGGCACCGTGTCGGACGACGAGGGGAACCAGCTCAGCAGCGGGCACCAGCGGCCCGACGGGGCCTACCCCCGGTAAATGCCCCCGAGGTGATGACGGGCCGACGCACGACAGGCCCTCACCCGGGCGGGTGAGGGCCTGTCGTACGACCGCGTCGGCGGCTGCGTCAGCGCGACTGCTGGGCAGGCACGCCCATGGTGTCGTCGTTCGGCAGCGAGGCGGCGGCCACGGCCGCGCCGGTCAGCGTCGCCAGCATCTCGCGGACGTTGGTCAGCTGGGCGTTGATGCTGTCCCGACGGTTGGTCAGCGCCGCCAGCTCGCGCTCGGACTCGCTGCGGATGCGGTCCGCCTTGGCGTTGGCGTCCGCCACGATGTCCTCGGACTGGCGCTGGGCCGTCTCGACGGTCTGGCGGGCCCGGCGCTCGGCGTCGGTGCGCAGCTTCTCGGCCTCCAGGCGCAGCTGCTCGGCCCGGTGCTCGATCTCGGCCAGGCGCTTCTCGGCCTTGGCCTGACGGGCGGCCAGGTCGCGCTCGGACTGCTCGCGGCGCTTGGCCAGGTTCGTCTCGAACTCCAGCGCGGCCTGGGCGGCCTTGGTGCGGGTCTCCTCGAAGAGGGCGTCCGCCTCCTCGCGCTTGTTCTGGGCGTCCTTGTTGGCCTCGGCGCGCAGCTGGGCGGAGTCGCTCTTCGCCTTGTCGACGATCCGCAGCCCCTCGTCCTCCGCCTTGGCCTTGCGGTCCTTGGCGTAGTTCTCGGCCTCGGTGCGGACCTGCTGGGCGGCGGCCTCGGCCAGCTCGCGGTGCTGCTCGGAGGCGCGGTGCGCCTCGTCGCGCAGGTCCTTGGCCTCCTCCTCGGCGAGCCGCAGGATCTTCTCGACCCGGGCGCCGAGGCCGGCGTAGGAGGGCTCCTGCTCGGCGACCGCCGCCTGGGCGGTCTGGGTTTCGAGGTGGAGCTCCTCGATGCGCTTCTCCAGTGCGCTGATCCGGGTCAAGGCACTGTCACGGTCGGCCACCAGCTTGGTGATCCGCTCGTCGACCTGGGCGCGCTCGTACCCACGGCGTACCAGGTCGAAGCCGTGAGGGGAGTGACTGTCGCTCATGGGACTCTGGGCTTCCTGTCGTCAAACCGCTGAGGTGGTTGAGGGAATCCTGACACGGTACCGGAGTGTCGACGGCGAAATGCCGTTGTCTCACGGACAATGACCGCCAATGTCCGCTCAATCGGGTGGTGCGTTCTTGGAACGATTGCCACCCGACCGGGGGGAGCCAACTCCGGCACCGGCCTTGGCGCCCCCGTCCTTCTTGGTGTTGCTTCCCCCGTTGACCTGGGCGACCGGTGTCGGTGCCTCAAACGCCTCCAGCGCCGAGAGCACGTCCTGGACCCTGGAGATCTCGGTGTTGATGTCCTTGCGGCGGCGCACCAGTTCGTCCAGCTCGCGCCGCCCCTCGTCGGTGACCCGCTCGGCCTCGGCCTTCGCCTCGGCGATCAGTCGCTCGGCCTCCGCCTTCGCCAGCTCGATCTGCTCGTCCGCGGTGCGGTCGGCGTCGCGCAGCCGCTTCTCCGCCTCGGTGGCCGCGCCGTCGAGGCGCTCCTCGGCCTCCGCCTCGGCCGCGCGCAGCTTCGCCTCGGACTTCTCGATCAGCGACTCGGCCCGGTCGGTGGAGGTGGCGAGCTTGGTCTCCGCCTCCTTGAGCAGGCCCTCGGCCTTGCGGACGGCGGACAGCCGGACCTTGCTGGCCTCCGCGGAGGCCTCCGAGGTGAGCTCGGAGGCCCGCTCCTCGGCGGCCGCGACCAGGGCGGCGGCGCGGTCCTCGGCCTCGGCGACGGTGGCCACCGCCTGCTCCTCCGCCTCGGTCAGCTGCTCCTGGGCGGCCGTCACCAGCGCGTCCACCCGCTCGCCGGCCGACTTCATGGCCGCCGCGTTCTCCTTGCGGGCCCGCTCGTGCAGCGCCTCCACCTCGGCGTCGGTGCGCTCGCGCAGCTCCTCGGCGCGCTCGCGGATCGCGGTGGCGTCCCGGCGGGCCTCGGCGAGCAGCGTGTCGGCGTCGGCGCGGCCCTTCTCGACCTCGGCCTGACCGGCCGCCTCGCCGGCCGCGACCAGCCGGTCGGCCTCCTTGCGGGCGGCCGCGACCATCGCGTCCGCCTGCTCCTCGGCGGCGGCGGTGGTGGCCAGCGCGGTGGTCTGGGCGTCCTCGCCGAGCGACTCGGCGTCGGCGAAGGCCTTCTCCAGCACGGACGTGGCGCGCTCCCGGGTGGCCTTGTCGAACTGCTCGGCGGCCTCCCGGGTCTCCGCGTCGTAGGCGTCGGCGCGGGAGTGGGTGGCGGCGTCGTACTCGTCGGCCAGGGTGCGGGTGGCGAGCGCGTACTCCTCGGCCTCGGCGCGCAGCCCGGCGGCCAGCTCCTCGGCGTCGGCGATCGTCCGCCGGCCCTGGGCGTCGGCCTCGGCGACCGTACGGGCGGCCTGCGCCTCGGCGTCCGCGCGCAGCTGCTCGGCGGCCTCCTGGGCGGCCCGCAGTTCGGCGTCGGCCTCGGCGCGCAGCTGCTCGTCGTAGGCCTGGGCCTCGGCCCGCTGCCGGCCGAGCTCGGCCTCGACGGCCTCGCGCTCGGCGGTGAGCTCCAGCTCGGTCTGCTCGCGCAGGGCGGTGGTCTCGGCCTCGGTCCGGGCCCGCAGCTCGGCCGTTTCACGGTCGGCGAGCTCGCGCACCTCGGCGGCGTACCGGTCGGCGGCCTCGCGCTGCTCGGTGGTCTCCCGCTCGGCGAGCTCGCGCTGCTCGGCGGTCTCCCGCTCGGCCAGGTCGCGCACCTCGGCGGCGTCCTGCTCGGCCCGCTCGCGGGTGTCCGCGGCGTCCTGCTCGGCGGTGGCCCGCAGCGCGGCGATCTGCTCGGCGGCGGCCTCGTGCAGGCCGGCCACCGACTGGCGGACCTCGGCGGCCTCGTCCTCGGCGGCGGAGACCAGCTCGGCCCCCTCGGCCCGGGCGGCGGCCACCACGTCCTGGCCGTCGGCGCGCGCCTGCTCCAGCTCGGCGGCGGCCTCGGCGCGGATGGCGTCGGCGGTGGCGCGGGCCTCGGACAGCTCCCGGCCGGCCTCGGCCCGGACCGTCTCGGCCTGCTCGTCGGCCAGCGCCAGTTCGGCGGCGGCCTTCTCGCGGGTGGCCTTGGCGTCCTGGGCGGCCTCGGCCAGGCGCTGCTCGGCGGCGGCGCCGGCCTGGGCCAGCAGCTCGTCGGCCTCGGCGCGGTGGTCGGCGGCGTACTGCTCGACCTCGGTGCGCAGTTCGGTGGCGTGCTGTTCGGCTTCGGTGCGGACGCGGTCGGCGTAGGCCTCGGCCGTTTCGCGCTGCTGGGTGGTCTCCTGCTGGGCGAGGGTGCGCAGCTCGGCGGCGGCCCGTTCAGCCTCGGCGCGCTGCTCGGCCGCGTACAGCTCCGCCTCGGCGCGGTGGTCGGCGGCGTACTGCTCGACCTCGGTGCGCAGTTCGGTGGCGTGCTGTTCGGCTTCGGTGCGGACGCGGTCGGCGTAGGCCTT
>NZ_JBVIWC010000007.1:35460-116909 GCF_055594965.1 Kitasatospora sp. NPDC040550 | reverse complement strand
CCTCGGCGGTCTCGCGCTGCTGGGTGGTCTCCTGCTGGGCGAGGGCGCGCAGCTCGGCGGCGGCCCGCTCGGCCTCGGCGCGCTGCTCGGCCGCGTACAGCTCCGCCTCCTCGCGCTGCTCGGCCGTCTCGCGGTCGGCGCTCTCCCGCTGCTCGGCGGCGTACCGGTCGGCGGCCGCGCGGACCTCGGCGGTCTCCCGGGCGGTGCGCTCGGTCAGCTCGGCGGCGCCCTGCTCGGCCTGCTCGCGGGCGGCCCGGGCCGCGGCCAGCTGCTCGGCGGTCTCCTCGCGCTCGCGCTGCAGCCCGGTGGCGGCCTCCTCGTGCTCGCGCCGGCTCTCCTCGCGCAGCGCGTTCGCGGTGGCCTCGGCCTCGGCCCTGGTGCGGGCGGCCTCGGTGTCGGCCTCGGTGCGCACCCGCTCGGCGTCGGCGACCGCGGCGTCCCGGACGGCGTTCGCCTCGGCCTGGGCCTCGGCGGCCAGGGCCTCCGCGGCGGCGGTCGCCTCGGTGCGCACCCGCTGGTCGAACTCGGTTGCGCTGCGCCGGAGTTCGGCGGTCTCGCGCTCGGTGGCCGTGCGGTTCTCGGCGGCCGCTGCTTTGGCGGCGGCCACCGCGTCCTGGCCCTGCTGCTCGGCGGCCGAGGTGATCTTCTCGGCCTCGGTACGGGCCCGGGCCAGGGTCTGCTCGGCCCGGCCCTGGGTCTCGGCGGCCTGCTCCTGGGCCTGCGCCCGCAGCCGCTCGATCTCCCCGGCGGCACCGGCGCGCAGCTCGTCCGCGTCGGCCTTGGCCTTGGTGAGCAGCTCCTCGGCGTTCTTCGCCGACTCCTCGATCTGCAGCACGGCCTGGCGGCGGGCCTCGCTGCGGGCCCGGTCGGCCTCGGCGGCGGCCTGGGCGCGCAGCTCCTCGGCCTCGGCGCGCAGCCGGGCCGCCTCGTCCTGCATCTGCTCGATCCGCTCGCGGATCGCGGCGGCGTCGTCCAGGGCGGCGTTCTGCGCCTGCTCGACGGCGGCCTGCGCCTGCTCGCGCAGTCGCTGGGCCTCGGCGTGCGCCTCGGCGCGGATCCGCTCGGCCTCGGCGGAGGCCTCGCCGCGGGCGGTCTCGGCGTCCTGGTTGGCCCGGCCGAGCACCTCCTCGGCGGTCTTGGCGGCCTTGGCGAGGTGGACGGTGGCGTCCTTGGCACCGGCCGCGCGGCCCGCCTCCTCGGCCTCGCCGCGCAGCCGCTGGGCGTCGGCCTCGGCCTGCGCCCGCAGCTCCGCCACGTCCCGGTCGGCCCGGGCGCGCAGCTCGGCGATCGCCGCCTCGGCCTCGGCCTTCAACTGGGCGGCGACCGACTCGGCGGTGGCCCGCAGCCGCTCGCTCTCCTCGGCGGCGGCGGCCTTGGCGGCGTCCGCCTCGGCCTGCCGGGTGGCGGCGTCGCTGCGGATCGCCTCGGCCTCGGCCCGGATGGCCTCGGACTCCTTGGTGGCGTTGGCGACCAGCCGGGCGATCTCGGCCCGGGCGGTCTGCGAGCGCTGCTCGGTGGCGGCCTCGCCGTCGGCGACCTTGCGCTCGGCGGCGGCCTCGGCGTCGGCCTGCAGCTGCTCGGCGGCCTGCTCGGCCTGGATCCGCAGCTCGGTGGCCTCCCGGCGGGCGCGCTCGGCCTCGGCGATCGCCGCGTCGCGCAGCCGCTCTATCTCGGCCTTCGCGGCGCCCAGCTGCTGCTCGGCGCGGGCCTGCTCGGCGGCGGCCTGCTCCTTGAGCCGGCCGATCTCGGCCTGGGCGGCGGCCAGCTGCTGCTCGGCGGCGGCATGGGCGGCGGCCAGCTCCTGCTGGGCCTGGCCACGGGCGGCGTCCACGTCGGCGGCGGCCTGGGCACCGGCCTGCTGGGCGTGCTCGGAGGCGGCGCGGAGCAGTCGCTCGGCGTCGTTCTGGGCCTTCTGGAGGGCGGCCTCGGCGGCGGCCTGGGCCTCGCCGCGGGCGGCGTCCACGTCGGCGGCGGTCTGGGCGCGGGCGTGGTCGGAGAGGGCGGCGGCCTCGGCGCGGGCCGCGGCGACCATCCGCTCGGCCTCGGCGCGGGCCTCCTGGAGCAGGCGCTGGGCCTCCTGCTCGGAGCCGGACCGGGTCTGCTCGGCCCAGCCGTTGACGTGCTGCTCGGCGGAGCGGCGCAGCTCGGTGAGCTCGTCCTCCAGCTGGCGGCGGCGCGCGGTGAGCTCGGCCTCCAGCCGGGCGGTGCGCTCGGCGGCCTCGGCCATGATCCGCTGGGTGGCGGCCTGGGAGTCGCGCAGCTGGCGCTCGGCGTCGGCGCGCATCTGCTGGGCCTGCATCTCGGCGGTCCGGAGCATCTGCTCGGCCTGGCCGGAGACGGCGTCGAAGGCGCGCGGCTGGGCGAGCATGCGCCGGGATTCGTGCAGCTTGGCCCGGAGCACCTCCACCTGGTAGGCGAGGTCCTCGGCATGCTCGACTGCCTTGTCCCGCTCCTTCCGAGTCCGACCCATCTCGGCCTCGAACTGGGAGAGGTGATCGTCAACCTCGTAGCGGTCGTTGCCCCGCACTCCGCGGTCCCATCCATCTCCTGGTCGCGTCCTCGACCCGGCCGGTCCCGGCCACCCGTGTCCGGGGTCCTGGTCCGACTGGTCCTTGCATCCGCGGTCACCGGACGACCCGCTGCCAAGCCGGAGCCGTCCGCCGCGGTCGTCGGAGTCCTGGTCGCGGGAGCGCGGATGTGCCGCGTTCCCCCGTCCGGGTGGACTCCTGGGCGAACTCTTGCCTGTGGAGAATGGTGACAGATCCGTCTTGCGACTGTTCAGCCGTGCCCGCGTACTGGACTCCCCTGCGACGGGCCGGCCACCGGAGGGCGGACAGGCCTGTCATCGGCCGTGCCCGTTGCCTCCGTCCCCCGGAGTCTTCGCGCACCTGGGCATTGTAGTGGGCGCGCACCGTGGGGGAATGGCCGCGTGGGGGTTTTCCGGCTGCCGGACCACGTTACTGACGGGTCGCTACGGGCCCAACTCCGGTGTGCCGCCCGGGAGCGGGCGGCACCGGGAGTGGTTCGGAGGTCGTTTCAGTGCCCTTCGTGCTCGCCCGGCTGGGCCGAGGTGACCAGCTCGGTCAGCACGCCGCCGCAGTCCTTGGGGTGCAGGAAGGTGATCCGCGAGCCCATCGAGCCGATCCGCGGCTGGTCGTACAGGACCCGGACGCCCTTGTCGCGGATCGCCTCGGAGTCGCCGTCCACGTCGGCGGTGCCGAAGGCGATGTGGTGCACGCCCTCGCCGTTCTTCTCCAGCCACTTGGCGACGGTGGAGTCCGGGCGGGTGGGCTCCAGCAGCTGGAGGTAGGAGGCGCCGCCGTCGTCCGTGCCGTTGATCCGGAGCATGGCCTCGCGGACCCCCTGCTCCTCGTTGACCTCGCTGTGGAACACCTCGAAGCCGTAGGTCGCGCGGTAGAACTCGACCGTCTTGTCGAGGTCTCGGCAGGCGATGCCGATGTGGTCGATGCGGGTCAGCACGGCGCCTCCAGGGGCGGTGGACGGACAGTGGCACCCAGTGCAGCGTACGGCGCCGAGGCGGCGCCAGTGCCGGACGTGCGAGCCTGCTCACACGCCGGGAATCACCCGGACGTTCACCCGGACCGCATCGGCACGGTGTTGACTGGACGGTGCCAGTGCGCTCGATCACACCGTCGCTCCGGTGACGGGCGGAAAACGGGTCAGTACCCTGAGCGCATCCTCACCACCTGGCCACGACGTGCGAAGGGGCCCGTCCCATGACCAACACCACCTCTGTGATCGTTGCCGGTGCGCGGACCCCGATGGGCCGCCTGCTCGGTTCCCTCAAGGGCTTCTCCGGTGCCGACCTCGGCGGCTTCGCGATCAAGGGCGCGCTGGAGCGGGCCGGCATCACGGGTGAGCAGGTCCAGTACGTGATCATGGGCCAGGTGCTGCAGGCCGGCGCCGGCCAGATCCCGGCCCGCCAGGCGGCCGTCAAGGCCGGCATCCCGATGAACGTCCCGGCGCTGACCATCAACAAGGTCTGCCTCTCCGGCCTGGACGCCATCGCCCTGGCCGACCAGCTGATCCGGGCCGGCGAGTTCGACATCGTGGTGGCCGGCGGCCAGGAGTCCATGACCAACGCCCCGCACCTGCTGCCGAAGTCCCGCGAGGGCTACAAGTACGGTGCGGTCGAGGTGCTCGACGCGATGGCCCACGACGGCCTGACCGACGCCTACGAGAACATCCCGATGGGCGAGTCCACCGAGAAGCACAACACCCGCCTGGGCATCGCCCGCGACGTGCAGGACGAGATCGCCGCCGCCTCCCACCAGCGGGCCGCCAAGGCGCAGGCCGACGGCGTCTTCGAGGCCGAGATCGTCCCGGTCGCCATCCCGCAGCGCAGGGGCGAGCCGGTGCTGTTCAGCCAGGACGAGGGCATCCGCGCCGACACCACCGTGGAGGGCCTGGCCAAGCTGCGCCCCGCCTTCACCAAGGACGGCACGATCACCGCCGGCACCTCCTCGCAGATCTCCGACGGCGCCGCCGCCGTGGTCGTGATGAGCAAGGCCAAGGCCGAGGAGCTGGGCCTGACCTGGATCGCCGAGATCGGCGCCCACGGCAACGTGGCCGGCCCGGACAACTCGCTCCAGTCGCAGCCGTCCAACGCGATCAAGCACGCGCTGGGCAAGGAGGGCCTGGAGGTCTCCGACCTCGACCTGATCGAGATCAACGAGGCCTTCGCGGCCGTCGCCCACCAGTCGATGAAGGACCTCGGCGTCTCCGCCGACATCGTCAACGTCAACGGCGGCGCGATCGCGCTCGGCCACCCGATCGGGATGTCCGGCGCCCGCGTGGTGCTGACCCTCGCGCTGGAGCTGCAGCGCCGCGGCGGCGGGGTCGGCGCGGCCGCGCTGTGCGGCGGCGGCGGCCAGGGCGACGCGCTGATCGTGCGCGTGCCGAAGGCCTGACCGCGCCGCTGTGACCCCGGGGCCGCGGACCGCCACAAGTGGTCCGCGGCCCCTTCGGCATCTGCCGTCGTTCGCCGCCGTACGCCGCCGCCACCCGCCGGCATCCGCGCAAGGAGCTCCTGATGATCGATGTCGCCACGCTGGTCGAGCAGGCCCGGGAGGGCCGGCCGCGGGCGGTCGCCCGGCTGATCACGCTGGTCGAGAACGCCGCCCCGCAGCTGCGGGAGGCGATGGCCGCGCTCGCGCCGTACACCGGGCAGGCGTACACGGTGGGCCTGACCGGCTCGCCCGGGGTGGGCAAGTCCACCTCCACCTCGGCGCTGGTCTCCGCCTACCGGCGGCTCGGCAAGCGGGTCGGGGTGCTCGCCGTCGACCCGTCCTCGCCGTTCTCCGGCGGGGCGCTGCTGGGCGACCGGGTCCGGATGCAGGACCACGCGACCGACCCCGAGGTGTTCATCCGCTCGATGGCCACCCGCGGGCACCTGGGCGGGCTGTCCTGGGCGGCGCCGCAGGCGCTGCGGGTGCTGGACGCGGCCGGCTGCGAGGTGATCCTGGTGGAGACCGTCGGCGTGGGCCAGTCCGAGGTCGAGGTCGCCGCCCAGGCGGACACCGCCGTGGTGCTGCTGGCCCCCGGGATGGGCGACGGCATCCAGGCGGCCAAGGCGGGCATCCTGGAGATCGGCGACGTCTTCGTGGTCAACAAGGCCGACCGGGACGGCGCCGACGCCACCGCGCGGGAGCTCAACCACATGCTGGGCCTCGGCGAGGCCCGCGAGGCGGGGGACTGGCGCCCGCCGATCGTGAAGACCGTCGCGGCCCGCGGCGAGGGCGTGGACGAGGTGGTCGAGGCCCTGGAGAAGCACCGCGCCTGGCTGGAGGAGACCGGCGAACTGGCGGTGCGCCGCCGCCGTCGGGCCGCCCAGGAGATCGAGGCGATCGCGCTGGCCGAGCTGCGCGCCCGGATCGGCGACCTCTCCGGCGACCGCCACCTGGCCGGCCTGGCCGAGCGGGTGGTCAACGGCGAGCTGGACCCGTACGGTGCGGCCGACGAACTGGTCGCGGGCCTGACCACGGGCTGAGCGTCGCGCGCGGGGCCCCGGACCGGCTGCGGTCCGGGGCCCCGCCGCGGTCCGCTGTGCGGCCAGGTGCGGCCAGGTGCGGCCAGGTGCGGCCAGGTGCGGCCAGGACCGGCTAGGACCGGCCGCGCAGGCCGCGGAGGTGTTCGGCGACCGGGGCCAGGGCCTCGTAGAGGGCGTCGAGCTGCTCCGGGGTGAAGCGGTCGATGAAGTGGGCCCGGACGCTGCGCACGTGGTCGGGGGCGACCTGCTGCATGGTCTCCCAGCCCTGTTCGGTGAGGTGGGCGTAGAGGCCGCGGCGGTCGCCGGGGCACTCCTGGCGCAGCACCAGCCCGGTGTTCTCCATCCGGGTGATCTGGTGCGAGAGCCGGCTCTTGGACTGCAGGGTGGCGGTCGCGAGGTCCGTCATCCGCATCCGGTGGTCGGGGGCCTCGGAGAGCACGACCAGGATCTCGTAGTCGTTGATCGCCAGGTTGTGGGGCTGGAGTTCGCGGCTGAGCTGGTAGTCCAGCAGCTTGGCGACCTCCAGATGGGCGCGCCACATCCGCTGCTCCCTGGCGGTCAGCCAGGGAGTCTCCTCCTCGGGCTGCGGCGGAGGGTTGTCCGCAGTGTCGATCGTGTGCGTATCCATGGGGCCAAGCATAGCCGATTTAGTTCAATCTTGTACAAGTTTACAGACCGAAACGCCGACCGAGTTCGCCCAGGTTACCGAGGCCCGGTGCGTTGGACTGGTTGCCGCCGTGGCCCGGCTGGTTCGGCACCCCGCTGCCCGGAACCCCGGCCTCGGCGTCCACCCGGCCGACCGGGCGCTCGGCCAGCAGCGTCTCGCTGGACTGCACCAGCACCTGCCCGGCGCCGATGAACTCGAACTGGTGCTCCTCGCCGGAGGCGCCGCCGATGCCGGTCAGCCGCCGCAGGCCGCCGACCACCCCGTGCAGGTAGTCGTGGTCGTAGTGGTGGCACGGCGCCGGGCAGTCCGCCCAGCCGACCAGCGCCTGCGGGTCCACCCGGACCGGCGGCTCCACGAAGTGCACCGGCCCGTTGGAGGCGGCGACGAAGCGGCCGGTGCCGATCAGGGTCAGGAAGCCCGGGATGATCGACTGCTTGAGCCGCAGTGTCGGGTCGAAGGCGAGCAGGTTGCCCGAGCGGACGGTCAGGTTGCCGTCGTCCAGGTCGTAGGAGTTGAGGTCGAAGGCGCGGTCGGCCAGCAGCAGCCGGCCGGAGCCCTGGGCGACCACCCAGTCCGCGGCGTGCAGCGGGGAGTTGAAGTGCTGGCCGAGCACCCGGTCGACCATCCCGGCGCCGACGCCGCGGAAGGAGATGTCGCCGTAGTAGGCGACCATCTTGCCCTTCTGCAGGAAGTAGGAGCCGTTCAGCTCGACGGCGAAGGCGTACGGGTTGACGTTGTCGTTGGCCGGCAGGGTGTGCGCGTCGTACACCACCGGGCCGGTGCCGCCGTGGGTGGTCGGCAGCGGGGCCTGCGGGCCGCCGAACTGCTCCTGGGCGTACGACTGTTGGGGCTGCTGCGGCTGGTCCTGCGGCGGCTGGTGGGCCTGCTGCGGATAGGCCTGCGGCTGGTAGGACGGCGGCGGGGGAGGCGGCGGCGGGTGGTCCGCGGAGCGGCCGTGGTTCGGCGGCAGCGTGAAGCCCGGCTGGGTCTGCTGGTCGTGCGGCGACTGCCCGTACGGCGGCCGCGGCGGCTGCGGCGGGTGGGACATCAGAGCTTCTCCTCGCTCGCCTGGACGTACGCCGTGCCCTGCCCGGACAGTTCCAGCTGGAACGCCTCGCCCGAACCGCGGCCGATCATCTCGCGCCAGCCGATCGCCGTGGACAGCTTGTTGCGGACCTCGCCGCGGTGCGCCACGTATGCCTGCGGGTCGACGTGCACCGACTGGCCGGGGGTGATCGGCAGCTCGAAGACGCCGCCGTGGGCCATCACGGCGACCGAGCCGTGGCCCTCCAGCCGGGTGGTGAACAGGCCCTGCCCGCTGACCTGGCCGCGGACCATGCCCATCACCCCGCCCTGCGAGCCGAGGAAGACGGTGGACTGGCGCAGGGTGCCCTCGAAGGCGAGCAGGCGGTCCGCCTCGACGAACAGGGTGTCGCCGACCAGGTCGATCACGTGCACGTGGTGGCCGCCGTGGCCGAACATCACCCGGCCCTGGCCCTCGACCGTCATCAGCGGGGTGTCCTCGTTGGCGACCCGCCGGCCGATCATCGACATCACCCCGCCCTGGCCGCCGGTGATGTTCGGGGTGAAGCGGACGTCGCCGGTGTACCCGAGCATCGCCCCGCGCTGGCTGAACAGCCGCTGGCCGGGCACCACCTGGGCCTCGACCATCTTGCCGTTGATCCGGGTGAAGCCCATCAGACGTCACCCCCGATGGTGACCTTCTCCGAGGGCTGGACGTACACCAGGCCCTCGCCGGTGAACTCGACCTGCACGGCCTCGCCGCCGCCCTCGCCGATCACCGTGGTCCAGCCCGCGCCCGACTTCACGCTGCGGTGCAGGTTGCCGGTGTGCGCGACGTACGCGCCGGGGTCGACCCGCAGCGGCATGTCCTTGCCGACCCGCAGGATGACGGCCGGCCCGTTGGAGGTGACGGCCGCCCAGCCGTGCCCCTCCACCTTGGTGGTGAAGAGGCCGTTGCCCGAGGAGACGCCGTTCAGCCCGGTGAAGCTGGTGCCGGTGTGCAGCCCGGCCTCGGTGCAGAGCAGGTTGTCCGCCTCGACGTAGAGCGTCTCCCCGTCGAGGCGGACCAGGTTGATCTCGGTGGCCCGGTCGGCGAAGTAGCAGGTGCCCTGCCCTTTCACCTCCATGACCGTCATCCGCTCGCCGGTGAGTCTGCGGGCGACCATGCCGCGCAGCCCGTCCCCGCCGCCGGTCAGTTTCTTGAAGGTCATCTGGCCGGTGTACGCGACCATCGAGCCGTGCCGGGCCTTGACGGCGTCCCCGCCCAACTCGACGGCGAGGACCCGCGATCCCTGGAGTCTGAACTGTGCCACGGCCGCAATCTAGCCGCCGCGGGGGCGGCCGGGCGAGAGGGCCGGGGCGGACCGGTACGGACTCGGGACAATCGTTCGGGTCAGGAGCGTGCGTGCGCCCCGTGGCCGTGGCCGGGGTGCGGGACGGTCCCGGCGGCCTCCTCGACCTCCAGCAGCGAGGCCGAGTGGCGCTCCGCCTCGAAGGCCACCACGCCGCCGCGCAGGCCGAACAGCCGCTTGGAGAGCATGATCCAGAGCACCGCGGCGATGTTCAGCAGCAGGGTGCAGACCTTCACGGCGCTGACGTGCTCGTGCAGCTCGTAGCCCTCCAGCGGGAGGAAGGCGGCGGTGGCGACCACGGTCAGGTACTCGGCCCAGCGCTTGCCCAGCCAGAGGCCGACCGCCTCGACGATCTCGATCAGCGCGTAGGCGATCATCGCGCCGGCGACGATCAGCAGGGTCTTCTTCTGGTAGCCGAAGGTCTTGCGGATGGTCTCGACGATCGGGGCGTGGTCGAGGTCCCAGTGGAAGTGGTCGGTGACCGGCTTGAAGATCGTGAGGTCGTCCTCGAAGATCCGCTGCACGGCCTCCTGGCTGTTGGAGAACTTCCAGACGCCCCAGGCCATCAGGATGATGATCACGCCGCGCAGTACCCGCTCGACGGCCAGGAAGCGCAGGATGAAGAGGTCCCGCAGGGCCTTGCCGCGCGGCACCAGCGGGGCGTCCGCCGCCGGGCCGGAGCCGTGCGGGGCGCCGAGCGCGAAGTCGCCGCAGCGCAGGCAGCGCCAGGCGTCGCCGACGGCGGTGGCGGTGTGCAGCCGGGCGGCCAGTTCGGGCTCGGCCGGCGCGTAGGTGATGTGGCCGCGCTTGGCGCAGGTCCTGCGGTCCCAGTCACGCTTGAACATGTGGTGCTACCCCCGTGGTGCGATGCCGGTGGCGCCCGGTTCCGTCGGGCGCGCGGGCAGCAGGATAGGGGGTGCGGGCGACGCCCTGCTGCGACCGGCGGGGTTCTGGCGCGCGGCTGTGACATCCGGCACGGTGGCCACCCCCGGCCCGGGGCCCGTACGTGTGCTCGGTGATAATGGCCGGAAGGCTTGTGAGTCGCTTCACAAGCGTGCCCACGCCTCCGACCCCCGTATTGAGGTATCCAACGTGAACAGCAGCGCCGTCCACCGCCTGCGCCTGGTCTCCGCTCCCGAGGGGATCTCCTTCATCCTGCTGCTGATCTGCTCGGTGCTGAAGCGGACCACGTCCTTCGACGCCGTGCCGGTGATGGGCATGGTCCACGGGATCCTGTTCATCCTGTACGTGGTCTTCTGGATCCAGGCCTGGCAGGCGCAGAAGTGGGACGTCAAGCGCGGCGCCCTGCTCTTCGTGCTCTCGGTGCTGCCGCTCGGCGGCTTCTTCGCCGAGCGGATGCTCGGCCGGGAGGAGCGCGGCGAGCTGCGGCCCGCCACCGCCTGATCCCGCCACCGCCTGATCCCGCCACCGCCTGATCCGGCTCCTGCCCGGTCCCGCCCGCCCGGTCCCGCCCGTGCGCGGACGGTCGACAGGCTGCCACGGCCTCCTCTCCCAAAGGGCCGCGGCAGCCTGTCGCCGTTTCTCACCGGTGGTGGCTGGTTGACGCCGGGGCGGCTAGTTGACGTTCACCCCGCTCCAGGCCGCGCCCACCGCCTTGTACTCGGCGCTGGTCGCGCCGTAGAGGTCGGAGGCGGCCTTGAGGGTCGCCGTGCGGGCGGCCTTGTAGTTGGTGGTGGAGGTCATGTAGACGGTCAGCGCGCGGTACCAGATCGCGGCCGCCTTGTTGCGGCCGATGCCGGTCACCGTCGAGCCGTTGGAGGTCGGGCTGTTGTAGCTGACCCCGTTGACGACCTTGGCGCCGCTGCCCTCGGACAGCAGGTAGAAGAAGTGGTTGGCCACGCCCGAGGAGTAGTGGACGTCCTTGTTGCCGACCGTGGAGGACCAGTAGTCGGCCGAGCGGCCGTCCTTGGACGGCTTGTCCATGTAGCGCAGCGGGGTGCCGTTGCCGTTGATGTTGAGCTTCTCGCCGATCAGGTAGTCCGGCGGGTCGGCGGGCAGGTTGGCGTACCACTCGACCATGGTGCCGAAGATGTCCGAGGTGGCCTCGTTGAGGCCGCCGGACTCGCCCGAGTAGATCAGGCCGGCGGTGGCGGAGGTGACGCCGTGGCTCATCTCGTGGCCGGAGACGTCGATGGCGGTGAGCGGGTGGGTGTTGCCCGAGCCGTCGCCGTACGTCATGCAGAAGCAGGAGTCGTCCCAGAACGCGTTCACGTAGTTGCTGCTGTAGTGGACGCGGCTGGCGGCGCCGACGCCGTTGTTCTTGATGCCGTTGCGGCCGAAGGTGGTCTTGTAGAAGTCCCAGGTGGCGGCCGCGCCGAACTGGGCGTCCACGGCGGCGGACTCGCGGTTGGACGGCGAGCCGTTGCCCCAGGAGTTGGTGGTGTTGCTGAACAGCGTGCCGCTGCCCGAGGTGCCGCCCTTGAGGTCGGTGGTGGACTGGTTGCCCCGGGAGGCGTCCTTGAGCGAGTAGGTCGAGCCGCTCTGGGTGGTGGTCAGGGTGACGGTGCCGACGTTGACGCCCTTGCCGGTGCCGGTCGCGGTCATCACCTGCTCCTGGCTGGAGAGCACCCGGCCGGTGGCGGCGTCGGTGACGACCTCCTGGCGGCTCGGGGTGCCGTCGGCCCGCTGGCCCTGGACCACCGTGCGGTGGGCCAGTCGCGGGTCGCCGTCGGCCGCCCAGACCACCAGTTCCGGTGTGCCGGCGCCGTCCACCCGGCTGAGCGCCGGCTCGTCCGCGTCCGCGGCCAGGCCGACGGTCGCCCGGACGGCGTCGGCGGCCCGCGCGGCGGCCTGGCCGCCGGTGAGCGCCGGGGTGGTCGTGGTCAGCGCCAGCCGACCGTCGAAGGCGCGGTCCACCGAGGCCACCGAGCCGTTCGGGCGCTGGTGGACGACCAGGTCGCCGCCCAGCACCGGCAGGCCGGCGTAGGTGCGCTCGTAGCGCAGGTGCCGGGTGCCGTCGGCGTCCACCACGGCGTCCTTGACGACGAGCCGCTCCTGGCCGCCGAGGGCCAGTTGCTGCGCGAGCGGCGCGCTCTGCGCGGCGGCCAGCGCCAGCGGGGCGGCCGACGGCGGGCCGGGTACGGCCGCCTGGGCGGCGGGGAGGGCGGCGATCTGGACGACGCCGGCCAGCAGTGCGGTGGCGGAGAGCACCGCCGGGAGGGTCAACTTTCGCTTCACGTGGGGCAGTTCCTTCCACGAGACCCGCGGGTGCCTGCGGGTGCGCCGCGTACCGGGGCGCCGGGGGTGGCGCCGTTGGGGCGGTAGGGCGCGAACGTGCTGCTCCCGCGCGGCTGTTGGCGATCCGTCAGTTGGGTGGGGGCGACGGAGCGTCGGGCGGGGGCTTGGTCATAAGCATGACAATCCGTGGCAGGAAAGGACAGGGCGCCTCCCGGGATTGGCCAGGAGTCGCCAGGGGCGGGGCGGATGGTTCGGTTGCCGTCCACTGTCCGGAATCTACGGTTCGTCCGGCTGGCGGGAGCCCGCCAGCCGGGACCGCTTGACTGCTGCTCGCCCGCTCGCCTCCGGGGCGCTGGGACCGGGCGCCGACGGTCGGCTCGGGGCGGGGACCCGCCCGCTCGCCTCCGGGGCGGCGCGGACGGGCGGCGGCGGACATGGACGGACGCCCGGGGCCTGCCCTCCAACGGGGCCCCGGGCGTCCAGCTCACCTTCCGCCGTGCGTCACTTCACGTTGACGGCGGTCCAGGTCGCGGCGACGGCGCTGTACTCGGCGCTGGTGGCGCCGTACAGGTCCGCCGCGGCCTTGAGGGTGCCGGTGCGGGCCGCCGCGTAGTTGGTGGTGGAGGTGAAGTAGGTGGTCAGCGCGCGGTACCAGATCTTCGCCGCCTTGTCCCGGCCGATGCCGGAGAGGCTGGAGCCGTTGGAGGTCGGGCTGTTGTAGCTGACGCCGTTGATGGTCTTGGCGCCGCTGCCCTCGGACAGCAGGTAGAAGAAGTGGTTGGCGACGCCCGAGGAGTAGTGGACGTCCTTGTTGCCGACCGTGGAGGACCAGTAGTCCGCCGACGCGCCGTCCTTGGAGGGCTGGTCCATGTAGCGCAGCGGCTTGCCGTCACCGTTGATGTTGATCTGCTCGCCGATGAGGTAGTCCGGCTTGTCGGAGGGCAGGTTGGCGTACCACTCGACCATGGTGCCGAAGATGTCCGAGGTGGCCTCGTTGAGGCCGCCGGACTCACCGGAGTAGTTGAGGCCGGCGGTGGCGGAGGTGACGCCGTGGCTCATCTCGTGGCCGGCCACGTCCAGCGCGGTGAGCGGGTGGGTGTTGCTGGCGCCGTCGCCGTACGTCATGCAGAAGCAGGAGTCGTCCCAGAACGCGTTCACGTAGTTGGAGCCGTAGTGGACCCGGCTGGCGGCGCCGACGCCGTTGTTCTTGATGCCGTTGCGGCCGAAGGTGGTCTTGTAGAAGTCCCAGGTGGCCGCGGCGCCGTACTGGGCGTCCACGGCGGCGGACTCGGCGTTGGAGGCGAGGCCGTTGCCGAAGCTGTTGGTGGTGTTGGCGACCAGGGTGCCGGAGCCGGAGGTCTTGCCCTTGAGGGTGTAGGTGGCCTGGCCGCCGCGGGTGGCGTCCTTGAGCTGGTAGGAGCTGCCGCTCTGGGTGGTGGTCAGCGGGACGGTGCCGACGAAGACGCCCTTGCCGGTGCCGGAGGCGGTCTGCACCTCCTCGTGGGTGGAGAGCACCTGGCCGCTCGCCGCGTCGGTGACCAGCAGCTGGCGGCTCGGGGTGCCGTCGGCCCGCTCGCCCTCGACCGTGGTGCGGTACGCCAGGCGCGGGCTGCCGTCGGTGGCCCAGACCACCAGCTCGGCCTTGCCGGTCTGGTGCACCGCCGTCAGCGGCGCCTCGTCCTCGTCGACGGTGATGCCGACGGTGGACTGCACGGCGCCGGTGGCCTGGGCGGCGGCCTTGTCCGCGGGGATCTGCGGGGTGAGGCTGGGCAGCGCGAGCTTCGCGCCGACGGCCTTGTCCACGGCGGTGGTGGTGCCGTCCGCCTTCTGGTGCACGACCAGGTCGCCGCCGAGGACGGGGAGCCCGGCGAGGGTGCGCTCGTAGCGGAGGTGGCGGGTGCCGTCGGCGTCCACCACGACGTCCTTGGCGACCAGTTGCTCCTGGCCGCCGAGGGCCAGCGCGTGGGCGACCTTGCCGGACTGGCCGTTCGCCTGGGCGAGCAGGGCGGCGAGCTGCTGGGAGCTGCCGGCCTGCGGGGCGGGGTCGGCCTGGGCCGCGCCGGCCTGGACGACACCGGTGAGCAGAGCGGTGGCGGAGAGTACGGCGACTGCGGCGAGCTTTCGCTTCACGGACGAGTCCTTCCGGGAAACCGCGTGTGGGCGCGGTCGCGCCGCGTCCCGGGGGCCGGGTTCGGCACCTTCGGGGCGGGACGGGCGCTGACGTGCGAGGACCCCGAACGGTCGTGCGGCTGCCACCGGTTGGGTGGGGGTGGTGGCGGTCGAACGGGGTTGGCGGAAAGCATGACAATCAAGCAAATCAAATGACAGGTCTTCCTCATGAATTGGCCAAGTCCCGCCAAGGCGACGGAATGTGAACGGACGGACAAAGCGGGCGTTTCGCCCGGACTTTCAGCGGGTTCCGGTCCGAACCGAGGCCTGATAGCGGGGCGTTCGGGCGTTCGAAGGTCAACCCCGTTGCGCCGGGCGGCTGTTGCCCGCAGTTCACACCGACGCAATGTCCAGGTATGGACCTGGCCGTCCGATTGGCGGGATCCCGCCACGCGTCGCGCTTGTCCACCATCAGGACGGCTGGTAGCACACGTCCCGTCCGCCGGTACGGTAAGGAGGTGGCCAAGCCCCTCGCACTCGACTTCGACCCGATCGCCCGCGCCGACGAACTGTGGGCCCGCCGCTGGGGCACCGTGCCCTCGATGGCGGCGATCACCTCGATCATGCGCGCCCACCAGATCCTGCTGTCCCGGGTCGACGCGGTGCTCAAGCCGTACGGACTGACCTTCGCCCGGTACGAGGCGCTGGTACTGCTGACCTTCAGCCGGACCGGCGAGCTCTCGCTCTCCAAGATCGGCGAGCGGCTGATGGTCCACCCGACCAGCGTCACCAACACCGTCGACCGGCTGGAGCGGGCCGGCCTGGTCGCCCGCCGCCCCAACCCGCTGGACGGCCGCGGGGTGCTCGCCGCGATCACCGGGCGCGGCCGCGAGGTGGTCGAGGAGGCCACCCGGGAGCTGATGTCGATGGAGTTCGGGCTGGAGGAGTACGGCCCCGAGCAGTGCCGGCAGGTCTTCGAACTGCTCAAGCCGCTGCGGATCGCGGCGGGCGACTTCGCCGAACCGGACGAGGGGGCTGCTCAGGGGCGGCCGTGAGGGCGGCTACCCTCGTGGGAGCGGTGCGCGGATCCGGGCGCACCGGCCGGAAGAGCCGAGCGAGGCGAGGAAGAGTATGAAGGCGACCCCCCTGCTGGGCTGGTACCGCGGCCTGGCCATTGCGACCGGTGTGGCACTCCTGGTGTTCTGCGGCTTCATGGTCGCGAAGTACGGTTTCAGCACCGCCGAGGACCTGACCACCTACGTCGCGATGCTGCACGGCTACCTGTACATCGGGTACTTCGTGGTGACCTTCCTGCTCGGGCAGAAGCTCAAGTGGCCGCTCGGCCGCCTGGTGCTGACCCTGGCGGCGGGCTGCATCCCGTTCCTCTCCTTCGTCTTCGAGCGCCGGGTGGCCCGCGAGGCCGCCGAGCAGCTCCCGGCGGGCGGCGCCCGTCAGCCGGCCGGCGTCTGAGCCGCGCGCGCCACGACCACGCGCCGCAAGCACGCGCCACGACCACGCGCCACGAGGGCGCCCCTTCCCCAGCCGGGGGAGGGGCGCCCTCGGCGTTTCCGGGCCCGGCCGCCCGGCTGCCGTTCCCGGCCGCCGCCGTTTCCACGGGCGGGGCTCCATCGACAAGTACTAGGACGTCCGAGTAAATTGGTAGGACGTCCTAATAGCTGTGCCGCCCGGTGCCGTGGCGGCCGTACGGAGCGGAGTTCGGCCCATGGACGCCGAGGAGATCGAGCGCGGACGGCAGCGCTGGCAGCAGCGGTACGACAAGGCCCGCAAGCGCGACGCGGACTTCACCACCCTCTCCGGCGACGAGGTCGAGCCGGTCTACGGCCCGGCGCCCGGGCAGCCCGTCGAGGGCTTCGAGCGGATCGGCTGGCCCGGTGAGTACCCCTTCACCCGCGGCCTGCACCCCACCGGCTACCGCGGCCGCACCTGGACCATCCGGCAGTTCGCCGGCTTCGGCAACGCCCAGCAGACCAACGAGCGCTACCGGATGATCCTGGACGCGGGCGGCGGCGGCCTCTCGGTCGCCTTCGACATGCCCACCCTGATGGGGTACGACTCGGACGACCCCAAGTCGCTCGGCGAGGTCGGCCACTGCGGCGTCGCCATCGACACGGCCGCCGACATGGAGGTGCTGTTCGCCGGCATCCCGCTCGGCGAGGTCACCACCTCGATGACGATCAGCGGCCCGGCCGTCCCGATCTTCTGCATGTACCTGGTCGCCGCCGAGCGCCAGGGCGTGGACCCGGCGGTGCTCAACGGCACCCTGCAGACCGACATCTTCAAGGAGTACATCGCGCAGAAGGAGTGGCTCTTCGCCCCCGAGCCGCACCTGCGCCTGATCGGCGACCTGATGGAGCACTGCGCCCAGGGCATCCCGGCGTACAAGCCGCTCTCCGTCTCGGGCTACCACATCCGCGAGGCCGGGGCGACGGCCGCGCAGGAGCTGGCGTACACCCTCGCGGACGGCTTCGCCTACGTCGAACTGGGCCTGTCCCGCGGCCTGGACGTGGACGTCTTCGCGCCCGGCCTGTCCTTCTTCTTCGACGCCCACCTGGACTTCTTCGAGGAGATCGCCAAGTTCCGCGCCGCGCGCCGGATCTGGGCCCGCTGGATGCGCGACCGCTTCGGCGCCAAGACCGACAAGGCGCAGTGGCTGCGCTTCCACACCCAGACCGCCGGCGTCTCGCTCACCGCGCAGCAGCCGTACAACAACGTGGTGCGCACCGCGGTCGAGGCGCTCTCCGCGGTGCTCGGCGGCACCAACTCGCTGCACACCAACGCGCTGGACGAGACCCTGGCGCTGCCCTCCGAGCAGGCGGCCGAGATCGCGCTGCGCACCCAGCAGGTGCTGATGGAGGAGACCGGCGTCACCAACGTGGCCGACCCGCTGGGCGGTTCCTGGTACGTCGAGGCGCTGACCGACCGGATCGAGCAGCAGGCCGAGGCGATCTTCCAGCGGATCCTGGACAAGGGCCGGGCGGACCACGAGATCGGCCCGATCACCTCCGGCATCCTGCGTGGGATCGAGGAGGGCTGGTTCACCGGCGAGATCGCCGAGGCGGCCTTCCAGTACCAGCAGTCGGTGGAGAAGGGCGAGAAGCGCGTGGTCGGCGTCAACTGCCACCCGCGCAGCGTCACCCCCGACCTGGAGATCCTCCGGGTCAGCCACGAGGTCGAGCGCGAGCAGGTGCGGGCGCTGGGCGAGCGCAAGGCGGCCCGGGACGAGGCGGCGGTGCGGGCCGGGCTGGACGCCATGCTGGCGGCGGCCCGCTCGGGCGAGTCGATGATCCCGCCGATGCTGGACGCGGTGCGCGCCGAGGCGACCCTGGGCGAGATCTGCAACGCGCTGCGGCAGGAGTGGGGGACGTACCAGGAGAACGCGGCCTTCTGACCGCAGGGCCGCCGGGCCTGCCCGGCCGGCTGACCCGTTGAACGCCCGAGCCGCCGTACGGAGGTCCGTACGGCGGCTCCGGCGCGCCGTCAGCCGATGATCAGCGGCCCGAGCAGCAGGTCGATGAAGCGGCGGGTCCACGCGGGGGTGATCGGCTCGCCGCTGACCAGCACGCGGTGCTCGACGGTGCCGGCGATGGTGTCGAAGATGATGTCGACCTCCTCGCGGGCCGACGCGGTGTCGGTGTCCGCCTCCAGTTCGCCGCGCGCCTGGGCGGCCGCCCGGCCCTGCCGGACCAGCCGCTTCTGCGGGTCCACGATGGCCTCCCGGATCCGGCGGCGCAGTTGGGGGTCCCGGGTGCCCTCGGCGAACAGGGCGAGCAGCGCGGCCTGGGTCTCCGGGCGGGCCAGCAGGTCGGCGAACTGGCCGACCACGGCCTCGATGTCGGCCCGCAGGCTGCCGAGGTCGGGCATCACCAGGTCGTCGAAGAGGCTGGCGACGGCGTCGACCACCAGCTCGTTCTTGGAGGGCCAGCGCCGGTAGAGGGTGGTCTTGGCGACCCCGGCCCGGCTCGCGACGTGGCCCATGGTCAGTCCGCCCCAGCCGAGTTCGGCGAGGGCCTCGCGGGTGGCGTCGAGGATCGCGAGGTCGGCGGCGGCGCTGCGCGGACGGCCCTTGGCCCGTACGGCGCCGTCCCGGACGGCGTCGTCCGGTCTCACGGAGGGCTGGGCGGCCGGCACCGGGCCTCCTTGCGATCTACTGGTAAGTAACCTGGGTGGGGCTGGTAACGGTAGCGACTGTTCGCGCATTCGGGCAGCCGGGCGGACCGTGAAAGTGGGGCAGCTCACGTCCCCGAACCGCCGGTGGGGCTTGCGGCCGGGGCACCGGCTCCAGTTACGCTACGACCTGTAGCGAAAGCAGTGACAACCAGGCGCCGACCCCGTGGGACGGGGCGGCGCGGGTGCGGGTGGGGATCCGCGCCGAACGGTTCAGGCTACCGGGGGAAGGGTGCGCCGACCGGGAACCCGCACCGCGCAGCCCGCGCGGGGCGACTTTCCGGAGGTTGGTGCCCGCGAGCAGCGCGGACGGGGGAGGATGGTGCCATGCAGCCACGGAATTCGCGTCTCAACAGCTCCGCCCTGCGCGGTGCGGTCGACCTCGCCGCAGTGAAGGCGGCCGGTGAGGCCGCCCAGAAGGCCGAGCAGGCCAGGGCCGAGCGGGCCCGCCAGGCGGCCGCCGCCGAGGCGGACGGAGTCGCCGCCCCCCAGCCCGCCTACCAGCTCGTCATCGACGTCACCGAGGACACCTTCGAGACCGAGGTCGTCCAGCGCTCCGCCGAGGTGCCCGTCGTCATCGACTTCTGGGCCGAGTGGTGCGGGCCCTGCAAGCAGCTCAGCCCGATCCTGGAGGGCCTGGCCGAGGAGTACGCCGGCCGCTTCGTGCTCGCCAAGATCGACGTGGACGCCAACCAGCTGATCGCCCAGCAGTTCGGCATCCAGGGCATCCCGGCCGTGATGGCCGTGGTGGCCGGTCAGCTGGTGCCGCTGTTCCAGGGCGCGGAGAGCGCCGCCAACGTCCGCAAGGTGCTGGACCAGCTGATCCTGGTCGCCGAGCAGCGCTTCGGCATCTCCGGCGGCGCGGTCGTCCCGGGCGAGGTCGACGACGCCGCCCCGCAGCGGCCGGAGGACCCGGCGCTGGCCGCCGCGCACGACGCGCTGGACGCCGGCGACCTGAGCGGCGCCATCCAGGCGTACCGGAACGTGCTGGCCGACCAGCCGGGCAACACCGAGGCCAAGCTGGGTCTGGCCCAGGCCGAGCTGCTCAAGCGGGTCGAGGGCCTGGACCTCCAGTCGGTCCGGGCGGCCGCCGCCGCCGACCCGAAGGACGTCGGCATCCAGTTGCAGGCCGCTGACCTGGATCTGGTGGGCGGTCACGTCGAGGACGCCTTCGGGCGCCTGGTGGACACCGTCGGCCGGACCTTCGGCGAGGACCGGGACACCGTCCGGCTGCGCCTGCTGGAGCTGTTCGAGGTGATCGGCCCGGAGGACCCGCGGGTGGTCGTGGCCCGTGCTGCGCTGGCCCGCGTGCTCTTCTGAGCCGTTCCCGCGGCGGCTCTGAGCCGCTCCCGCGGCGGTCCGGCCCCGGTGCTGGCACCGGGTGCCTGGCACGTCGGATGACCTGCGGTGTCGCCTGGTGATTTGGCGACAATCCGGTCAACCGGACAGAGGTTTACCAAATCTTGATTTCACCCGTGGGTGGTCACTTTCCGTGACCACCCACGGGTGTTTCGCTGCTGTTTCCGGCAGATTTCGCCGTCACGTTTCCTTCAACACGTCACGCACGGTGCAACACGGGTCCATTCCATGATCAATGCCACCTGGTGTTGCATTACCCGTCAGTAAGGCACCCCTTGTGCTTCGCCCGGGATTCAAGCACGATCGGCCACGCCCGGTCCCAGACTCCACACCCTCCGACAGCCCGTCGGCCACGCGGAGCGCGGGATCCCCACCGGGTGATCCGCCGGCTCCGGCCGGCGGTAGGGAGGGCAGGGGGGTATCCGCGGTCCCACGGCGGTTCCTGTCCTCGACCGGCCGCGCGGCCCTGCGCGGTCGCTGGTTGTCGCTCGGGGGTGATCGCCGATGTCGTCGGTCCGACCCGTCGTCCCGCAAGGACGGCCGGTTTCGGGACGGGAGTGCCGCAGCACGCAGGCCGCTCCCGCGTCCGACGACGCCCAAGGCGCTCTCCGCTACCGAGGACGTAGCTCTCTCCCATCCCAGGCTCCCACCGGCGCGGGACGCGCCGCCGGGAGGCCGGAGATGTACGTCCTAGAAGGAGGACTCGCATGTCCAAGACCTACGGCAAGACCCGCTGGAAGCGCTTCGCCCTGGTGATGGTGCCGAGCGTCGCGGCCACCGCGATGGTCGGCGTCTCGATCGCCAACAGCGCGCTCGCCGCCTCGTTCAGCATTTCCGGCCAGCAGTTCAAGGTCAGCACCGACCAGCTGCACGGCACCAACTTCGCCCAGTTCGGCTCGGTCGACATCGAGGCGAACGGCAAGCCCCACCCGGTCGCGGTCTCGGCCTTCGACCACGCCGACATCACCAACCTGTGCCAGTCGGTGGTGACGGACCTGTCCGCGTTCGGCCTGGGCAAGATCACCCTCCAGCTGCACGCCGGTACCGAGGCGGGCAAGCCGGTGCAGGCCGACAACCTGCTGATCGACCTGGAGCAGCTGAAGGCGGACGCGACCTTCAGCCAGATGAACATCGGCCAGGACGCCTCCACCCTCTCGGGTACGGCCACCCAGGGCTGGGCCCCGCACGCGGGTGTCACCAAGGCGGGCGGCGGCGCCGGCCTGCCGTCCGGCGCGACCGGCTTCGCCCAGTCCGCCAAGACCGCCGACCTGAGCGGCGTTCAGCAGACCGCGCGGGCCACCTCGGCCGGCACGTTCAAGCTGAACGGCCTCAACCTCGCGCTCAAGAGCGGCGACGGCGCGGGCAACGAGTGCTTCTGAGCCACGTCTGACGGCACGCCGACCGGCGTGCCCGGATGACAGGGCAACCCGGGGCCGGGAGCGGCGGGCGACCGCCGCCCCCGGCACCCACCTTTTTCGTTCTTCCCTCGTAGCGACGTCGAGGAGCTGCACCATGTCCAGCGCAACGGTCGAGACGCGGCCCCGTCAGCAGAACCCCATCGGGTGGCTCTGGCGGCACTTCCGTGAATTCCGCCGCTCCAGGCCCTTCTGGGGCGGCCTGCTGGCCATGATCGCCGGCGTCCCGATCCTCTACTTCCCGTACGCCCACCTCACCTTCGGCGGGCTGACCATCGCGATGTCCACCACGGCCGGTGCCGGGTCGCTGATCATCGGGGTGCTGATGATCATCCTCGGGCTGACCGCCTGGTTCCAGCCCGCCGTACGGGTCTTCGCGGGCATCGCGACCATCCTGCTGACGCTGGTCTCGATCCCGGTCTCCAACCTCGCGGGCTTCGGCCTCTCCCTGCTGCCCGGTCTGATCGGCGGCGGACTGATGGTCTCCTGGGCGCCGCTGCCGGAGCCGTCCACCGCACCGGCCAAGGGGCGGCGCGCACGGCACGGCAAGCAGGCGGACGCTGCGGTGGCGGAGAGCGTCGCCACCGAGGTCGCCACCGCCGAGACCACCGCCGCCGAGGCGCCCACCGCGAAGCTGCCCGCCCAGGGCACGCCCGAGCAGCAGGCCGCCGGGCCCGCCGCCGAGGCCGCCGTTCCGAAGCAGGGCACCGCCGGGGAGCAGGAGGGGGCGCGGTGACCGGGCCGGCCGAGCAAGCAGAGGGCACGGCCGTCCCCGCGCAGCGCTCCGGCCGGCACGCCGCGCCGCGCACGCCGGTCCGGGTCCGGCTGAGAGGCCGCGCCCTGGCGATGGCCGCGGTGCCGACCGCGCTGCTGATGGCGGCCGCCTACACGCCCAACCCGGCGGTCGCCGAGTCCGCCGCGGGCAAGCCGTGCGGCAATGCCCCGGTGACCGTGCCGGACGTGGCGCCGGTCGAGGAGACGCCCGTCCCCAAGAGCGAGCTGCCCGAGCCGCCGCCCGCGCCGACCGGTACGCCCGCGCCGACCGGGAGCCCGACGGCGCCGCCCTCGGCCGGCCCGAGCTCGCTGCCGACCACCACGCCGACCCAGGTGCCGACCACGGCGCCCACCACGGCGCCGACCACCGCGCCGGTGAAGCCCCCGGCGACGACGGCCACCCGGTCCGCCGCCCGCTCCACCGCCACCGGCGGCGCCGGCGCGGTCAGCGCCGTCTACCGGGGCACCGGGGACGGCACGGCCACCGCGAGCCAGGCCGGGCTGATCGACGACATCGTCGGCGGCATCAACCACCTGCTGAACCCGGGCGGTCCGGCGAGTCCGACGCCGAGCGCGACACCGAGTGCCACCCCCCAGGGGCCGGCCGCCCCCGCCCCGCGGGTCGGCACCCCGGCGCAGCCCGCCCAGCCGCAGGCCCCGGCCGCCGGCACCCAGCAGGCCGCGCCGCCCGCCGACCGGTCCCCGGACGGGCAGTCCGCCGCCCAGCCCTCGGGCGGGCAGCCCTCACCGGCCGCCACCGCCTCCAGCGGCAAGGCGGGCGGAAAGGCGAGCGGCAAGGCGGCCCCGGCCACGACCCCGTCGGCGGGTGCGTCGTCGAGCTCCTCGGCCACCGCCACCCCGTCCGGCTCGCCCACCGCGAACCCCAACTGCGACGTGGACACCCGGAACCTGACCGCCGGTGCGGCCACCGCCGAGCACGTCGTCCCGGAGCAGAACTGGACGCTGCAGACCAGCCGGCTCGGCCTGCACGGCGCGGTCTTCCACGGCGTCTACGACGTGAAGACCCCGACCGGCACCAAGCGGGTGCTCAAGTTCGTGGTCGACAGCGTGGACATCGAGAACCTCGACATGTCGACCCTGGAGGGCAACGGCGTCACCTTCCACGTCCAGGGCGCCCCGGGTTCGACCTCCACCATGCGCAACGGCCCGGTCACCATGTACGTGGAGCGGCTGTCCGGCCACCTGTCCAAGCTGCTCGGCCTGCCGATCCCGATCGACCTGGGCGAGATCACCCTCACCCCGGACACCCTGCCGCGCTGGCTGTACGACCTGATCGGCTCCATCCCGATCCCGCTGGACATCGAGCTGACCGGGGTGACCGCCAAGCAGGCCGGCCAGTTCGGCGGCACCCTGCACATCCCGGGGATGCACCTGTTCAACGACGACGCGCCCTACAGCGACAAGTGACCCGCGACCGGCGGACGCACGGCGACACGTAGCGGACGCGGCAACGCCGGTGGGGCGGCCCTCCCGTACAGGAGGGCCGCCCCACCGGCGTTCGTACTACCGGGGCGTCACTCGCCGTGGCTGCCCAGGCGGTGCACCTGCACCATGTTGGTGGTGCCGGGGATGCCGACCGGGACACCGGCGGTGACGATCACGGTGTCGCCCTCGCCCAGCTCGCCCAGCTTGAGCAGC
This sequence comes from Kitasatospora sp. NPDC040550, assembly GCF_055594965.1. Classification (NCBI taxonomy): domain Bacteria; kingdom Bacillati; phylum Actinomycetota; class Actinomycetes; order Kitasatosporales; family Streptomycetaceae; genus Kitasatospora; species Kitasatospora sp. NPDC040550. Next base: position 93,158 of record NZ_JBVIWC010000007.1, on the reverse strand, counting down.
TCGCGGTCGACCTGCGCGACCATCGCGTCGGTGGTGGCCACCTGCTCGGTGACGTACGACTCGACGCCCCAGCTCAGCGAGAGCTGGTTGCGGGTGGCCGAGTCCGGGGTGAACGCGATCACCGGGATCGGCGAGCGGTAGCGGGACAGCCGACGCGCGGTGTCACCGGACTTGGTGAACGCGATCAGCGCCTTGCCGTTCAGGAAGTCGCCCAGCTCGCACGCGGCGCGGGCGACGGAGCCGCCCTGGGTGCGCGGCTTGCGGCCCGGGTTGAGCGGCTGGAGGCCCTGGGAGACCAGCTCCTCCTCGGCCTTCTCGCAGATCCGGCTCATGGTGCGGACGGTCTCGACCGGGTACTTGCCGACGCTGGACTCGGCGGAGAGCATCACCGCGTCGGTGCCGTCCAGGATGGCGTTGGCGACGTCGGAGACCTCGGCGCGGGTCGGGCGCGAGGCGTGGATCATCGACTCCATCATCTGGGTGGCGACGATGACCGGCTTGGCGTTGCGGCGGGCCAGGGTGATCAGCTGCTTCTGGACCAGCGGCACCCGCTCCAGCGGGTACTCGACGGCCAGGTCGCCGCGGGCGACCATGATGGCGTCGAAGGCGAGGACGATCTCCTCCATGGCCTCGACGGCCTGCGGCTTCTCGATCTTGGCGATGACCGGCACCCGGATGCCGACCTCGTCCATGACCTCGTGGACGTCCTTGATGTCCTCCGCGTTGCGGACGAAGGACAGCGCGACCATGTCGACGCCCAGCCGCAGCGCGAAGCGCAGGTCGTCCTTGTCCTTCTCGGACAGGGCGGGCACGTTCACGGCCGCACCGGGCAGGTTGATGCCCTTGTTGTTCGAGAGCACGCCGCCCTCGACCACCACGGTCTTCACCCGCGGGCCGTCGACGCTGACGACCTCCAGGGCGATGACGCCGTCGTTGATCAGGATCGGGTCGCCGGGCTTCACGTCGCCGGGCAGGCCCTTGTAGGTGGTGCCGCAGATGTGCTGGTCACCGGGGACGTCCTCGGTGGTGATGGTGAACTCGTCGCCGTTGTCGACGGTCACCGGGCCGTTGGCGAAGGTCGCCAGACGGATCTTGGGACCCTGGAGGTCGGCCAGGACGCCGATGGCCTTGCCGGTGTCCTCCGAGACCTGGCGGACCTTCCGGTACCGCTCCTCGTGGTCCGCGTGGTTGCCGTGGCTCATGTTCAGTCGGGCGACGTTCATGCCCGCCTCGACGATGGCCTTCAGCTGTTCGTAGGAGTCCGTGGCCGGACCCAGGGTGCAGACAATTTTCGCTCGGCGCATATGGATCAGTCTATCCGTTCGTGTTATCGGTGCATTCGGCACGGACCGGGAGGAATCGCCGACGAATGATCCCGAGGAACGAGACGATTCCGTGTCAGTCCTCGGACAGGTCACCCTCACGGTGCACCAGGGCGAAGGCCTGCCGGGCGATCTCCAGCTCCTCGTCGGTCGGCACCACCGCGACCGCCACCCGGGAGAACTCCGGCGAGATGATCCGGGCGTCGCCCGAGCGCACCGAGTTCAGCTCCGGGTCCACGGCGATGCCCAGCTCCTCCAGTCCCGCGGTGGCCGCCGCGCGCACCGGCGCCGCGTTCTCCCCGACCCCCGCGGTGAACGCGATCGCGTCCACCCGGCCGAGCACCGCGTAGTAGCCGCCGATGTACTTGCGCAGCCGGTGGACGTACGCGTCGAAGGCGAGCCTCGCGTCCGCGTCCCCCTCGTCGGCACGACGCATGATCTCCCGCATGTCGTTCTCGCCGCACAGGCCGCGCAGCCCGCTGCGGCGGTTGAGCAGGTCGTCGATCTGGTCGACGGACAGGCCGCCGACCCGGTGCAGGTGGAACACCACGCCCGCGTCGATGTCACCCGAACGGGTGCCCATGACCAGGCCCTCCAGCGGGGTGAGGCCCATCGAGGTGTCCACGCAGCGGCCGCCGCTGACCGCCGAGGCGGAGGCGCCGTTGCCCAGGTGCAGCACGATCACGTTGACCTCGGCCGGGTCCTTGCCGAGCAGCCGGGCGGTGGCCCGCGAGACGTACTGGTGCGAGGTGCCGTGGAAGCCGTAGCGGCGCACCCGGTGCTCGTCGGCGACGGCCCGGTCGATCGCGTAGCGGGCCGAGTACTCGGGCATCGAGGCGTGGAAGGCGGTGTCGAACACGGCCACCTGCGGCAGGTCCGGCCGCAGCGCCCGGGCCACCTCGATGCCGGTGATGTTCGCCGGGTTGTGCAGCGGCGCGACCGGGATCAGTCGGCGGATCTCCCGGAGCACCTCGTCGGTGATGACCGTCGGCTCGGTGAACCGCTTGCCGCCGTGCACCACCCGGTGGCCGATCGCGGCCAGCTCGGGGGAGTCCAGCCCGAGGCCGTCGGCGGCCAGCTCCTCGGCGACGGCCTTCAACGCGGCCGAGTGGTCCGGGAAGGCCTGCACCAGCTCGCGCCGCTCGCCGGACCGCGGGGTGTGCACCAGTCGGCCCCCGGCCTCGCCGATCCGCTCCACCAGCCCGGATGCCGGTCGGGAGCCGTCCAGCATGTCGATCAGCTGGTACTTCACCGACGAGGAGCCGGCGTTGAGAACGAGGACGCGCGTCCCTCCGGTCATGCCTGCGGCTCCTTGTCGTCCTGGGCCTGGATGGCGGTGATCGCCACGGTGTTGACGATGTCCTCCACCAGCGCGCCGCGGGAGAGGTCGTTGACGGGCTTGCGCAGCCCCTGCAGCACCGGGCCGACCGCGACCGCGCCGGCCGAGCGCTGGACGGCCTTGTAGGTGTTGTTGCCGGTGTTGAGGTCCGGGAAGATCAGCACGGTCGCCCGCCCGGCCACCGGCGAGCCCGGCAGCTTGGTGGCCGCGACGTGCTCGTCCACTGCCGCGTCGTACTGGATCGGGCCCTCCACCAGGATGTCCGGCCGCAGCGCGCGGACCAGCTCGGTGGCCTTGCGGACCTTGTCGACGTCCGCGCCCGAGCCGGAGGTGCCGGTCGAGTAGGAGAGCATCGCGACCCGCGGCTCGACCCCGAACTGGGCGGCGGTGGCAGCCGACTGGATCGCGATGTCGGCCAGCTGCTGGGCGTCCGGGTCCGGGTTGACCGCGCAGTCGCCGTACACCAGCACCCTGTCGGCCAGGCACATGAAGAAGACGCTCGACACGATGGACGCGCCGGGCGAGGTCTTGATCACCTCGAAGGCGGGGCGGATGGTCGCCGCCGTGGAGTGCACCGCGCCGGAGACCATGCCGTCGGCGATGCCCTCCTGGACCATCAGGGTGCCGAAGTAGGAGACGTCGGTGACCACGTCCAGGGCCAGCTCGACGGTCATCCCCTTGTGGGCGCGCAGCCGGGTGTACAGCTCGGCGAACTGGCGGCGCAGCGGGCTGGTGCTCGGGTCGACGACCCGGACCTGGGCGCGGTCGGCGCCCGGGTCGTCCTGCGGGAGGACGATGCCCAGGCTCGCCGCCTTGCGGCGCACCGCGTCGACCTCGCCGAGCAGGGTGAGGTCGCAGATGTTGCGGCGCAGCAGGATCTCGGCCGCGCGCAGCACCCGCTCCTCGGTGCCCTCGGGCAGCACCACGTGCCGGCGGCCGGCCCGGGCGCGCTCCAGCAGCTCGTGCTCGAACATCATCGGGGTCACCCGCTCGGACCGGCCGACCTCGATCCGGTTGGTCAACTCGGCCGTGTCCACGTGCAGTTCGAACAGTCCGAGGGCGATCTCGGCCTTCCGGGGGCTGGCCGCGGTGAGCTTGCCCTCCAGGTGGGTCAGGGTGGCGGCGGTGGGCCAGCTGCCCTCCGGGACGACCGCGACGGGGGTGCCGGGGGCGAGCCGGGCGGCCAACGCCAGCACGTTCGGGCCGGGGTGCTGGCCGAGGGTCAGCAGCACGCCGGCGATCGGCGGGGCACCGGCCGCGTGCGCGGCCAGCGAGCCGATCACCAGGTCGGCGCGGTCCCCGGGGGTGACGACCAGGGCGCCTTCGGTCAGCGCGTCCAGGAAGGTCGGCAGCATGGCGCCGCCGAAGACGAAGCCGCGGACGTCCCGGGCCAGGCCGGCCGCGTCGCCGAGCAGCACGTCGGCGCCGGTCGCCTCCACCAGCTGGGCGACGGTCGGCGCGGCCAGGGCCGGTTCCTCCGGGATGACGTAGGCGGGCATCGGCAGCTTCGCGGTGAGCGCGCGCTGGATCCGCTGCTTGGCGCCGGGGGAGGTCCGGTTGGCGATCATCGCCAGGGTCTCGCAGCCGAGGTCGGTGTACGCCCGGTGGGCGCCCAGCACCTCGGCGATCACGGCCTCCGGGTCCTTGCCCTGGCCGCCGACCACCGGCAGCACGGCGGCGCCGAACTCGTTGGCGAGCCGGGCGTTGAAGGCCAGCTCGTCCGGGATGTTGGTGTCGGCGAAGTCGGTGCCGAGCACCAGCACCGCCTGGCAGCGCCGCTCCAGCGCGCGGAAGCGGTCGACCAGCGCGGAGACCAGCTCGTCCTGCCCCTGGGCGGCCTGCAGCGCGGCGGCCTCGTCGTAGGTGAGCCCGTACAGCTCCGTGCCCGGCAGGTCGATCCGGTACCGCCCGCGCAGCAGCTCGACGACGTGGTCGGAGCCGGGTTCGCCGGGCGCGGCCGCGTGCACCAGCGGACGGAACACCCCGACCCGGTCCACCTGGCGGGTGAGCAGTTCCATGACCCCGAGTTCGACGGCCTGCCGGCCGTCCCCCCGGTCGATCCCGGTCACGTACACGCTGCGCGCCACGCGGATGTCTCCGTCCCGTCGCCTCGGAAGCTGGTCATCTCGACCATACCTTCGCACCGCGAACGCCCGTTCGCGAGCAGAGGCGGGGGTGAGGGGCAAGGGACCAAGGGCCCGGACCGCGGACGGCCGCGCTGCGCGCCCGGCGGCTACGACCGCGAGCTCGGCCGGGCCGCCGAGGAGCTCGGGTTCCCGGTCACGGCTCCCCGGTGATGCCGACCGGGGCGGTCAGCGGGTGGCGTCGGCGGCTTCGGAGCCGGACAGTTCCAGCTCCGAGCCCTTGAGGTAGGCGGTCGAGAGGCGCTGGTCCAGCAGCCAGCCGTGCGGGCGGAGCAGGGCGCCGTCGCGGCCCGGGGTCCAGCCGTCGGCGGTGAGGGCGGCGCGCATGCGGGCCTCCAGTTCGGCGGCGGGCAGGCCGGTGGTGCTGCCGATGGTGAGGGTGCGGGAGCAGAAGTCGGAGCCGCAGTAGCCCCCGTCGGCGTGGGTGACGGTCAGGCCGGAGGGGACGGACACCTCCGCGGCGCTCGGCAGGAAGGCGTCGTGGGCGAACAGCGGGTAGGCGACGGCGACGGCCGCGCCGACCAGGGCGTGGGCGGTGAGCGCGACGGCCGATCCGGCGACCGGGTGGTGGAACTCCCGCTCCGGCCGGGGGCCGCGCAGTCGCCGCTCGACCAGTGCGCCCGCCAGCACCACCAGGCCGGCCGCGAGCGGGTACCCGGCCTCGATCTCGGCGGTGGCGCGGGTGAAGTACCACTCCTGCTCCAGGCCGACCAGCGCGAGGGCCAGCGCGGCGAGGACGGCGAGGACGGCCGCCCCGACGGCGCGGGTGCGGACCAGGAACGCCCAGCAGATCAGCGGCGGCAGCAGATAGGCCAGTGCCAGGACCACGGACACGAGCAAGCCCCCCGCCTGCCGACGATCAGTACCAGGCGGGGAGCCTACGGGGTCAGGCGGGCCGGAGCCAGAGGGTGGCGAGCGGGGGCAGGACCAGTTCGGCGGAGCGGGGCTGGCCGTTCCACTCGACCGGGTCGGCCTTGATCGGGCGGGAGTTGCCGGTGCCGCTGCCGCCGTAGGTCTCGGCGTCGGTGTTCAGCAGCTCCTCCCAGAGCTGTTCGCGGCCGTCCAGGGCGGGCAGGCCGACCCGGTGGCCGTGGCGGACGACGGGGGAGAAGTTGCAGACGGCGACCAGCGGGGTGCCGTCGGCGGCGAAGCGGACGAAGGAGAGCAGGTTGTCCTCGGCGGAGCCGCCGTCGAGCCAGCGGAAGCCGTCCGGGGTGGTGTCCAGCTCCCAGAGGGCGGGGGTGTCCCGGTAGGTCCGGTTGAGATCGCGGACGAGGCGGCGCACGCCCTGGTGGTCCTGGTGGGCGGGCCACTGCTCGTCGAGCACCCACCACTGCGGGCCCTGCTCGTGGTCCCACTCCGCGCCCTGGGCGAACTCCTGCCCCATGAAGAGCAGTTGCTTGCCGGGGTGGGACCACATGAAGCCCAGGTAGGCGCGGTGGTTGGCGCGTTGCTGCCACCAGTCGCCGGGCATCTTGGAGACCAGGGCCTGCTTGCCGTGGACGACCTCGTCGTGGGAGATCGGCAGGACGTAGTTCTCGGAGTAGGCGTACACCATCGAGAAGGTGATCTCGTTGTGGTGGTACTTGCGGTGCACCGGCTCCTTGGACATGTAGACCAGCGAGTCGTGCATCCAGCCCATGTTCCACTTGAGTCCGAAGCCGAGGCCGCCGGCGTCGGTGGGCCGGGTGACGCCGTCCCAGGCGGTGGACTCCTCGGCGATGGTGATCACACCGGGGCAGCGCCGGTAGACGGTGGCGTTCATCTCCTGGAGGAAGGCGGCCGCGTCCAGGTTCTCCCGGCCGCCGTACTGGTTGGGCGTCCAGGCGCCGCCCTCGCGGGAGTAGTCGAGGTAGAGCATCGAGGCGACCGCGTCGACCCGCAGGCCGTCGATGTGGAACTCCTCGCACCAGTACACGGCGTTGGCGACCAGGAAGTTGCGCACCTCGGTGCGGCCGTAGTCGAACTCCAGCGTCCCCCAGTCGGGGTGTTCGGCGCGCTGCGGGTCGGCGGGCTCGTACAGCGGCTCGCCGTCGAAGCGGGCGAGGGCGAAGTCGTCCTTGGGGAAGTGCGCGGGCACCCAGTCGACGATGACGCCGATGCCGTGCCGGTGCAGGGTGTCGACCAGGTACCGGAAGTCGTCGGGGCCGCCGAGCCGGGCGGTGGGGGCGAAGTAGCCGGAGACCTGGTACCCCCAGGAGCCGCCGAAGGGGTGCTCCATCACCGGCATGAACTCCACGTGGGTGAAGTTCAACTCCTTGAGGTATCGGGGCAGTTCCTCGGCGATGGCGCGGTAGCTGGTGAGCTCGGGCCGCCAGGAGGCGAGGTGCAGCTCGTACACCGACATCGGGGCCCGGTGGTGCGCGGTGCGCGCCCGGCGGGCCATCCACTCGTCGTCCTGCCACCGGTGGGTGGAGGAGGTGACCACCGAGGCGGTGCCGGGCGGGCACTGGGCGGCCCGGGCGAGCGGGTCGGCCTTGTCGAGGACCCAGCCCTGCCGGGTGTGGATCTCGTACTTGTAGGTGGCGCCCTCGGCGACGCCCGGGACGAACAGCTCCCAGACGCCGGAGGAGCCCAGCGAGCGCATCGGGTGGCCGGTGCCGTTCCAGTGGTTGAAGTCGCCGATCAGCCGCACCCCGACGGCGTTGGGCGCCCAGACCGCGAAGGCGGTGCCGGCCACGCCGTCGACGGTGCGCACGTGCGAGCCGAGCGCCTGCCAGAGCTGTTCGTGCCGGCCCTCGGAGATCAGGTGCAGGTCGAGTTCGCCGAGGGTGGGCGGGGTGCGGTAGCCGTCGTGCTGGCGCTGGGTCTCGCCGTCGGGGTAGTCCACCAGCAGGGTGTAGTCCGGGAGTTCGCCGCCCGCCAGCAGGCCGGTGAACAACCCGCCCTGCTGGTGGGTGAGTTCGGCGGGGCCGTGGGCGGTCTCCACCACCACCCGGTCGGCGAACGGGCGCAGCACCCGGATCGCCGTCCCGCCGTGCACCGGGTGGGCGCCGAGCAGGGCGTGCGGGTCGTGGTGCTGCCCGTTCACCAGCCGGTCCACCTCGGCCGGCGGCAGCGGAGCCTCGGGCAGGCGCAGGGCGCCGACCGGGGCGTCCGCGGGGGGAGCGGCCGGGGCGGGGGCCCCGGGTTCCCGGCCCGGCGCCGAGCTCCCGGGTTCGGTGCCCCTGTGTTCGGTGCCCCTGCGTTCGGAGCCCCCGCGGTCGGTGCGTCCGCGGTCGGTGGCCCCGGGTGCGGCGGCCCCGGCCAGGAAGGTGGCCGGAACGGGGCGGGTGGGGCGGCCGGTCGGGTCGAGCGGCGTCACGGCGTGGTCCTCCAGCGGCGGGGATGGGCGAACTCGTGGCGGGCGGGCGGGGCGGGAGCGCGGGGTCAGACGGACAGGGCGAGCCGGTTGATCGCGGCGAGCGGGATCGGCAGCCAGCTGGGCCGGTGCCGGGCCTCGTACACCACCTCGTACACCGCCTTGTCGATCTCCAGGGCCCGCATCAGCTCCGGCGAGGCGGCCGGGTCGGCGCCGCCCCCGGCGGTGTACCCGGCGCAGAAGGCGGTGCGGTTGCGCTGGGCCCAGGCGGCGGCGAGGTGGGCCAGCTCGGGGTCGACCGGGCCGCCGGCCAGCAGGTGGGCGGCCGCGTAGTCGAAGGAGCGCAGCATCGCGGCGACGTCGCGCAGGGCGGGCTGGGGTTCGCGGCGCTCGTTGACGGATTTGGCGGGCTCGCCCTCGAAGTCCAGCAGCACCCAGCCGTGCGGGGTGCGCATGGCCTGGCCGAGGTGGAGGTCGCCGTGGATGCGCTGGACCGGCAGGCCGTCCGGGTGGGCGTCGGCGAGCTGCTGGAAGGCGGCGCGCAGGGCGGCGCGGAAGCGCAGCAGGCCGGGGACGGCGGCGACGGCGCTGTCCAGCCGGTCGGCCATCGCGGTGGCGAGCCGGCCGGTCTGGGTGCGGTCGAGCCGGGCGACGGGCATGGAGCGGGCGAGCACCCGGTGCACCTCGGCGGTGGCCCGGCCGAGCCGGTGCGCCTCGATGGCGAAGTTGCCGGGGGAGCGGTCGCCCTTGAGCCGGCCGACCTGGTCGAGGGCGAGTTCCCAGCCGTCCTCGGCGTCCGGAAGGTAGCGCTGGAGCAGCCCGAGGGTGGCGGGTTCGGCGCGTTCCATCCGGCTCTCGAACCAGGCGGCGACCCGGGGGATGCGGGTGGAGCCGGCCCGGGAGAGGGCGAGGGAGAGTTCCAGGTCGGGGTTGGTGCCGGGGTGGACGCGCCGGAACAGTTTGAGGATGTACGAGGTGCCGTAGATGACCGAGCTGTTGGACTGTTCGGCGGTGGAGGCGCGGCCGGGGAGGTTGGCGGGCAGTCCGGAGCCGGGGGTGCGGCGGAAGGACAGCGAGCCGAACCGGTCGCCGGTGGCCAGGTGTTCCAGCAGGCGTCCGGTGAGTTCGGGGTCGTGCACGGCGTCGTAGAGGGCGGCGCCGTCGTACGGGCCCTGGGTGAGCCGGCCGAGCACGGCGCCGGGTTCGATCCCGGCGGGGCCCTGGGAGCGGACGCCGAGCAGCAGTTGGTAGGTGTCGCCGTGCGGGAGGCCGGCCGTGGTGGCGTGTTCGACCCGCAGCAGCAGGTGCAGCAGGGCCGGGTCGCCGACCTGCAGCGGGGTGCCGACCACCGGGACGAGCCCGGTGATGGGGCGTCCCTTCCCGGCGTACCAGCGCTGGGTGGGGAGCCACTCGGCGATCAGCGGCAGGGCCGCCTGGACGAGCTCGCTGACCCCCAGGGCCGTTCTCCGGACCCCGGTGCCCCGCGCGCCCGGGTGCGGCGCGGAGCCGGCCGGGGCGTCGTGCTGCACATGGGCTTGCGAACGGGAGGTTTCGGACATGACTCCCTTTCCCCGGAAGCACGCGGACGGCCCGACGGGTCGTGGCCGGGGTCCGTCAGTCTTCCGGATTTCGGCGGCGCGGCGGTCGCGGCACGCGAGCACGGCTCGGGTGTCACGCCTTCGTGTGGGTGACCGTTGGGCTGTTCTCCGTACGCGGTGGTGCAGAGAACTCCGGGGGCGCGGGGGTCAACTCGCGCCCCCGGAGGGTCTGGTGGTGCTGTGCGAGCCGCTGGTGGCCGGGCGCGGCGGATCGTTACTTCGACCGCCCGGTTCCGCTCGCGCGCGGGGGCTGCCGGAGTTGGAACCAGTAGAAGCCGTGGCCGGCCAGCGTGAGCAGGTAGGGCCACTCGCCGATCGACGGGAAGCGCACTCCGCCGATCAGCTCGACCGGGTACCGCCCGCCGTACTGCCGAAGGTCCAGCTCGGTCGGCTGCGCGAACCGCGAGAAGTTGTTCACGCACATGACCAGGTCCCCCTCGTACTCGCGCACGAAGGCCAGCACGGCGGGGTTGCTGGACGGCAGTTCGGTGTAGGTGCCCAGGCCGAACGCCGGGTTGAGCTTGCGGATCTCGATCATGCGACGCGTCCAGTGCAGCAGTGAACTCGAACTGCTCTGCTGCGCTTCGACGTTGGTCACCTGGTAGCCGTACACCGGGTCCATGATGGGCGGCAGACTGAGCCTGCCCGGGTCGGCGGAGGAGAAACCCGCGTTGCGGTCCGGGGTCCACTGCATCGGCGTGCGCACGCCGTCCCGGTCGCCCAGCCAGATGTTGTCGCCCATGCCGATCTCGTCCCCGTAGTAGAGCACCGGCGAGCCGGGCAGGGAGAGCAGCAGGGCGGTGAACAGCTCGATCTGGTTGCGGTCGTTCTCCAGCAGCGGGGCGAGCCGGCGGCGGATGCCCACGTTGGCGCGCATCCGCGGGTCCTTGGCGTACTCCGCGTACATGTAGTCGCGCTCCTCGTCGGTGACCATCTCCAGGGTCAGCTCGTCGTGGTTGCGCAGGAAGATGCCCCACTGGCAGCCGCCCGGGATCGCCGGGGTCTTGGCCAGGATCTCCGACACCGGGTACCGGGACTCCCGGCGCACGGCCATGAAGATCCGCGGCATCACCGGGAAGTGGAACGCCATGTGGCACTCGTCGCCGCCGGCCGTGAAGTCGCCGAAGTAGTCGACGACGTCCTCCGGCCACTGGTTGGCCTCGGCGAGCAGCACGGTGTCCGGGTAGTCGGCGTCGATCTCCTTGCGGACCCGCCGGAGGAACTCGTGGGTCTCCGGCAGGTTCTCGCAGTTGGTGCCCTCGCGGGCGAACAGGTACGGCACCGCGTCCAGCCGGAAGCCGTCGATGCCGAGGTCGAGCCAGAACCGCAGCCCGGCGATCATCTCGTCCTGGACGCGGGGGTTGTCGTAGTTGAGGTCCGGCTGGTGGGAGAAGAACCGGTGCCAGTAGTACTGCTTGCGCACCGGGTCGTAGGTCCAGTTGGAGGTCTCGGTGTCGACGAAGATGATCCGGGCGTCCGGGTACTGCTTGTCGTCGTCGGCCCACATGTAGAAGTCGCCGTACGGCCCGTCCGGGTCCGCCCGGGAGGCCTGGAACCACGGGTGCTGGTCGCTGGTGTGGTTCATCACGAAGTCGATGATCACGCGCATGCCGCGGGCGTGCGCGGCGTCGGTGAACTCCATGAAGTCGGCGAGGTCGCCGAACTCCGGCAGCACCGACTTGTAGTCGGCGACGTCGTACCCGCCGTCGCGCAGCGGCGAGGCGAAGAACGGCGGGAGCCAGAGGCAGTCGACGCCGAGCCACTGCAGGTAGTCGAGCTTGGCCGTGAGCCCCTTGAGGTCCCCGACCCCGTCGCCGTTGCTGTCCTGGAAGGACCGCACCAGCACCTCGTAGAAGACCGCACGTTTGAACCATTCCGGGTCCAGGTTCTTCTTCGAGGTCTCCGGGAAGGTGTCGGGGACGGGCTCGTTCACTGTCACGCTGGGTTCCTCCGAACCGTGAGGAGGTGAGCCGGCTCGGCTGAGGGATCGAGCCGGACGTAGTTGTGCCGGCCCCAGGTGTAGGCGGCGCCGGTGAGCTCGTCGTGCACCGCGTGGGGCCCGTCGCCGTCGAGCGTGACGGTGGCCTCCTGGACGTGGTGCGGGTCGAGGTTGACCACCGTGATGACCCGGTCGGTCAGGCCGTCGGGGGTGGTCGCGGTCTTGGAGTAGGCGAGCACCTGCTCGTTGTCGGTCGGGTGGAAGCGCAGGTCGCGCAGCTGCTGCAGGGCCGGGTGGCGCCGGCGCAGCCGGTTCAGCACGGTGAGCAGCGGGGCGAGGGTGTCGGTGCGGTTCCAGTCCCGGGGGCGCAGCTCGTACTTCTCCGAGTGCAGGTACTCCTCGGAGCCGGGGTGGGCCGGCTCGTTCTCGAACAGCTCGTAGCCGGCGTAGACGCCGTAGCTGGGGGAGAGGGTGGCGGCGAGCACGGCGCGGATCGCGAAGGCGGCGCGGCCGCCGTGCTGGAGGTAGGCGTGCAGGATGTCCGGGGTGTTGGCGAAGAAGTTGGGGCGCATGTAGGCGGCCGCGTCGCCGGTGAGTTCGGTGAGGTACTCGGTGAGTTCGCGCTTGGTGTTGCGCCAGGTGAAGTACGTGTACGACTGGTGGAAACCGATCTTCGCCAGGGTGTGCATCATCGCGGGGCGGGTGAACGCCTCCGCCAGGAACACCACGTCCGGGTCGGTGCGGGCGATGTCGCCGAGCACCTTCTCCCAGAACACCACCGGTTTGGTGTGGGGGTTGTCGACCCGGAAGATCCGGACGCCGTGCGACATCCAGAACCGGAGGGTCCGGACGGTTTCCTTGACGATTCCGTCCATGTCCTGGTCGAAGTTGACCGGGTAGATGTCCTGGTACTTCTTCGGCGGGTTCTCGGCGTACGCGATGGTGCCGTCGGCGCGGTGGCTGAACCATTCCGGGTGCTTGTTCACCCACGGGTGGTCGGGGGAGCACTGGAGGGCGAAGTCCAGCGCCACCTCCAGGTGCAGCGCCCCGGCCTCGGCGACGAAGTGGTCGAAGTCCTCGATGGTGCCGAGGTCCGGGTGGACCGCGTCGTGGCCGCCCTCCGGCGAGCCGATCGCCCAGGGTGAGCCGACGTCGTGCGGACCGGCCGTCAGGGTGTTGTCCGGGCCCTTGCGGAAGGCTCGTCCGATCGGGTGGACGGGCGGCAGGTAGACCACGTCGAAGTCCATCGCGGCGATCGCCGGCAGCCGCTCGGCGGCGGTGCGCAGGGTGCCCGACCGCGGCGGCTCGACCCCGTTCGGGTCCACCACCGCGCCCTCCGAGCGCGGGAAGAACTCGTACCAGGAGCCGAACAGCGCGCGCTCGCGGTCCACCTGGAGCGGTAGCGGGCGGGAGGCGCTGAGCAGCTCCCGCAGCGGGTGGCGGGCCAGCAGCTCCAGCACCTCGGGGGCGAGCGCGGCGGCCAGCCGGGACAGCGGCGGCAGGCCCGGGTCGCGCAGCGCGTCCACGGCCGCCAGCACGTGCGCCCGGCCGTCCTTCTTCGGCACCCCGGCGGCGGCCTGCTCCAGCAGCCGGGCGCCCTCCTCCAGGACCAGCGCGGTGTCGATCCCGGCCGGCAGCTTCACCGCGGCGGTCCGGCGCCAGGTGGCGACCGGGTCGCTCCACGCCTCCACCAGGTACGACCAGCGGCCGGGGCCGGTCGGGGTGACGTGCGCCCCCCAGCGGTCGGTGCCCTCGGCGAGCTCGCGCATCGGCGTCCACGGGCCGCTGCGCCCGCGCGGGTCGCGCAGCACCACGTTGGCGTTGACGGCGTCGTGGCCCTCGCGGAAGACGGTCGCGGTGACCAGGAAGGTCTCGCCGACGACGGCCTTGGCCGGGCGGCGGCCGGCGTCGATCTGGGGGCTGACGTCCAGGACGGGGATGCGGCCGATCACGGTGTCGCTCTCTGTCGTCTTGCGGGCGGAGGGCTTGGTGGCGGTCTTGGCGGCGGTCTTGCGGGCGGGGGCCTTGCGCGCGGGCGTCCTCGCGGCGGTTCCCGAGGGCTCCGGCGGGGTGGCCGCGGAGCCGGCCCCCGCGGTGGCGGTGCTGCGGCGCGCGGTGGTGGTGCGCCTGCCCGGTGCCGCCGCCGGGCCCTCCTCGGCCCCGGGTTGTGGGGCCGTTGCGGAGGGCTGTGCCGCGGGAGCCTGTGCTGCGGAGGATTCGGTACGGACCGCCCCGGACACCCGGGGCGACGGCATCGCCGGGTCTGTCCGAGTGTCAGAATCCATCCGTCCGGCGGATTCCGCGACCGCTGCGTCGACGGTGTCGGCCACCGGTGTGAACTGGTCCCGCGTGTCGCCGTGCATGCCAAACTCCTGCCCGAGATCAGCGGCAGCTCCCGCGGGCCGGGGGTGGGCCGGGGGGAGTACCGGGAGGACTGCTGGGTGGGGTGGACGTGCGACCGGAGCCTGCCCGCGCCGCTGTCCCCGGCAACCTGCCCGGCGCCCGCCGAACCGGTGGCGGGGCGCCCCGGAACCGGTGCGCGTTCCGGCGCACGCCTCCGGGGGCACGCCCCCGGGCGGGTCGGTCGACCCGTGAACGAGCCGACCGTGCGCGAGGACACGCGCCGGTGCGCGGTGAGCGCCGAACGGGCTAAGGGAGAAGGGGAACGATCAACGCGAAAAGGATTCGGACGTGCTGCTCCACGGGGGACGCCACCCGTCGTCGTTGTCCCCGCAGCATCAACGACCTTCGGCCATCCTCGCACCGGCGACACGGTTTTCGCAGCGGTACGACAGTAGTTTCGGGTTTTGTCCGGGGCCCGGGACCAGCCGGAAATGGATCTGTTCCGCAGAGTTCACGCATTGGTAGCGCGACGCCCGGAAATGTGCGCCTCGCGCGCCCCCCTTGCAGACCAATGCGCCGAATGCGATCTCATCAATAGGCCGAACGGATGCCCAATAGTCCACTTGACCCGTAGTCGGACCGAGCGTCGAGGCTACGCTTCACCGCTGTGAAGGCAATCCGCAGATTCACCGTCCGCACCGTCCTGCCCGAACAACTCCAGCCGTTGCACGAGCTGGCCCTCAACCTGCGCTGGTCCTGGCACCCCGAGACCAGGGACCTCTTCCGGTCCGTGGACCCGGAGGTCTGGGCCGCGACCGGCGAGGACCCGGTGCGGCTGCTCGGGGAGGTCCCGGCCGCCCGGCTGGCCGCGCTCGCCGCCGACCGGCGCTTCCTGCGCAGACTCGGCGACCTCGCCGACGACCTGCGCGAGTACCTCACCGGCCCGCGCTGGTACCAGGCCCACCAGGACGGCGGAACCACCCCGCCGCCCACCGCCGTCGCCTACTTCTCACCCGAATACGGCATCGCCGCCGCGCTGCCCCAGTACTCCGGCGGCCTCGGCATCCTGGCCGGCGACCACCTCAAGGCCGCCAGCGACCTCGGCGTCCCGATCATCGGCGTGGGGCTGTTCTACCGGCACGGCTACTTCCGGCAGTCCCTCGACCGGAGCGGCTGGCAGCAGGAGCGCTACCCCCTGCTGGACCCGGACGAACTGGCCGTCAGCCTGTTCCGGGAGGCCGACGGCACCCCCTGCCGGGTCGACCTCGCCCTGCCCGGCGGCCGCACCCTCGCCGCGCACATCTGGAAGGCCCAGGTCGGGCGGGTCCCGCTGCTGCTGCTCGACTCCGACATCGAGGCCAACTCGCCCGCCGAGCGGGACGTCACCGACCGGCTCTACGGCGGCGGCAGCGAGCACCGGCTGCTCCAGGAGATGCTGCTCGGCATCGGCGGCGTCCGGGCCGTGCGCGCCTACTGCCGGCTCACCGGGCACCCCGCCCCCGAGGTCTTCCACACCAACGAGGGCCACGCCGGCTTCCTGGGCGTCGAGCGGATCCGCGAACTGGTCGCCGCCGGGGCCGGGCTGGACTTCGCCGCCGCCCTGGAGTCCGTCCGGGCCGGCACCCTGTTCACCACCCACACGCCCGTCCCGGCCGGCATCGACCGCTTCGACCGCGAGCTGGTCGCCCGTCACTTCGACGGCGACGCCGCGCTGCCCGGCGTCCCGGTCGAGCCGGTGCTCGCGCTCGGCGCCGAGACCTGGGCCGGCGGGGACCCGAAGCTCTTCAACATGGCCGCCATGGGCCTGCGGCTGGCCCAGCGCGCCAACGGGGTCTCCACCCTGCACGGCGAGGTCAGCCGCTCGATGTTCGACGGCCTCTGGCCCGGCTTCGACCCCGCCGAGGTGCCGATCACCTCGGTCACCAACGGGGTGCACGCCGCCACCTGGATCGACCCGGCCGTGGTCCGCCTGGGCGCCGCCGAGATCGGCGCCGAACGCGCCGAGGAGGCGATGACCACCGGCGAGACCCAGCGCTGGACCGGCCTGGAACGGATCGGCAACACGGAGATCTGGGACCTGCGCCGCAGCCTGCGCGCCCAGCTGGTCGACGAGGCCCGCCGCCGGCTGCGCGCCTCCTGGCGCCAGCGCGGGGCCGGTGAGGCCGAGCTCGGCTGGGTCTCCTCGGTGCTCGACCCCGACGTGCTCACCATCGGCTTCGCCCGCCGGGTGCCCTCGTACAAGCGGCTCACCCTGATGCTGCGCGACCCGGCCCGGCTGCGCGCCCTGCTGCTGCACCCCACCCGGCCGGTGCAGATCGTGGTCGCCGGCAAGGCCCACCCGGCCGACGACGGCGGCAAGCGGCTGATCCAGCAGATGGTCGCCTTCGCCGACGACCCGACGGTGCGCCACCGGATCGTCTTCCTGCCGGACTACGACATGGCGATGGCCCAGCACCTCTACCCGGGCTGCGACGTCTGGCTGAACAACCCGCTGCGCCCGCTGGAGGCCTGCGGCACCTCCGGGATGAAGGCCGCGCTCAACGGCTGCCTCAACCTGTCCGTCCTGGACGGCTGGTGGGACGAGTGGTACGACGGCCAGAACGGCTGGGCGATCCCCACCGCCGACGAGGACGCCGGGGTGCTCGATCCGGAGAGCAGCGAGGCCGAGCGGCGCGACGACATCGAGGCCGCCGCGCTGTACGACCTGATCGAGGAGCAGGTCGCCGGCCGGTTCTACGACCGGGGCTCCGACGGGCTGCCGCACCGCTGGATCGCCATGGTCCGGCACACCCTGGTCACCCTCGGCCCCAAGGTGCTGGCCGGGCGGATGGTCCGCGAGTACGTCGAGCGGCTGTACACCCCGGCGGCGCTGGCCCAGCGCGAGCTGGCGGTCCGGGACCACGCCTGCGCCCGGGAGCTGGCCGGCTGGAAGGCCAAGGTCCGGGAGGGCTGGCCGGCCGTGCGGGTCGAGCACGTCGAGGCGGACTGCCCGGCCGAGGCCCAGGAGCTGGGCAGCTCGCTGGCGCTGCGGGTGCAGGTCGCGCTCGGCGCGCTGGAGCCGGGCGACGTCGAGGTGCAGGTGGTCTCCGGCCGGGTCGACGAGACGGACGGCATCTCGGACGCCGAGGTGCTCGCCCTCAAGCCGGTCGGCGGGCCCGACCTGGACGGCCGCACCCGCTACGAGGGCTCGCTGGAGCTCGGCCGCACCGGCCCGTTCGGCTACACCGTGCGGGTGCTGCCCGCGCACCCGCGGCTGGCCTCGCCGGCCGAACTGGGGCTGGTCGCCCTCCCGGCCGAGTCGACGGGGATGGACGCCGGGCTGCTGCGCTGAGGCCCGGAAGCGGGTGGCTGCCGTCCGGGGTGCTACGGACGGCAGCCACCCGCTTGCCCCGCGTAGCGGGCGGGGGGAGCGTGATGGTCATGATGCGAACCTTGCGCGCGACCGCCCTGGCCGCGCTCTCCGTGCTCCTCGTGGCGTGGCCCGCCCAGGCCGCCACCACCCCCCTCGCGGCGCCACCGGCGACCGCGCGGCTGTCCCTGGAGGTCTGCCCGCCGCAGGGCCCGGTGGTCCCGGGCGAGACCGGGACGCTGGAGGTGAAGGTCACCAACCGGGGCCCGGCCGCCACCACCGACGACACCCTGGTGGTGGTGCACCTCCCCGCGCCGGGCGTGGTGCAGTCGGCCGACCCGGCCGTCACCCTGACCTACTTCGGCACCGGCAGCTCCTACCGGATCCCGGCCGGGCTGGCGCCGGGGGCGAGCTCGGTCGAGCGGCTGGCGCTGTACGTCGCGCCGATCACCGAGTCCTTCCTCACCATCGGCGGTGACGTCCAGGCCTTCTACCCGGGTGACCCGGACCAGTCCGGCCACACCACCCCGTACAGCCTCACCACCGCCGACACCAAGGCCCACTTCATGGTCGGCGCCTCCTCCGCCTGGCAGGCCGGGCACCCCGTCCCGCAGCCCGGCGACCTCACCGGCGCGCCCGGGGCGACGATCGACCTGCCGCTGTGGGTGTACGACGCGGGCCCCTCGTACTCGCGGCACCCGATCGACCTGGCGATCACCGTGCCCGAGCACACCACGCTGACCGGCACACCCCCGTACGGCTGCACCGCCACCGGGCCGCGCACGCTGACCTGCCACTATGCGAACGGGCCGCGCTACCACGACGCGGTCTTCATCGACCCGGCCGTGGTGATCGACCCCTCGACCGTCGCCGGGCAGGTGCTGCCGGGCGGCACGCTGGACGTGGTGGCCGCGGAGGAGGACTGCCCCTCGCCCGACTGGCACACCGACTACGTGGTGACGGTGAACTGACTCCGGCCCGGAAACGGGAGAGGCCCGCCCGGGTGCGTGACGGCGCACCCGGACGGGCACAACTGTGGGCCCTGCGGCCAGGGCCTTTCTTACACCAGGCTGTCCCGCCAGGCACGATGCAGGGCGGCGAAACGGCCCGCCCCCTCGATCAGCTGCCGCGGCGAGCCGTCCTCGACGATCCGCCCCTGGTCCATCACCAGCACCCG
Source organism: Kitasatospora sp. NPDC040550 (assembly GCF_055594965.1). Taxonomy (NCBI): domain Bacteria; kingdom Bacillati; phylum Actinomycetota; class Actinomycetes; order Kitasatosporales; family Streptomycetaceae; genus Kitasatospora; species Kitasatospora sp. NPDC040550. The sequence goes on along the minus strand of NZ_JBVIWC010000007.1, from coordinate 74,646 downwards.
GTCGGCGATCTCCACGGTGGAGAGCCGGTGCGCGATGATCACCGCCGTGCGGCCGGCCAGCACCGTGCGCATCGCCCGTTGCACGGCCTGCTCGCCCGGTACGTCCAGCGAACTGGTCGCCTCGTCCAGGATCAGCACGGCCGGGTCGGCCAGCAGGGCGCGGGCGAAGGCGACCAACTGGCGCTGCCCGGCGGAGATCCGGCCGCCGCGCTTGCGCACGTCGGTGTCGAAGCCGTCCGGGAGCGCGGCGATGAACCCGTACGCGCCGATCTCCCGGGCGGCCTGCTCGACCTCGGCCCGGGTGGCGCCGGGGCGGCCGATCGCGATGTTCTCGGCGACGGTGCCGGAGAACAGGAAGGACTCCTGGGTCACCATCACCACCCCGCGCCGCAGCTCCGGCGTGGCGAGGTCGCGCAGGTCCACGCCGTCCAGCCGGATCCGGCCGTCCGTCGGGTCGTAGAAGCGGGCCAGCAGCTTGGCGACCGTCGACTTGCCGGCGCCGGTCGCACCGACGACCGCGACCGTCTGCCCGGCCGGGATCAGCAGGTCGAAGGGCGGCAGCACCTCGTTGCCGGTGCGGTAGGCGAAGCGCGTCCCCTCGAAGGAGACCTCGCGGGCGGTCACCCGCTCGCCCGCCTCCGCCCGGAGCGGGAGCCGTACGGGCTCGGCCGGCTCGGCGACGGTCGGCTCGTGGGCGAGCAGGCCGGCGATCTTCTCCAGCGCCGCGGCGGCGGCCTGGTAGCTGTTCAGGAACATCGCCAGCTGGTCGATCGGGTCGAACAGGCGGCGGAGGTAGAGCGCGAAGGCGGTCAGCACGCCCAGTTCCAGCGCGTCGTCGGCGACCAGGTAGGCGCCCATCAGCACGATGCCGGTGAACCAGAGGTTGGCGGTGGCGCGGGAGAGGCCGACGTACCGGGCGAGCTCCAGGAAGCCCTCCGCGTTGGCCGCCGAGGCCTGCCGGTTGACCAGCCCGAAGGCGGCATCGTTGGCCTTCTCGCGGCGGAAGGCCTGCACCGGGCGGATGCCGTTCATGGTCTCGGTGAAGCGCACGATCATCGAGGCGGCGGCCGTCCGCGAGCGGCGGTAGACCCGGCGCGAGCGGGTGCGGAAGGAGTGGGCGATCAGGGCCAGCGGCAGGAAGGCCGCCAGCGAGGCCAGGCCCAGCCGCCAGTCCAGCACCACCAGCAGCACCGAGATGTAGCAGACCGACAGGAAGACCGTCAGCAGCTCCTGGAGGCCCTCGGAGAGCAGTTCGCGCAGCGCGTCGATGTCGCTGGTGGCCCGGGAGATGATCCGGCCCGAGGTGTAGCGCTCGTGGAAGTCCAGGCTGAGCCGCTGGGCGTGCCGGAAGATCCGGCCGCGCAGGTCCAGCAGGACGTCCTGGTTCACCCGGGCGCTGATCTTGATGAACACCCACTGCAGCAGCGGACTGAGCAGGGCGCAGCAGAGGTAGCCGGCCACCACCGCGACCAGCGGGCCGGAGTCGTGCCCGCGCAGCGCCGGGATGCCGCGGTCCATCGCCACCGCGACCAGCAGCGGGCCGGACTGCAGAGCGGCCTGCTGGACCAGGATCACCACCATGGCGACGGCGATCCGGGCCCGGTGCGGGCCGAGCAGCGAGCGCAGCAGGGCCCGGGGCGCGCCGGGCGGGACGGGGATGTCCTCCTCGTCCGCCGGGGGCGCGGGCAGCTCCTCCTCGGCCGGGTCGGTCCGGTCGGCCGCGGCGGGCCCGGTGGGTTCGACGGTGGTGGTCATCGGGCGGCGCCCTCCTCAAGGACGAAGGGGCCCTCGGGGACCAGGGCGGCCTCGCCCGACATCAGTTCTCGGTAGCGGGGGCAGTCCCGGAGCAACTCCTGGTGGGTGCCGACGGCCTCGATCCGGCCGTCCGCGAGCACCGCGACCCGGTCGGCGAGCAGCACCGTGCTGGGGCGGTGGGCGACCACCAGGGCGGTGGTGGAGCCGAGCACCTCGCGCAGCGCCCGTTCGACCAGGGCCTCGGTGTGCACGTCGAGCGCGGAGAGCGGGTCGTCCAGCACCAGGAAGGGCGGGTCGCCGACCACGGCGCGGGCCAGCGCGAGGCGCTGGCGCTGGCCGCCGGACAGGCTCAGGCCCTGCTCGCCGACCTCGGTCTCCACCCCGGCCGGGAGCTTCTCGACGAAGCCGGCCTGGGCGGTGGCCAGCGCGGAGGCCAGCTGTCGGTCGTCCGCGCCGGGGGCGCCCATCAGGACGTTCTCCCGGACGGTGGCGGAGAACAGGGTGGGCTCCTCGAAGGCGACCGCGACGAGCTCGCGCAGCTCCTGCCGGGGCAGCTCGGCGATGTCCCGGCCGTCCAGGGTGATCCGGCCGCCGGTGGCCTCGTACAGCCGGGGGAGCAGGGCGGTGAGCGTGGTCTTGCCGCTGCCGGTGGCGCCGACCAGGGCCATCGTCTCGCCGCTGCGGACGTGCAGGTCGATGCCGGCCAGCAGGTCGGGGGTTTCGTCGGGGGCGTCGGGGTAGCGGAAGCGGACGCCGGTGAAGCGGATGCCGTCCGGGGTGCCCGGGGTGCCCGGGGTGCCCGGGGTGCCCGGGGCACCGGAGGCGGCGGTCGTGGTGGTCGCGGCGGCCGGGTCGGCGGGCTCGGGCTCGTCGATGACCTCGAAGAACCGGTCGGTGGCGGTGGCGGCCTCGTTGGCGTAGGCGAGCAGCCAGCCGAGCGACTCGACCGGCCAGCGCAGCGCGAGCGCGGTGGAGAGGAAGGCGACCAGGGTGCCGGCGCTCAGCTCGTCGTGGGCGACCAGGTAGGCGCCGACGGCCAGGGCGCAGCCCAGGGCGATCTCCGGCAGGCCGACGATGACCGCCCACAGGTTGGCGAGCTGGTGCGCCTTGCTCAGTTCGGTGCGGCGCAGCCGCTGGGACTGGGCGCGGAAGTGCTCGGCCATCGAGCGGTGCCGGCCGAAGGCCTTGAGGATGCGGATGCCGAGCACCGACTCCTCGACCACGGTGGCGAGGTCGCCGTTCTGGTCCTGGGCGCGCCGGGCGGTGACCGAGTACTCGGACTCGAAGCGCCGGGTGAGCACCAGCAGTGGCGCGGCGGGCAGCAGGACGATCAGGGCGAGCCGCCAGTCCTGGACGAACATCAGCACCGTGCCGGCCAGGAAGGTCACCGAGTTGACGACCAGGAACACCAGCGGGAAGGCCAGGAAGAGCCGCATGGCGTTCATGTCGGTGGTGGCCCGGGAGAGCATCTGGCCGGAGCCCCAGCGGTCGTGGAAGGAGACCGGCAGCCGCTGGAGCTTGGCGTAGAGGTCGGCGCGCATGGCCGCCTCCAGCCGGCCCAGCGGGCGGGACAGCACCACCCGGCGGGTGTAGAACAGGGCGGCCTCGACCAGTCCGAGGACCAGCAGCAGGCCGACCGGCGGCCACAGTGCGTCGAGGTCGTGCTCGGCGAGCGGGCCGTCGACGATCCGGCCGAGCACCACCGGGACGGCCAGGGTGCTCAACATGGCGAGGGTGGCGGCCGACACCGAGACCAGGAGCCGGCCGCGGACGGCCCGGGCGTAGGGCCACAGGCGCAGCAGTGAGCGGACCGTGGAGCGGCGCCGCGCGGTCGTGAGGTCGGAGTCTTGTCGGTTCTCGGCCATCGCGGTGAGGGTAGGCGGAGAGCCGGTCATTTCTCATCCGGTTTTTCGCCCCTGTCGGTGACGGCCGCCGAGAACCGGCCACCCGAACGGATGAGGCGAGGGCGCGGTGAGGGGCGTGCGGTGCCGTTCGTGCAGGAAGGAGTGTGCCGTGCGCCTCTTGCGAGCGCCTGCCGAACGGCCGATGACATCTCCTGACGGATGCTCATGGACAAGCGAGTGACAGGAGTGTGTGGACATGACGGTCGACACCGAGCCCACCCCCGGCCCACGATCGGCAACCGTGCAGGTCAGGGCCCAGCTCAGTCTCAGCACCACTGCCGCGCGCAACCTGGCGACGACCACCAAGTCGAAGCCGCAGATGCAGGAGATCACCTCCCGCCTGCTGCTCAAGGCGCTGCCGTGGGTGCAGGTCAGCGCGGGTACGTACCGGGTCAACCGTCGCCTCAGCTACGCCTCCGGGCGCGGCCGGGTGGGCTTCGCCAAGGCCGGTTCCACGGTCACGGTGATCGCGCCCTCGCTGGCCGAGGTGCCGGCGCTGCGCGGGTTCGAGGACCAGGAGGTGCTGGCCGAGCTGGCCCGGCGCTTCGCGCAGCGGGACTTCGCGCCGGGCGACGTCCTGGTGCGGGAGGGGACGCCGATCGAGGAGGTGTTCCTGATCGCCCACGGCAAGGTCGACCGGATCGGCACCGGCAAGTACGGCGAGGAGACCGTGCTCGGCACCCTCGCGGATGGCGACCACGTCGGCGACGAGGTGATCACCGAACCCGGCGGCAGCTGGCCGTACACCGTGCGGGCCGCCACCGCCGGCGTCGCCATGGCGCTGAACGCGGCCGGGCTGCAGGAGCTGGTCGACCGCTCCGCGCCGCTGCGCGAGCAGCTGCTGGGCTTCGCCGCCGACGCCGCCCAGGCGCAGAACGCCCACGGCGAGGCGGAGATCGACCTCTCGGCCGGCCACCAGGGCGAGTACGAGCTGCCCGGCGCCTTCGTGGACTACGAGCTGGAGCCGCGCGAGTACGAGCTGAGCGTCGCGCAGACCGTGCTCAAGGTGCACACCCGGGTCGCCGACCTCTACAGCAAGCCGATGAACCAGACCGAGGAACAGCTGCGGCTGACCATCGAGGCGCTGCGCGAGCGGCAGGAGCACGAGCTCGTCAACAACCCGGAGTTCGGCCTGCTCCACAACGCCGACTTCGACCAGCGGATCCAGACCCACTCGGGCGCGCCCACCCCGGACGACCTGGACGAGCTGCTCGCCATGCGCCGTGACACCGACTACCTGTTCGCCCACCGGAGGGCGATCGCCGCCTTCGGGCGGGAGTGCAACAAGCGCGGCATCCACCCGGGCACCGTCGACGTCCTCGGCAAGCAGCGGCCGGTCTGGCGCGGGGTGCCGATCCTCACCTGCGACAAGATCCCGGTGCTGGGCGGCCAGACCACCTCCTTCATCGCGCTGCGCGTCGGCGAGGACGACCAGGGCGTGGTCGGCCTCACCCAGGTCGGCATCCCGGACGAGGTGGAGCCGGGCCTGAACGTCCGCTTCATGGGCATCGACGAGAAGGCGATCGCCTCCTACCTGGTCAGCACCTACTACTCGGCGGCGGTGCTGGTGCCGGACGCGATCGGCGTCCTGGAGAACGTCGAGGTCGGGCACGCCCGGGGCTGAGTCCGGGCGCGCGGCCGGGCGCGGGACCGGGGTCGGGCCCGGGCCGGCTAGGCGTCGCGGGCGGGTGCGCGCAGCAGTTGCAGCGAGCGCCCGCCCAGCACCACCGCGCCCCGCGGCCGGGCCTCGCCGGTGCCCGCGGCGGCGGTGTCCAGCACCGTCTCGTAGGCGGCCTCCGGCTCCGCCCAGGGCTCGCCGGGCAGGGTGAAGACCACCGGTTCGGGGGCGGCGTTGAGCAGCAGCAGGAAGCTGTCGTCGGCCAACGGGAGCCCGGTGTCGTCCTGTTCGGGCAGCGCGGCGCCGGACAGCAGCATGCCGAGGCAGGCGGTGGGGCCGAACCAGTCCGCCTCGGTCATCTCCTTGCCCAGCGGGGTGAACCAGGCGAGGTCCGGCTGCCCGCCGGGAGTGGCGGCCCGGCCGGAGAAGAACGCCCGCCGGCGCAGCACCGGATGGGCCCGGCGCAGCCGGACCAGCCGGGCGGTCAGTTCGCACAGCTCCCGCCAGCCGGGCCGCTCCAGCAGCGACCAGTCCAGCCAACTGATCTCGCCGTCCTGGCAGTAGGCGTTGTTGTTGCCGCCCTGGGTGCGGCCCAGCTCGTCCCCGGCGGTGATCATCGGGACGCCCGCGGAGAGCAGCAACGTGGCCATCAGGTTGCGCAGTTGGCGCAGCCGTAGGGCGTTCACCTCCGGGTCGGTGGTCTCGCCCTCGGTGCCGTGGTTCCAGGAGCGGTTGTCGTCCGTGCCGTCCCGGTTGGCCTCGCCGTTGGCCTCGTTGTGCTTGCGGTCGTAGGAGACCAGGTCGCGCAGGGTGAAACCGTCGTGCGCCGTCACGTAGTTGACGGAGGCGTACGGGCGGCGGCCGGCCCGCTGGTAGAGGTCCGAGGAGCCGGCCAGCCGGTAGCCGAGCTCGCGCACGTCCGGGCGGGCGCCGCGCCAGAAATCCCGTACGGTGTCGCGGTAGCGGTCGTTCCACTCGGCCCACAGCGGGGGGAAGCCGCCCACCTGGTAGCCGCCCGGGCCGACGTCCCACGGCTCGGCGATCAGCTTCACCCGGCTCAGCAGCGGGTCCTGGGCGATCGCGGCGAGGAACGGGTGCTCCATGTCGACGCCGTCGCTCGCCCGGGCCAGGGCGGCCGCGAGGTCGAAGCGGAAGCCGTCCACGCCCATCTCGGAGACCCAGTAGCGCAGGGAGTCGGTGATCAGCCGGATCACCTGCGGGCGGCGGGTGTCCAGGGTGTTGCCGCAGCCGGTGTAGTCGGCGTAGCCGCGCGGGCGGTGCGGGGCCAGCCGGTAGTAGGCGCCGTTGTCGATGCCGCGCAGGGACAGCGCGGGCCCCAGCTCGGCGCCCTCGGCGGTGTGGTTGAACACCACGTCCAGGATCACCTCGATCCCGGCGGCGTGCAGGGCGCGGACCATCCGCTTGAACTCGCCGACCTGGCCGCCGCGGGAGCCCGAGGCGGAGTAGCCGGCGTGCGGGGCGAAGTAGCCGACCGTGTTGTAGCCCCAGTAGTTGACCAGGCCGCGGGCCTGGAGGTGGTCCTCGCTGGCGTACTGGTGCACCGGCAGCAGCTCGACGGCCGTCACCCCGAGGCGGGTGAGGTGGGCGAGGGCGGCCGGGTGGGCCAGGCCGGCGTAGGTGCCGCGCAGGTGCGGGGGGACGTCGGGGTGGCGCATGGTGAAGCCGCGGACGTGGAGCTCGTAGAGGACCGTCTCGGCCCAGGGCGTCTTCGGGCGGTGGTCGTCGTACCAGTCGTCGTCGTCGTGGACGACCACGGATCTGGGCACGTACGGGGCGGAGTCGCGGTTGTCCCGGACGGTGTCGGCGACGTCGGCCTCCGGCCAGTTGCGGACGGCGGAGCAGGCGGCGTCGTGGGAGGTGTAGCAGCCGTCGACGGCGCGGGCGTACGGGTCGAGCAGCAGTTTCGCGGGGTTCCAGCGGGCGCCCGTCCACGGGTCCCAGCGGCCGTGCACCCGGTAGCCGTAGCGGGTGCCGGGGCGGACGCCGGGGAGGAAGGCGTGCCAGACCTGGAGGTCCTGCTCGGTGAGGCGGTGGCGGTGCTCCCGGCCGTCCTCGTCGAACAGGCACAGGTCGACGGCCTCGGCGCCGGCCGCCCAGAGGGCGAAGTTGGTGCCGGGGCCGCCCGGTCGGTCCGTCCGGTAGCGGGCGCCCAGGGGCTGCCAGCTGCCCGGCCGTACCCCGGCCTCCTCGGCTTCCAGATCCTGACCTGAGGTCATGGTCGTGCCCTCCCTGAACGGGGGGTCCCGGGCCCCGTTCACCTTCTCTTTCCCGGAATGTGGGACGGGGAAGCAGGCCGCTGCGCGGGGGCTTTGGTGTGGGGGTGGGCTTTCGGGAGGGTGGGTTGGTCCGGGGGCGGTTCCGGGGGTGGGTGCTCCGGGGGCTGGATGATTTTCGGACCGCCGACCCTGTGGGCAGATGGTCGGGCGCCGTTGGCGGTCTGAAAATCACCCGTCACGCCCCCTTCCGCACCCACCCCCTCCACCGCCCCCTCCCGCAGCGCGTCCCTCTCGCCTGGGGCGGGTGAGGGGTGGGTGGGGGGTGCTGTGGGTGGGTCGGTTGGGGGGTGGGGTGGGGTGGTGCGGGTTGTGGGTGGGGTGGGGTGGGGTGGGGTGGTGTGGGTTGTGGGCGCGTGTCCCGGGGTGGTCGGGGGTCGTTGTTCCCGGAGTCCGGTGTTCCAGGTGTCGGACCCGAGCAGTGGGAGGCCCCGGGATGCGGCGCCGAGTTGGGGTGTGGGCGCGCCGGGTGGCGGCGGCGGTGTGCTGTCTGGCCGTGGTCAGCGGGTGCGGCGGGTCGGCCGGGGCGCCGGCGGGGGACGCGGTGGAGGGCGGGGCGCACACGCCGCCTCCGCCGCCGTCGCGGGCGGTGCTGGCGGCGGTGCCCGCGGACGGGGCGCAGGACGTGCCGTCGGAGGGGCCGGTGCGGGTGAGCGTGACGCAGGGGCGGCTGGTGTCGGTGCGGCTGGCCGACGCCAAGGGGGTCGAGCTGCCGGGGGCGATCGGCGCGGACGGCACCAGCTGGGCGCCGGCGGGGGCGCTGCCGCTGGGGACGGCCTTCACCCTGGACTCGGTCGCGGAGGACGACCAGGGGCAGCGGGCGGCCCAGCACTCGGAGTTCTCCACGGTGGCCCGGGCGCACACCTTCGTGGCGTTCTTCACGCCGGAGGACGGGTCCACGGTCGGGGTGGGGATGCCGGTCTCACTGCGGTTCAGCCGGCCGATCGCCGACCGGGCGGCGGTGGAGCGGGCCGTACAGGTCACCGCGGACCCGCCGGTGCCAGTGGCGGCGCACTGGTTCGGCAACCAGCGCCTGGACGTCCGTCCGCGGCAGTACTGGGTGGCCGGCACCAGGGTGACGGTGGCGCTGCGGCTCAAGGACGTGCCGGGGGCGCCGGGGGAGCTCGGCAGCCAGAACCGGGACCTGCACTTCACGGTGGGCCGGGCGCAGGTGTCCACGGTGGACCTGGACGCGCACACCCTGACGGTCCGCTCCGGGCCGGGCGGCAAGGTGCTGCGGGTGCTCAAGGTCTCCGGGGGCAGCCCCGAGCACTCCACCTACCGGGGGGTGATGGTGGTGTCGGAGAAGTACAAGCTGACCCGGATGAACTCGCAGACCGTCGGGATGGGCGACGAGTACGACATCAAGGACGTCCCGCACGCGATGCGGCTGACCACCTCCGGCACCTTCGTGCACGGCAACTACTGGGCGGACCCGGGGGTGTTCGGCACCGCGAACACCAGCCACGGCTGCATCGGACTGGCGGACGCCAAGGGGGGCGCCGGCAAGGACACCCCGGCGGGGTGGCTGTTCGAGCACACCGTTCCTGGGGACGTGATCGAGGTGCGGGCCTCGGCCGGGGACTTCGTGCCGCCCTCGAACGGGCTGAACGGCTGGAACGTGCCGTGGGACCAGTGGGTGGCGGGCAGCGCGCTGCGGTAGCCACCTCCCCGGGATTCCCTCCGACCCCCCGGTTATCCTGCTCCGGCGCGTCGGGCCCGACGCGAAAGATCGGGATCCGGTGCAACTCTTCCGGTCACCCATCGCGTCAAGTGAGTGAATACCTGGAGGGGAGATTCCGTGAAGACGGGGAACACGGCCGGCGCTGCGATACGCACCGGTGGGCGCTACCGGCGCAGGGGCGCGATGGCACTGGTCATGGGCAGCGTGCTGCTGCTCACCGCGGCGTGCAACGACGACAAGGGCGGCACCTCGGGTGACGCGGCGGCGACGGCCCCGGCGGACGCCGGCGGGACGGCCGCCCCCGGCGGCGGCAACGCGGCCACGCCGAAGACCTCGGCGGCCGTGCTCTCGGTGTCGGCGAAGGACGGTGCCCAGGACGTCGCGCCGAACGGGCTCCAGGTCTCCGTCTCCAACGGCAAGCTGACCGCGGTCGAGGTGACCGACAAGAACGGCAAGCCGGTCGAGGGCGCGATCGCCCCGGACGGCGCCGGCTGGAAGCCCGCGGCGGCGCTCGCGGTCGGCATGGCGTACAAGGTGAACGCGCAGGCGAAGGACGACGCCGGGCTGGTGGCCGCGTCGACGACCTCGTTCACCACGCTGACGCCGGAGAAGAAGGCCTCCGCCAACGACAACATCGCCGACGGCGGCACCTACGGCGTCGGCATGATCGTCTCGGTGAACTTCAGCAAGGACGTCAAGAACAAGGACGCCGTCCTGAACGGCATCACCTTCGAGGCCAGCGACGGCACCAAGGTCAAGGGCCACTGGTTCGACAGTCGCCGGGTGGACTTCCGCCCGGAGGACTACTGGAAGCCGGGCACCAAGGTGACCATCAAGTACCGGTTGAAGAGCGTCGAGATCGCGCCGGGCGTCTACGGCGACGTGGACAAGGACGAGCCGTTCACCATCGGCCGGTCGATGATCTCCACCGCGGACGCCAAGACCCACAAGATGACGGTCGAGCGGGACGGCAAGAGCACCACCCTGCCGGTCACCATGGGGGCGGACGCGACGCCGTCCTGGAGCGGGACCATGGTGGTGATGGCCAAGGAGGGGGTCACCCACATGGACTCGCGCACCGTCGGCCTGGGCGGCGAGTACGACATCCCGGACGTGCCGCACGCGATCCGGCTGACCACCTCCGGCACCTTCGTGCACGGCAACTACTGGTACAAGGGCATGCCGTTCGGCAACCTCAACGGCAGCCACGGCTGCATCTCGATGCAGGACGTGCAGGGCGGCAGCGACTCCTCGGTCGCGGGCAAGTTCTACAACGACTCGATGGTCGGCGACGTGGTGAAGGTCGTGAACAGCAAGGAGAAGACCGTCTCGCCCTCCAACGGGCTGGGCGGCTGGAACATCACCTGGGCCAACTGGTAGGCCCGGCAGGTTTGTCGTCGAGCGGCCCGGACCTCACCCGTTGGGGTCGGGCCGCTCGGTTTTCGGGGCGGAAAGCCCCTCGAATGGCGCAACCTTTCCGGTGGCTCGACACATCTACGGGGCGGGTCCGTCGTGACCGCGGGGAGCAAGGGAGGGAATCGGCGATGAGGTCGATACGCAGAGTGGTGGCCGTCGGTTTGGTCGGCGGGGCGATGACGTTGACCGCGGCCTGTGGCGGCGGCAACGGGGGCGGCAGCGGGAGCGGCGCCGCCAAGGCCGATCTGGCGGCCGGGGCCTCGGCGTCCGCAGCGGCGCCCGGCAGTTCGGCGCCGAAGGTGTCCACGGCCGCGGTGAGCATCGAGCCGAAGAACGGCGCGGTGGACGTGGCGCCGGGCGCGCTCAAGATCGGTGCGACGGGCGGCAAGCTGACCACCGTCAAGGTGAGCGACAAGGCCGGCAAGGAGGTTCCCGGCACGATCGCCGCGGACGGCGCCAGCTGGACCCCGTCCGCCGGGCTCTCGGTGGGCACCGCCTACCAGGTCAGCGCGATGGCGGCGGACGCCAACGGCGCGGTCGCCGAGGCGGACAGCAGCTTCACCACGCTGACCCCGGCGGCGCTCGCCAAGGCCACCGACAACGTGGACGACAACGCGACGTACGGCGTCGGCATGATCGTCTCGGTGGACTTCAGCAAGGACGTCAAGAACAAGGACGCCGTCCTGAACGGCATCACCTTCGAGGCCAGCGACGGCACCAAGGTCAAGGGCCACTGGTTCGACGACCGCCGGGTGGACTTCCGCCCGGAGGAGTACTGGAAGTCGGGCACCAAGGTGACGGTGCACTACCGCCTCAAGAGCGTGGAGATCGCCCCCGGGGTGTACGGCACCGACCGGGACGAGCCCTTCACGATCGGGCGATCCCAGGTCTCGACGGTTGACGCCGCCGCGCACACGATGACGGTGGTCCGGGACGGCCGGTCGAGCTCCATCGACATCACCTCCGGGTCGGACCAACACCCCACCTGGAACGGCACGATGGTGGTCATGGCGAAGGAGGGCACGGTGCGGATGCAGTCCAGCACCCTGCCCGGCATGACCGGTGCGCCGTACGACCTCCAGGTGCCGCACTCGATCCGGCTGACCACCAGCGGGACGTACGTGCACGGCAACTACTGGAGCGGCTCCGCCTTCGGCGAGGACAACGTCAGCCACGGCTGCGTGGGCCTGCGCGACGTCAAGGGCGGCGGGGAGTCCACCTCGATGGGCACGTTCTACGCGGACACGCTGGTGGGGGACGTCGTCACCGTGAAGAACTCCATCAAGAAGGAGACGCTCGACCCGGCGAACGGGCTGAGCGGCTGGAACCTGCCGTGGAGCACGTGGTAACCAGCAGGTCGCTGCGGTAGGGCGTCAACCCGGGCTTGACTTCGGTCGGCCCGGGTCGATGCTTTTCCGGGGTCGGGTTGCTGGAGGCATATGCCGACTCGGGTGAGATCGTTTGCTCATTGTCCGTACGCGGCCGCTTGCGTTCCGCAATGATGGACGGCATGGCGGGTTGGGGCGAAACAGATCAGTCATCGGTTCCCGTGGCCGGCAGGGTCGCGGAGGCGTCGTGGATCGACGTCCAGGGTGCGCTCTCGGCGCTGGAGCGGCTCAGCTCCGAGGAGCTGCAGGAGATGTACACCGGCAGACTGTGCGACCAGTCCGCGCCCAACGAGGTGCGGCTGCCGTCCCGGCCGGAGTCGGGCCCGGTGGCCCGTCGGCTGGTCCTGAACGTCCTGGAGTCCTGGGAGCTCCACCAGCACCTGGAGGCGGGCGAGCTGCTGACCAGCGAGCTGGTCGCCAACGCCGTCCGGCACGCCGCCGGGCGCACCATCGGACTGCACGTCAGCCGCAAGCCCGGGTGGCTGCGGATCGAGGTCCGGGACTCCTCCCGCTCGCTGCCGTGCATGATCCTCGCCGAGCCCAGGCCGGTGAACGAGCGCGGGCGCGGATTGAAGATCGTCGACGACCTCGCCGACCGCTGGGGGGCCGACCTGCTGCCGCGGGGCAAGGGCGTGTGGTTCGAGTTGAAGGTCCGCGAGCGGGGCTGAGGCCGCCGGCCCGTTCCGGCCGCGGATACGCGCAGGGCCCCCAGGTTCGCCGTGGTCGGCGGTGGGGGCCCCTGCAAGTCATCGCGCGGCCAAGGGGGTGCGTGTCGCGCGATGGGCGTCGGCAGTGCCAGGTCGGGCCCGCCGAAGTTCTCGATGCCTCGACTATCGCACGAGTCTCAGCATGTGGGCAAACCGGGCGTCTTGGATTGCAAGGTTTGTAACCTACTTCACCTTTGGATTTTGCATAGGTTCACGCTCCGGCCTGTGAATATTCATGATCCCGCTCGTGAGTGCCGCTCCTGATCACCGGCCGTGGTCATCTCCCGGCGGGCGGGTGCGGACGCGTTCGAGCGGGTGGGGGCGGGGGCGGCACGGGGGTGCGGGGCGCGGACGGGGCGGTCGCGAGGAGGCCGTGGGGCCCGCTCCCGGAGATATCGATTCGTGATAACCGCCCGGCATTTCCGGGCGGCGCGTAAAGAAATGCCGGGCCTTTTCGTCCGGAACGTATGGATGTCGTCAACGGCGGCGCTCCGGCGGGATTTCCGGCCCTACCATCCAGCTTTACCGAGAAGAAGGATGGATTTGACGTGGAATCCCTGTCCCGCCTGAAACGCGCCCTCGCCTGCGGGATCGCCGCGGTCGCCGTCTTCGGCGGCCTGTCCGTACAGGCCCCGACGGCGTCGGCGGCGCCCCCCGTGGACACCACCTGCGGAACCCCGGCCGCCGTGGGCGGCGGCAACTGCATGACCGCGCTGATCAATTCGGCCTTCGACATGATCCGGGGCATGCGTGCCGCCGCCAACAACAACAAGCTGGACAATGCGGAGTTCACCCAGAGCACCGCGACCAAGTTGAGCCAGAAGTTCCCGGGGTTCAACGTCATGGTGTACAAGACGGTGGGCACCGACCTGTACGACACCGAATGGTTCAAGGGTGAGTACAAGGCCGACATGCGCGGGGTGCTGCTCGACACCACGTACAAGCTCAATCATTTCCTGGACAAGGACAAGAAGGACCCCTCCGGCTACGACGTGTTCCGGATCTGGGTCTTCCAGGGGGACTCGACCTTCCGGAACCGGACCGACGGCGGCTTCATGAACTGGGCGTTCGTCGGCAACGACGGCGACAGCGTCAAGAAGGAGTCGTGGACCTGCCGGTCGGGCACCGCGCGGCCCTACAAGTGCGACGGCGACGTGCGGAGCATCCACTTCCCCGGGCGGTCCGGCTACGGCACCAGGACCGGCAGCCTGACCCCCGACTCCAGCCGCCCCGGCTACCACGCCTGTCTGGACGTCAGCGGCAACGGCACCGCGAACGGCACCCCCGTGCAGTTGTGGGAGTGCAACGGCGGCGACGCGCAGAAGTGGACCTACAACGGGTACCGGCTCCAGGCGGCCAACGGCAAGTGCCTCGACCTGCCCGGCAACAACACCGCGAACGGCAACAAGCTCCAGGTCTGGGACTGCCTGGACAACCCCGGGCAGCGCTGGAACATGTCGGCCAGTGGCGGGTTCCGGCACCTGGTGGACCAGGAGGACCGGTCCAAGGACGTCTGCATCGACGACTACAGCGGCCAGACCGGCAACGGCAGCCCCGTGGTGGCCTGGGGCTGCGGCTCCGAGGACAAGCGGGACGCGCCCAACCAGAACTGGGCCTGGGGCGGCACCCCGCCGACCACCACCCCGACCACGCCCGCCAACGGCGCCGACGTGACCCTCAAGCTCGACAACGGGCTGGGCGCCGTCCCGGTCAGCGGTTCGGCCGGCGCGTCGGTCGTCCCCGGCATCCGGGGCGGCAACGAGTCCAAGTGGAAGCTCACCCCGGTGGGCGGCGGCCGCTACCGGATCACCAGCTCGTACGGGCTGGACCTCACCGAGAGCGGCAGCTACATGGCCGAGCTCCAGCCGTGGAGCAACTCCTCCCAGCAGAAGTGGCAGCTCGTCCCGGTCGGCAACGGCAAGTACCAGATCCGGATCTCCGCGGACGACTGCCTCGCCCACGACGCCGACTTCAAGCAGCTCGGCGTGTGGACGTGCAAGTCGGGCTGGCAGCAGGAGTGGGTGCTGGAGGGCTACTCCGGCGGCGTGATCACGCCGACCGACCCGACCACGCCGACCAAGCCGAAGCCCGACCCCGGCACCGGTGGTGGCGGCGGTGACGGCGGTGGTGCCAAGGTTCCGACCGAGCGGCCGCTGTTCCTCAAGCTCGCCAACGGGCTGGGCGCGTCGGCGCCCAACGAGACCGCGAGCTGGGGTTCGCCGATCGTCGGCGGGATCCTGGGGTACAAGGGGTCCCGCTGGACGATCAAGCCGCTGGGCGGGGACCGATACCGGATCGTCAACGACCTCGGGTTCAACCTCACCGAGAACCCGGCGACCTACGTCGCCGAGCAGCAGGCGTGGGGCGACACCTCCAACCAGAAGTGGCAGTTCAAGAGCCTCGGCGACGGGAAGTACCGGATCCAGATCGGCGACGACGACTGCCTCACCCACGACTCCGACTTCAAGCAGCTCGGGGTGTGGACCTGTGAGGGCGGCTGGAAGCAGGAGTGGACCTTCCAGCTCCTCTGACCGCTCCTTCGCGGTGCGCGGGAAGTCGGCCCGGCCGACTTCCCGCGCGGCGCCGTCTCCGGCCCCGGTAGCATCGGGGGCGTGAACCCTTACTGGCACGTCGCACTGCCACCGCTCCGCGCCTGATCGGGCGCCCGCTCCGGTGGCTTGATCCCCGCAGCCCCGTCCAGGGGCTCTGCGGCGTGCGCCCGTTCTCGGAACCAGTCCCCTCGACGGTCCTCGACGACGGAAGTTCACGACTGTGCCGAATCGTTCATCCGCGCCCGCGCGCGCTCGTCTGACCCCCGCCCCGCGCCGTACCCGCCCGATCGACGGGCCGGTGCCGATCCTGGCCTCCGCCCTGCTGTGGGGCACCACCGGGACGGCGGCCTCGTTCGCGCCCGCAGGCGCCCCGGCGGCCGGGATCGGGGCGGCGGCCCTGATGCTCGGCGGAATGCTGCTGTTCCTCACCGACCGCGCCGCCTGGTCGCTGCCCCGGGTGTGCGGGGCGGGGGAGCGGTGGCTGCTGCTGGTCGGGGCGGTGGCCGTGGTGGGGTACCCGGTCACCTTCTACCCGGCGGTGACCCGGACCGGGGTCGCTGTCTCCACCGTGATCGCCCTCGGCAGCGCGCCGGTGTTCACCGGGCTGCTCGGCCTGCTCGCCCGGCAGGGGCGCCCCGGCGCCCGGTGGGCCGGGGCCACGGCGCTGGCCGTGCTCGGCTGCGCGGTGCTGGTGCTCGGGCCCGAACTCCTCGGCGGCGGCGCGGCGGTGGACCTCCCGGGGGTGCTGCTGGCGGCGCTCGCCGGGCTCTCGTACGCGGTGTACTCGCTGATCGCCGGGCGGCTGATCGCGGCCGGGCGCCCGCCCGGCGGGGTGATGGGCGCGATGTTCGGCGGGGCGGCGGTGCTGGTGCTGCCGGTGCTCGCCCTGGGCCCGGTGGGCTGGCTGCTCTCGGCGCGCGGCGCGGGCATCGTGCTGCACCTCGGGGTGGTCACCACCTTCCTCGCCTACCGGCTCTTCGGCCACGGCCTGCGCCACACCCCGGCGCAGACCGCCACCACCCTCACCCTCGCCGAACCCGCCGTCGCCGCCGTCCTCGGCGTCGCGGCCCTGGGCGAGCGCCTCCCGGCCCTCTCCTGGTGCGGCCTCGCCGTCCTGGCGGGCGGCCTGGCCTTCCTCGCCGTCCCCGGGCGGCGCCGAGGCGGAGCCAGGCGTACGGCCGGTGCTGGGTAGGGTGGGGCGGACCGAATGAGCTGCGGGGGCCAAGTGGCATGCGGTGACGGCGTGCTGACGGACCTTCCGCCGTCGAAGGGGGCTCTCGTCATGTCGGAATCCGTGCTGCCCGGTCCGGTGGAGCTGCTGGCCCGTTACCGGCGGGCGATGCTCGACCTGGACGCGGACGCGCTGGCCGGGCTGTACGCCGAGGACGGGGTGCACGAGTTCCCGTTCCTGTTCCCGGGGATGCCCGAGCGCTACCGGGGGCGGGAGGAGGTCCGGGCCGGGTACCGGGCCGCGTGGGGGGCGAGCGAGGCCCGGCCGCGGGAGGTCCGGGAGGTGGCCGTCCATCCGGGGGCGGATCCCGAGGTGCTCACCGTCGAGCAGGTGGTGATCGGGACGGTCGCCTCCACCGGTGCGCCGTTCGCCCTCCCGGGCCTGTTGGTGCTGCGGGCCCGGGAGGGGCTGCTGGTGCACGTCCGGGACTACATGGACGGCCTCGGCGTCGCCCACGCGATGGGGCGGCTGGGCGCGGTGGCCGCGCGCCTGGAGGGCCGGGCCTGAGGACAGGCTCTGAGGGCAGGGCCCGGGGGCTGCGGCTCAGATGCCGAAGTGGGTGGCGATGCCGTCGAGGACGCAGTCGAGGCCGGTCTCGAAGTGCCAGGCGGGGTCGTCCTTGCGGGTGGCCCGCTGGAGGTACTGCTGGTAGGCGGGGTAGCGGCCGGTGCCCATCAGGTAGGTCATCCGGGGGGCCAGGCCGGCGCGGGTCTCGTCGCCGTCGGACCAGTTGTGGTCGCGGCGCAGGGCGGCCAGGGCGACCTCCGAGGCCACCGAGCCGTGGACGTAGCCGGCCACCGTGCGGAAGATCGCCATGGTGGTGTCGGCGTCCAGGCCGTGCTCGGCGAGGGCGGCGAAGGACCGCTCGGGGACGGCGAGCTGGTTGGGGGTGAGGGAGAACGGGGTGGCCGCCCGGACCATCCAGGGGTGGGCGAGGTTCATCGCGCGCAGGTGGACGGCGAGTGAGCGCATGGCCGCGCGCCAGTCGTCGGCGGGGGCGTCCAGGGGGAGCCGGCCGTAGACGAAGTCGGCCATCAGCTCGATGAGTTCGTCCTTGCCGGAGACGTACCGGTAGGCGGCCATCGGGGCCACGCCGAGCGCGGCGGCGAGCCGGCGCATGGTGACGGCGTCCAGGCCCTCGGTGTCGGCGATGGCGACCGCGGCCTCGGCGATCCGGTGCGGGGTCAGGGCGGTGCGCGGTGCGGGGGCCGGGCGGTCGAGCCGCTCCCAGAGGGAGGGCTGCGGCTCGGCGGCTCCGGTGCGGTCGTTCCCGGTGGGGGCCTGCTGAGCGGGCATGGGGGCGGTTCCTTCCGGCTGGGTGGTTCCACCGTACCACTCGCGTGTACAACGTATCCGGCAAGTGGACGACGTACGCGGCAGTGTGTACGTTGTATCCATCGCCGATACGGCGTACACATCGCTTTGGAGGGGGATCCCCATGTCCACGGAGCAGAACCTCAAGGTCGCGGTCGTCATCGGCAGCACCCGCGGTGGCCGCTTCGGCCCGGTCGTCGCCGACTGGCTGCTCGGCCACCTCGACTCCCGTGCCGACACGGTCGCCGACCTGGTCGACCTGGCGGCCACCCCGCTGCCCACCGTCATGCCGTCCTTCGGCGGCGAACTCCCGCCGGAGGACGTCGAGTTGCTCGCCGCGGTGTCGCCCCGGCTGGCGGCCGCCGACGCCTTCGTGTTCGTCACGCCGGAGTACAACCACAGCTTCCCGGCGCCGTTGAAGAACGCCATCGACTGGCACAACCAGCAGTGGCACGGCAAGCCGATCGCCTTCGTCTCGTACGGCGGACTCTCCGGCGGACTCCGGGCCGTCGAGCAACTGCGCGTGGTGATGGCCGAGTTGAACTCCGTCACGATCCGCAACACGGTCAGCTTCCACGGCGCCGCGCAGGCCTTCGATGCCGACGGCAAGCCGCGCGACCCGGTCGCGGACGCCGCGGCCGAGACCATGCTCGACCAACTGGTCTGGTGGGCGCAGGCGTTGCGGGACGCCCGGCGGTCCCGCCCGTTCGCCGCCTGAGCCCCGGACGGGGACGGAAAGGAGAACGGCCATGGCCACCCCGCTGGTCGACGACCGCCCCAGGCCGCCGCTGCTCGGTGTGCTCGGGCTGATGCTCGGCATCTTCCTCTCGGCCCTCGACGGGCAGATCATCGGCACCGCGCTGCCCACCATCGTCGGCGACCTCGGCGGACTGGAGCACCTCTCCTGGGCGGTCACCGCCTACCTGCTCACCTCCGCCGCCGCCACCCCGCTGTGGGGCCGGCTCGGCGACCTGTACGGGCGCAAGGGCGCCTACCAGTGGTCGGTGGCGGTCTTCCTGCTCGGTTCGGCGCTGTCCGGACTCGCCCAGGACATGGGCGAGTTGATCGCCTTCCGGGCGCTCCAGGGGGTCGGCGCGGGCGGGCTGATGGTGGGCGCGCTCTCGGTGATCGGGGTGCTGGTGCCCGCCTCCGACCGGGGCCGGGTGCAGTCCGTGGTCGGGGTGCTGATGCCGATCGCCTTCGTCGGCGGGCCGCTGCTCGGCGGGTTCCTCACCGACCGGCTCAGCTGGCGCTGGGCGTTCTACCTCAACACGCCGATCGGGGTGTTCGCCATGGCCGCGGTCGCCGTCGCGGTCCGGCTCGACAAGGCCGAACGGGCCCGCGCGCCCTTCGACTGGGCCGGGGTCGCCCTGCTGACCACCGGCATCCTCGGGCTGACCCTGGTCAGCAGTTGGGGCGGGACGACGTACGCCTGGACCTCGCCGCTGATCCTCGGCACGGGCGTGGTCGCGGTGGCCGCGCTGGCCGCCTTCGTGCCGGTCGAACTGCGCGCGCCGGGGCCGCTGGTCCCGCCCGCGCTGTTCCGCAGCCGCAACTTCTCGGTGGCCCAGGCGCTGGGCTTCCTGGTCGGCGCGGTGATGCTCGCCCTGATCGGCTGCCTGCCGCAGTACCTGCAGTTCGTCCAGGGCGCGTCACCGACCACCGGCGGGCTGCTCCTGCTGCCGCTGATGCTCGGCATGATGGGCACCCAGCTGGTCACCGCCCGGCTGATGGGCCGGCCCGGCGGCGAGCGGCGCTACCCCGTCCTGGGCGGGGTGCTGACCCTGGCCGGGTCGGCGCTGCTGCTGTCCCTGGGGACGGACACGCCGGTGGCGGTGGCCTCCGGGCTCACGGCGGTCGCCGGGATCGGCATCGGGCTGCTGATGCAGAGCACCATGCTGACCTCGATGGGCGCGGTGCCGCGCGCGGACATGGGCGCGGCGATGGGCGTGGTGACCCTGCTGCGCGGCTTCGGCGGCTCGCTCGGCATGGCCGCCCTCGGTGCGGTCTACACGGCGCGGCTGACCGCCGCCCTGGAGGAGCGGCTGAGCCCGGCCGACGCCGCCCGGTTGACCGGCGGAGGGGGGCTCACCCCGGCCGCGCTGGCGGGCCTGCCCCCGGCCGTCCGGGACGCCGTCGGCACGGCCGTCACCAGCGGGCTGCACGGCGCGGTGGCCGGCGGCCTCGGCCTGGCGGCGGTGGCGACGGCGGTCGCCCTCCTGGCCCGGCCGAACCCGGCCCCGGCGTCCGGCTCCGAGCCGAGCCCGAGCCCGAGCCCGGCGCGGCGGGCGGCCGCGCCGTAGCCCTGCCGCCGGCCGGAGGGCGGCCGGGCAGTGGCCAGGGAGCGGCCAGGGGACGGGCGGGGAGCGGGCGGGGAGCCGGAAACGCGAGCGGCCCCCGGGTGGATCGGATCCACCCGGGGGCCGCTCGTCAGCGCGTCGTGATCAGCACTCGATGACGTTCACGGCGAGGCCGCCGCGCGAGGTCTCCTTGTACTTGATCTTCATGTCCGCCCCGGTCTCCTTCATCGTCTTGATCGCCTTGTCCAGCGAGACGTGGTGGCGCCCGTCGCCGCGCAGCGCCATCCGGGCCGCGGTGACGGCCTTGACGGAGGCCATGCCGTTGCGCTCGATGCAGGGGATCTGGACCAGGCCGCCGACCGGGTCGCAGGTGAGGCCGAGGTTGTGCTCGATGCCGATCTCGGCGGCGTTCTCGACCTGCTCGGGGGTGCCGCCGAGGACCTCGGCGAGGCCGCCCGCGGCCATCGAGCAGGCGGAGCCGACCTCGCCCTGGCAGCCGACCTCGGCGCCGGAGATGGAGGCGTTCTCCTTGAAGAGCATGCCGATGGCGCCGGCCGCGAGCAGGAAGCGGACGATGCCGTCCTCGTCGGCGCCCGGGATGAAGTTCAGGTAGTAGTGCAGGACGGCCGGGATGATGCCCGCCGCACCGTTGGTCGGAGCGGTGACCACCCGACGACCGGAGGCGTTCTCCTCGTTGACCGCCATCGCGTAGAGGGTCACCCACTCCATGGCGTTGGCCGGCCCGATCCCCTCGGCGCGCAGCGCCCGGGCGCCCGAGGCGGCCCGGCGGCGGACCTTCAGCCCGCCCGGCAGGATGCCCTCGCGGCTCATGCCGGCCCGCACGCACTCCTGCATCACGGACCAGATCTCCAGCAGCCCGGTGCGGATCTCCTCCTCGCTGCGCCAGGCCTTCTCGTTCTCCAGCATCAGGCCGGAGATGGACAGCCCGGTCTCCCGGCTGAGCCGGAGCAGTTCGTCGCCGGTGCGGAAGGGGTACTTGAGCGCGGTGTCGTCGGGCTTGACCCGGTCCGCGCCGAGCGCGTCCTCGTCCACGACGAAGCCGCCGCCGACCGAGTAGTAGGTCTTCTCCAGCAGCGTCGAGCCGTCCGCAGCGAACGCCCACAGGGTCATGCCGTTGGCGTGGTACGGCAGCGAGCGGCGCCGGTGCAGGATCACCTGGCTGTCGGGGTCGAAGTCGATGGGGTGCTCGCCGAGCAGGTTGATCCGCTTCTCGGCGGCGATCCGCTCGACGTCCTTGTCCGCCTGGTCGACGTCGACGCTGCGGGGCGAGTTGTTCTCCAGGCCCAGCAGGACGGCCTTCGGGGTGCCGTGGCCGTGGCCGGTGGCGCCCAGCGAGCCGTACAGCTCGGCGCGCACGCCGGTCACCTGCTCCAGCAGGCCTT
The DNA here is from genome assembly GCF_055594965.1 of Kitasatospora sp. NPDC040550. Lineage (NCBI taxonomy): Bacteria > Bacillati > Actinomycetota > Actinomycetes > Kitasatosporales > Streptomycetaceae > Kitasatospora > Kitasatospora sp. NPDC040550. The sequence goes on along the minus strand of NZ_JBVIWC010000007.1, from coordinate 53,080 downwards.
CGGAGCGCAGGCGGCGGGCGAACATCCGGGCGGCGCGCATCGGGCCGACGGTGTGGGAGCTCGACGGGCCGATGCCGATGGAGAAGAGGTCGAAGACACTGAGGGCCACGGGGGACGTCCTTGTCTGGTCTCGTGGAGGGACTGGGCGGTGCACGGAACGGGGCACCGCGCGCACTGTCCAGTGTGCGCGGTGCCCCGGAGTGACAGGTGGCCGGCCGGAGTGAGGCCGGTCACCGGTGGCCGAACTACAGGTTCGGGTAGAGCGGGTACTTCTCGGCCAGGGCGGTGACCCGGGCCTTGAGCGCGGCGGCGACGGTCTCGTCGAAGGCGGGCTTGAGCGCCTCGGCGATGACGTCGGCGACCTCGCGGAAGTCCTCGGCGCCGAAGCCGCGGGTGGCCAGGGCCGGGGTGCCGATCCGCAGGCCCGAGGTGACCATCGGCGGGCGCGGGTCGTTCGGGACGGCGTTGCGGTTGACCGTGATGCCGACCTCGTGCAGCCGGTCCTCGGCCTGCTGGCCGTCGAGCTGGCTGTTGCGCAGGTCGACCAGGACCAGGTGGACGTCGGTGCCGCCGGACAGCACGGTGGCGCCGGCGTCGGCGACATCGGCCTGGAGCAGGCGCTCGGCGAGGATCTTGGCGCCCTCCAGGGTGCGCTGCTGGCGCTCCTTGAAGTCCTCCGAGGCGGCGACCTTGAAGGCGACGGCCTTGCCCGCGATCACGTGCTCCAGCGGACCGCCCTGCTGGCCCGGGAAGACCGCGGAGTTGATCTTCTTCGCCCACTCGGCCTTGGACAGGATGACGCCGCCGCGCGGGCCGCCCAGGGTCTTGTGGGTGGTGGTGGTGACCACGTCGGCGTACGGCACCGGGTTCGGGTGCAGGCCCGCGGCCACCAGGCCGGCGAAGTGCGCCATGTCCACCATGAGCAGGGCGCCGACCTCGTCGGCGACCCGGCGGAACGCGGCGAAGTCCAGCTGGCGCGGGTAGGCGGACCAGCCGGCGATGATCAGCTTCGGCTGGTGCTCCTTGGCCAGGCGCTCGACCTCGGCCATGTCGACCTGGCCGGTCTTCTCGTCGACGTGGTACGCGACCACGTTGTAGAGCTTGCCGGAGAAGTTGATCTTCATGCCGTGGGTCAGGTGACCGCCGTGGGCCAGGTTCAGGCCCAGGATGGTGTCGCCCGGCTGGATCAGCGCGAACATCGCGGCGGCGTTGGCCTGCGCGCCCGAGTGCGGCTGGACGTTGGCGTGCTCGGCGCCGAACAGGGCCTTCACCCGGTCGATCGCGATCTGCTCGACCACGTCGACGTGCTCGCAACCGCCGTAGTACCGGCGGCCGGGGTAACCCTCGGCGTACTTGTTGGTGAGTACCGAACCCTGGGCCTCCATGACCGCCACCGGGGCGAAGTTCTCGGAGGCGATCATCTCCAGCGTGGTCTGCTGGCGGTGCAGCTCGGCGTCGACCGCGGCGGCGATCTCCGGGTCGAGGGCGTGCAGGGACTGGTTGAGAACCGTCATGGTGTGGTCTTCCCGGGGAGGAGAGCGGAGGGACGGTGGGAGCGGGACGGACCGCCGTGCTGCGGCCCGCCCCGGCGGTGGCTCAGCCCTCGGCGTGGGTGAGCTCGTCGTACTGCGCGGCGCTGAGCAGCGTGTCGGTGGTCTCCACGCGCACCTTGAACAGCCAGCCGCCCTCGAACGGGGCGCTGTTGACCAGGCTGTTGTCGTCCAGGACGTCCTCGTTGACCTCGGTGACCTCGCCGGTCACCGGGGAGTACAGGTCGCTGACCGACTTGGTCGACTCCAGCTCGCCACAGGTCTCGCCGGCGGTCACCGTGTCGCCGACCGCGGGCAGCTGCACGTAGACGATGTCACCGAGCGCGTCGGCGGCGTGCTTGGTGATGCCGACCGTCGAGACACCGTCCTCGGCGGCGGTCAGCCACTCGTGCTCCTTGGTGTACTGCAGGTGCTGGGGGTTGCTCATGGCGTCATTCTCCAGGATGGGAAGCGGGTACGACGCAGCGGGCCGCCGCACGGACGGCTCCGACGTGCGCGGATGGGAAAACGAGGGGCGGCGACGGCCTCAGCGGGCGCGCTTGTAGAACGGCAGCGCCACGACCTGGACCGGCTCGTGCTTGCCGCGGACGTCCACCGCGACGGTGCTGCCGGGGGCGGCGTGGGCCGCGTCCACGTAGGCCATCGCGATCGGCTTGCCCAGCGTGGGGGACGGCGCGCCCGAGGTGATCCGGCCGATCGGGGCGCCCTCGGTGGAGACCACCGTGTACTCGGCGCGCGGCACCCGCTTGCCCTCGGAGACCAGGCCGACCAGCACCTTCGGGGGGTTGGACTCGGCCGCGGCGGCGGCCTGCTCCAGCGCCCGGCGGCCGATGAACGCGCCCTCGTTGGTGGTCTTGTCGAAGCGCACGACCCGGCCCAGACCGGCGTCGAACGGGGTCAGGTCGGTGGACAGCTCGTGCCCGTACAGCGGCATGCCCGCCTCCAGGCGCAGCGTGTCGCGGCAGGACAGGCCGCACGGGACCAGGCCGCGGCCCTCGCCGGCGGCGGTCAGCGCCCGCCAGACCGGCTCGGCGTCGGCCGGGGCGCAGAAGATCTCGAAGCCGTCCTCGCCGGTGTAGCCGGTGCGGGCCAGCAGCACGTCCTTCCCGGCCACGGTGGCCGGGAGGATCGCGTAGTACTTGAGACCGGGCAGGTCGGCGTCGGTGGTGTCGGCCAGGATCGCGGTGGCCTCCGGACCCTGGACGGCGATCAGCGCGTAGGTGTCGCGGTCGTCGGTGACGACGGCGTCGAAGCCCTTGGCCCGGGCGATCAGCTCGTCCAGCACCAGCTGGGCGTTGGAGGCGTTGGCGACGACCAGGAAGGCGTCCTCGCGCAGCCGGTAGACGATCAGGTCGTCCAGGATGCCGCCGTCCTCGGCGCAGATCATGGTGTAGCGGGCGCGCAGCTCGCCGAGCGCGGAGACGAAGCCGACCAGCGCGTGGTCCAGCATCTCGCCGGCCTGCGGGCCGGTGACGGTGATCTCGCCCATGTGCGAGAGGTCGAACAGACCGGCCTTGGTGCGGACCGCGAGGTGCTCCTCGCGCTCGCTGCCGTAGCGCAGCGGCATGTCCCAGCCGGCGAAGTCGGTCATGGTCGCGCCGAGGGCGCGGTGCAGCGCGTCGAGCGCGGTCAGGCGGAGGGACGACATGGCCAGGAACTCCTCGGTCGGGGCACTCAGGGGTGCACGCGCCGGACCGGACCCGCTCGGGGACCGACCCCGCGCGCGGGCATGCGGCGGCGTGGGTCTCCCCATCTGTCGTCGAACCTGAGAGCTTCACCGCCCACCTGCCCGCAGCCGGCACCAGCGTCGGCTGGTTCCAGCATCGGGGACAGGACGGCGGCTTGCACCGTGGGTGGGCGCGCGACCGGGTCGTGCGCCGCTTTCCAGATGTGCCTAACCCGCGCGGTAGGGGGGCCTGAGAGATTCCGGGGAGGACTTGCTCCTTCGGCGCCGGCTGTGCCCCCTGAGGGGCACTCCGGGCTCTCCCGCGCGGGTTCGAGCGGCCGGTGTGGAGTTGTGGGGGCCCGCGGCGCATGCCGTCGGACGCGCACATCATGGCACGTCCTCGCGGAGGAGGGGAGAGGGGACCCGGTCACACCGCGGCCGGGCGGACCCGGGCCCTAAAATCATCGCGTCGGCGCAGCAGTGGGCGGCCGACCCGGCCGTGGGCCGGATCGGCGGCGCATGGAGTACCCGGTGGAGCAGCAGCAGGGGTGGGGCGGGCCGCAGGCGGCGCCGTCGGGCGGGGCGTGGCCGGCGAACGAGCTGGAGCAGGTGCTGACGGCCGCGCTGGGTGACCCGGGGGCGACCCCGCGGGTGATCGAGGTGCTGGCCCGCAGCCAGGTGTGGATCCCGCTGCCGTCCGGGGGCGACCCGGCCGGGCAGTCGCTGGACCTGCCGACCGTCGAGCTGGCCGGGGCCCCGTACGTACCGGTGTTCTCCTCGCAGGAGGTGTTCCTGCAGCAGGCGCCGGGGATGGCCTTCGCGGTCGCGCCGGCCTGGGAGTTCGCCCGCGGGCTGCCGCTGGGCGTGGGCATCGCGGTCAACCCGGAGGCGGCGGTGGGCATCCCGGTGCCGCCGCAGGGCGTGGCGGAGCTGCGGCGCGGCCCCCGGGAGGATCGCTGGGAACAGCAGCCGGAGGGGCCGACGGGCGGCCGGGTGGCCCTGCGGGAGCCGGTGCCGGGCGAGGATCCGGAGCACTTCCTGGCCGTCTGCCGGGCCGAGCTGTCGGCCTTGCCGGGGGTGTTGACCGCGCGCCGGGCACTGGCCAGCATCGAGGGCGAGCCGACCGTGATGTTCGTGGGCGTGCAGCTGGATCCGGCGGCCCCGGCCGACCCGGGGGCGGTGAACGAGGCGCTCGGCCGGGCGCTGGGAACCGCACCGCTGCCGGGCGGCGTCCACCTCGTGCTGCTCGACCTCGCCGACGACCCGGTGGTCGAGTGGTTGTTGACCCGGGTCATGCCCTTCTACTCGCGGGTGTGAGCGGGGATCCTTCACAGGCACGTCGCCGTGGCGGCGGCCGGTGCCGCGCCATAGGGTGCGTGCAGGCGGCTGACGGGCCGGCGGGTTCAGGAAAGAGGCGCGGCGAGGTGGGCGCATGAGTGCGGGAACGGGAGCGGGCGGGGCGCCGGGGCCCTGGGGCCAGGCACCGGCCGGGCGCCCGGGCGCGGACCCGGGCGGGCTGGAGCAGGCTCTGCGCGAGGTCGCGCCGGAGCGCTTCGACGCGTACGAGCGGCTGCTGCACGCGCTGGCCGACGGCCGGGTCTGGATGCTGCTCTGGCACGGTACGCCGGGCAGCCCGGACGCGCAGTACGGGAACATGGAGATCAGCGGCCACGGCTACGCGCCGGCCGTCACCTCGCCCGAGCAGCTGACGGCCTCCGGCTGGGCGCGGGCCCACGAGGTCATCTCGGGGCGGGAGATCGCCGCCTCGCTGTACCGCACCCGCTGGGGCCTGTGGCTGAACCCGCACGCGCCGGGCGGCGGGGTTGGCGTGCCCTGGGCGGACCTGCGGCGGGTCGCCGCGGGCCTGGACCGGCTGCCGGCCGGTCCGTTGAAGCTGAGCGAGCCGCAGGTCGACGCGCAGCAGTTCTTCGCCCTGCTGGAGCGGCAGGCCGGTGAGGTGCGCGCGGTGCGGGCGCTGCGCCGGGCCTGGGTGCAGCCGGCGGTGGGGGAGCCGTACCTGGCGATCGGCCTGGACCTGTACGAGAGTTCGCCGCCGGCCGTGGAGGCGGTGCGGGCGTTGATGCAGCGCGCGATCGCGGTGGCCCCGGAGGGGCTCGCGGTGTCCACGGTGGCGATGGCGGACGAGTTCGACCCGGTGGCGCTGTGGATGCGCGCCAATGCGCGGCCGTTCTTCGACCGGGAGGCCGGGCGCCCGCCGACCGGCCCGTACCCGCCGGTGCCGCCGCCGTACCCGGGCCAGTCGATGCCGGGCCGGTCGATGCCGGGGCAGCCGGTGCCCGGGCAGTCGATGCCGGGCTACGCGTACGGCACCCAGCCGCCCGCGCCGGGCTGGGGGCACCAGCCCCAGCCGCAGTGGCCCGGCTACCCCGGGCGCTGACCGGTCAACCCAATAGCCGAAATCGCCAGCTCGAAGCCGACTTGATTCACCATCAGGTCGGCTTCGGTGCTTTCCGGACGAATTTCCACACTCTCCGCAGACGCATCTTGACATGGCAGTTACACCCGTGTGAAGAGGTATATGCCGAAGACCGGAGAGGTGCATGCGGGCAGATCACAGTTGGGCATCTGTCGGTTGTCAGGGCTGGCGCAAGCCAGTTCGGATGACAGAGAGTTCTGCGCAACGCATCGCGCGTACTGGAAACCCCACGAAGGTGAACGCGCACGCCGACCGCTCGATCCACGCGACGCCCATCCCGTGTGGAGGCAGTGCCCGTGCACGACGCACTGCCGCGACCACCTGCTCCTAGCACCTCCGCACGTCCGCAGCCGTACCGCCGAAGCCGGCGCCCGGCACCCGTGGGCCGGCCACCGTCGGCGAGGGGACCAACTGACCATGACCGCACCCATCACTACCGCCGGGAACGAACCCGAGGCGCCCGCCTCCCCGAGCCCGGCCAAGACGATCGAGGGCCGCTCCCTCGGTCGGATCGCCTGGACCCGCTTCAAGCGGGACAAGGCCGCCGTCGCCGGCGGCGTCGTGGTGATCCTGCTGATCCTCCTGGCCGTCCTGTCCGGCCCGATCGAGGCCCTGTTCGGGCTCGACCCCGACCAGCCGAACCCGGACCTGCTGGACGCCAACCTCGGCGGACTCCCGCTCGGCGACTGGGGCGGGATGAGCGGGGACCACCTGCTCGGCATCGACCCGCTGCAGGGCCGCGACCTGCTCTCCCGCGTGGTCGACGGCTCCTGGGTCTCCCTGCTGGTCGCCTTCGGCGCGACCGTGCTCTCCAACACCATCGGCACCGTGCTCGGCGTGATGGCCGGCTACTACGGCGGCTGGGTGGACACCCTGATCAGCCGGCTGATGGACGTCTTCCTGGCGTTCCCGCTGCTGCTGTTCGCCATCGCGATCTCCGCCTCGCTCCAGGGCGGCGCGTTCGGCCTGCACGGCCTGCCGCTGCACATCCTGGTGCTGATCTTCGTGATCGGCTTCTTCAACTGGCCCTACATGGGCCGGATCGTGCGCGGACAGACCCTCTCGCTGCGCGAGCGGGAGTTCGTCCACGCGGCCCGCAGCCTCGGTGCGCGCGGCCCGTTCATCCTGTTCAAGGAACTGCTGCCCAACCTGGTCGGCCCGATCCTGGTCTACTCGACCCTGCTGATCCCGACCAACATCCTCTTCGAGGCCGGGCTGAGCTTCCTCGGCGTCGGCATCCAGCCCCCGCAGGCCTCCTGGGGCGGCATGCTGGCGGACGCGAAGAACTACTACCAGGTCGACCCCCAGTACATGGTGGTCCCCGGTGTGGCGATCTTCATCACCGTGCTCGCGTTCAACCTGCTCGGCGACGGGCTGCGTGACGCCCTCGATCCCAAGAGCAACTGACCCTGCGTCAATGCGCAGGCGCCAGGCCCTCCCTCCTCCACATCCTCAAGGGGTTGATCTCACCCATGCGTAGGTCCCGTACCGTCGCGTTGACCGCCGTGGCAGCTGCCGCGGTCCTGGTCGTCACCGGCTGCTCGTCCAGCACCAAGAGCAGCGGCGGAAGCTCGAACTCGGCCGACTCCAACGGTGGCGGCGCCGACGCGGCCACCAAGCAGATCGTCAACGCCTCGGACAAGAAGGGCGGGACGGTCACCTACGAGATGAAGGGCACCCCGGACTCCCTCGACCCGGGCAACACCTACTACGCCTACATCTACAACTTCTCGCGCCTGTACGGGCGTCCGCTGACCACCTTCAACCCGGCCGCCGGCGCGGACGGCAACAAGCTGGTCCCGGACCTCGCCGAGTCGCTGGGCCAGCCCAGCGCGGACGGCCTGACCTGGACGTACAAGCTGCGCGCCGGCCTCAAGTACGACGACGGCACCCCGATCACCTCCAAGGACGTCAAGTACGCCGTGGAGCGCTCGAACTTCGCGCCCGAGGTGAACTCCAACGGCCCGACGTACTTCCACGACCTGCTGGTCGACAACCCGACGCCGTACCAGGGTCCGTACAAGGACAAGACCGGCGACCTCAAGTCGATCGAGACGCCGGACGACACCACGATCGTCTTCCACCTGCAGCACCCGTTCGCGGACTTCGACTACCTGGTCAGCGCCCCGCAGACGGTGCCGGTCCCGCAGGCCAAGGACACCGGTGCCGACTACGTGAAGCACATCGTGTCCTCGGGCACCTACAAGTTCGAGTCCTACGAGGACGGCAAGCAGGCCGTCCTGGTCCCGAACACCAACTGGGACAAGAGCACCGACCCGATCCGGAAGCAGCTGCCGGACAAGATCGTGCTCAAGATGAACATCGACCAGGCCACCATCGACAAGGACCTGCTGGCCGGCAACGCCCAGGTCGACCTGGTCGGCGGCGGCGTCGACCCGCAGACCCAGGCGCAGATCCTGCGCGACTCGAAGCTCAAGGCGAAGACCGACAACGCCTACGGCGGCCGCCTGGTCTACATGGCGATCAACACCAAGGTCGCGCCGTTCGACAACATCGAGTGCCGCAAGGCCGTCCAGTTCGCGGTCGACAAGGTCGCGGTGCAGACCGCGCTCGGCGGCCCGATCCGCGGCCAGGTGGCCAACACCGTGCTCCCGCCGGACATCCCGGGCCACCAGGACTTCAACCTGTTCGAGACCAAGGACAACAAGGGTGACCAGGCCAAGGCCAAGGACGCCCTGAAGGCCTGCGGCAAGGACGGCGGCTTCACCACCGTGCTGTCCGCCCGCACCGAGCGCGCGACCGAGGTCGCCGCGGCCACCGCGATCCAGGCGCAGCTCAAGAACATCGGCATCAACGCCGAGATCCAGCAGTTCCCGCAGGGCAAGTACCTGACCGACTCGGCCGGTGCGCCGCAGTACACCCAGGACCACAACATCGGTCTGATGATGATGCAGTGGGGCGCCGACTGGCCGACCGGCTACGGCTTCCTGCAGCAGATCGTCGACGGCCGCGCGATCAAGGCCTCCGGCAACAGCAACCTGGCCCAGCTGAACGACCCGGCCGTCAACAAGATGCTGGACGACGCCGCGGTCAACCCGGACCGGGCCGCCCGCGAGAAGATCTACGGCGACATCGACAAGAAGGTCATGGAGTCCGCGGTGTACGTCCCGCTGACCGACTTCAAGGTCTTCCTGTACCGCCCGGACAGCGCCACCAACCTGGCGTCCACCCCGGCCTTCTCGGGTGAGTACGACTACCTGAACATCGGCACCACCAAGTAAAGAGCCTGGCTCCGCATCCCTGAAGGCAGGTGAAGGCAGCGGCGCCCGCCGCCGTCCGGAAGACCCCGGACGGCGGCGGGCCGCCGGAGCCGCCCAACTGTGTTTGCCTACATCATCCGCAGGATCCTCGCGGCCGCGGCGCTGCTGGTCGTCGTCAGCGCGGTCACCTTCGCGATCTTCTTCCTGCTCCCGCGCATCGCCGGCGAGACCACCGACCAGCTGGCCGCGCAGTACATCGGGAAGAACCCCTCGCCCGAGGCGATCCAGGCGGTCAAGCAGAACCTCGGCTTCGACCAGCCGCTGTACACCCAGTACTGGAACTTCCTCAAGGCGCTGTTCACCGGCGCCGAGTACAAGTTCGGCCCGGAACCGGCCACCTGCCACGTGCCCTGCTTCGGCTACTCCTTCAAGAACCACCTGGAGGTCTGGCCGGAGATGACCAGCCGGATCCCGGTCACCATCTCGCTCGCCATCGGCGCGGCGGTGCTCTGGCTGGTCTCCGGCGTCACCACCGGCGTGATCTCCGCCCTCAAGCCGCGCTCGATCTTCGACCGGCTCTCCATGGGCATCGCCCTGGCCGGCGTCTCGCTCCCGGTCTTCTTCACCGGCGCCCTGCTGCTGACCGTGTTCAGCTACGAGTGGCCGATCCTGGACAACCTGGAGTACGTCGACTTCACCGCCGACCCGCTGATGTGGGCCCGCAACCTGATCCTCCCGTGGGTCTCGCTGGCCTTCCTGTACTCCGCGCTCTACGCCCGGCTCACCCGCGCCGGGATGCTGGAGACGATGAGCGAGGACTACATCCGCACCGCCCGGGCCAAGGGCCTGGCCGAGCGCAAGGTGGTGGTCAAGCACGGCCTGCGCTCCGCGCTCACCCCGATCGTCACCATCTTCGGCATGGACCTCGGTCTGCTGCTCGGCGGTGCACTGATCACCGAGCAGGTCTTCTCGCTCAAGGGCATCGGCCAGTTCGCCGTCCAGGCGATCTCCGACAACGACCTGCCCAAGATCCTCGGCGTCACCCTGCTGGCCGCCTTCTTCATCGTCGTCTGCAACCTCGTGGTCGACCTCCTGTACGCCCTCGTCGACCCCCGCGTGAGGCTCTCGTGACCGACCTCCAGAAGAACCCGGCGGACGCCGCGTCCAGCTCTCCGGGCGACCCCTTCCTGTCCGTGCGCGACCTGCGGATCCACTTCGACACCGACGACGGCCTGGTCCGCTCGGTGGACGGGGTCAGCTTCGACCTGCACAAGGGCCGCACCCTCGGCATCGTCGGCGAGTCCGGCTCCGGCAAGTCCGTCACCTCGCTCGGCATCATGGGCCTGCACCGCTCCAAGCGGGCCCGGATCAGCGGCGAGATCCGGCTGGACGGCGAGGACCTGATCGCCGCCGGGCCGGACCGGGTGCGCCAACTGCGCGGCCGGGAACTGGCGATGATCTTCCAGGACCCGCTGACCGCGATGCACCCCTACTACACGGTGGGGCAGCAGATCGTCGAGGCGTACCGGGTGCACCACCCCCAGGCCTCCAAGAAGCAGGCCAGGACCCGCGCGATCGAGATGCTCGACCGGGTCGGCATCCCGCAGCCGGACCGCCGGGTGGACGACTACCCGCACCAGTTCTCCGGCGGCATGCGCCAGCGCGCCATGATCGCCATGGCCCTGGTCAACGACCCCTCGCTGCTGATCGCCGACGAGCCCACCACCGCCCTGGACGTCACCGTCCAGGCGCAGATCCTGGACCTCATCCGCGACCTCCAGCAGGAGTTCGGCTCCGCCGTCATCATCATCACCCACGACCTCGGGGTGGTCGCCGAGCTCGCCGACGACATCCTGGTCATGTACGGCGGTAAGTGCATCGAGCGCGGGCCCGCCGAGACCCTCTTCGACGCGCCCGAACACCCCTACACCTGGGGCCTGTTGGGCTCGATGCCGCGACTGGACCGGGAACTGCAGGACCGGCTGGTGCCGGTCCGCGGCACCCCGCCCAGCCTGATCAACGTGCCGTCCGGCTGCGCCTTCCACCCGCGCTGCCCGTACGCCGACCTGACCGGCGGGCGCTCCACGGGCGAGGTACCGGTGCTGACCGAGGCCGCACCCGGGCACTTCGCGGCCTGCCACCTGGCGGCCGACGAGCGGCACCGCATCTTCGCCGAAGAGATCGCGCCCCGGCTGTGAGCCCGGCCCCGTACCACCTTTCTGGAGAGAACCGATGACGGACACTCAGGGGGCCACCATCCCTGCACCGGCGCCCGCCCCCGAGCGCGAGCCGCTGTTGAAGGTCACCGGCCTGACCCGGCACTTCCCGATCCGCGGCGGACTGCTGCGGCGCCAGACCGGTGCGGTGCGGGCCGTCGACGGCATCGACTTCACCGTCAACGCCGGTGAGACGCTGGGCGTCGTCGGCGAGTCCGGCTGCGGCAAGTCGACGATGGGGCGGCTGGTCACCCGGCTCGACGAACCCACCGGCGGGACGATCGAGTTCGAGGGCACCGACATCAGCCACCTCGGCACCGGGGCGATGCGGCCGCTGCGCCGCGACATCCAGATGATCTTCCAGGACCCGTACTCCTCGCTGAACCCCCGGCACACCGTCGGCACCATCGTCAGCGCGCCGTTCAAGCTCCAGGGGGTCCAGCCCGAGGGCGGCGTCAAGAAGGCCGTCCAGGACCTGCTGGAGCTGTGCGGGCTCAGCCCCGAGCACTACAACCGCTACCCGCACGAGTTCTCCGGCGGCCAGCGCCAGCGCATCGGCATCGCCCGGGCGCTCGCGCTCAAGCCGAAGATGATCATCGCGGACGAGCCGGTCTCGGCGCTGGACGTGTCGATCCAGGCGCAGGTGGTCAACCTGCTCGACGACCTCCAGCAGGAGCTCGGCCTGACCTACCTGATCATCGCGCACGACCTCTCGGTGGTCCGGCACGTCTCCGACCGGGTGGCGGTGATGTACCTCGGCAAGATCGTCGAGATCGCCGACCGCGACTCGCTCTACCGCAGCCCGATGCACCCGTACACCACCGCCCTGATGTCGGCGGTCCCGGTGCCGGACCCGCGCCGGCGCCAGCAGGGCGGGCGCGAGCGGATCCTGCTCAAGGGCGACGTGCCCTCGCCGATCAACCCGCCCAGCGGCTGCCGGTTCCGGACCCGCTGCTGGAAGGCGCAGGACGTGTGCGCGAGCCAGGAACCGCCGCTGACGGTGATGAGGACCGGGCACCAGGTGGCGTGCCACTTCCCCGAGGGGACCGAGGGGAACGACTAGGCACAGCCCCGAGGGGACCGAGGGGAACCGATTAGGCACAGCCCCGAGGGGACCGATCAGGCACAGCCCTGAGAACGGCGACCGAGCCGGCTGTAGCGGAGGGGAGGGTCCGCGCAGGTCATAGTTGTTCCCGTGACCTCGCAGATCTTCCCCTCCGACGTGCAGCAATCGTTGGACCTCGTCGGCATCTTCGTCTTCGCCCTCTCCGGGGCGCTGCTCGCCGTCCGCAAGAACATGGACATCTTCGGGATCTGCGTGTTGGCGGAGGTCACGGCCCTCGGCGGCGGGGTGATGCGCGACCTGGTGATCGGCGCCACTCCGGTGGCAGCCTTCACCAACCTCGGCTACTTCCTCACCCCGCTGGCCGCCGGACTCGTGGTGTTCTTCCTGCACCCCGAGGTCGAGCGGATCAACCGCTCCGTGCAGACCCTGGACGCCCTCGGCCTCGGCCTGTTCTGCGTCACCGGCACCGCCAAGGCGCACGACTACGGGCTCGGCGCGGTCGCCTCGATCGCGCTCGGCATGGTGACCGCGGCGGGCGGCGGGGTGATCCGCGACGTGCTGGCCGGGGAGATCCCCTCGCTGCTGCGCTGGGACCGCGAGATCTACGCCGTCCCGGCGCTGGTCGGCGCCGCCCTGGTGGCCGTGCTGATCGGGGCCGACCGGCTCACCGGTGCCACCGGCACCGCCGCCGCGCTCACCGCCTTCGTGCTGCGGATGCTCGCCCTGAAGTACGGCTGGCGTGCCCCGCGGGCCTGGCACCGCAACGGTTCTCGCACCAGCGAGGAGTAGGCGAGCCGCCGCAGGCGAGCGAGATCGCCTCGGCGGTGCAGAGCAGCTCCGGCAGCATCCGGGCCAGCTCGGCCGGCGGCACCTGGCCGGCCGGGGCGCTCAGGGCGCAGGCCGCGACCGTCCGCCCGCCGCTGCCCGCCACCGGCGCGGCCACGCAGGTCACCGGCTCCCGGTGCTCGGCCGACTCGGCCGCCCAGCCCCGGCGGCGCACCGCCGCCAGCTCGGCCGGCAGCTCCTCCTCGCGGACGCCGTCCTCCGGCAGCCCGGCGAGCAGCACCCGCCCGACGGCCGTCCCGGTCACCGGGGCGCGGCGCCCGATCCGCGGCGGCCGGGCGGCCGAGGGCGCGGCCACCTCGTCCAGGTAGAGCACCTCGCCGTCGTGCAGCACGGCCAGCTGGACGGTGTAGCCGCAGCGCGCGTTCAGCGCGGCCAGGTACGGCGCGGCGACCTGCCGGACGTCGAAGTCCTCCAGTGCCCGGTGGGCCAGCGACAGCACCCGGCCGCCGACCCGGTAGCGCAGGTCGGGCTGGCGCCGGACGAACCCGTGCTCCTCCAGGGTGCGCAGCAGCCGCAGCGCGGTGGACTTGTGCACCCCGAGGCTGCTCGCGGCCTGCTCCAGCGAGAGCGGCCCGTCGCCGAGCGAGCCGAGCAGGGTCAGCGCGCGGTCGACCGACTGCGACATGGCGCCCCCTGGAACGCTGGAACCCGATGGAGAAGTGGTCGTCAGGCTAACCGCTGGGCGGCGCAGTGGTACAAACCAGTGCCGGACGCCGCCGTCCGCCGGCCGCGGCCGTGGCCGGATCGGTGCGCACCCGGGCCCGGGCCTGGTGGGGCCCCGGGGCATGCCCTCTACAATCGGATGGTTATGCCATACCTGGACCATGCGGCGACCACGCCGATGCTGCCCGAGGCGATCGCCGCGATGTCGGCGCACCTGGGGGTGGTCGGCAACGCCTCGTCCCTGCACGCGGCCGGCCGCCGGGCCCGCCGGGTGGTCGAGGAGTCCCGCGAGTCGCTGGCCGAATCGCTGGGCGCCCGCCCGAGCGAGATCGTGCTCACCGGCGGCGGCACCGAGTCCGACAACCTGGCGGTCAAGGGCCTCTACTGGGCCCGCCGGGACGCCGATCCGGCCCGTACCCGGGTGCTGGCCAGCCCGGTCGAGCACCACGCCGTACTGGACGCGGTGCACTGGCTCTCCGAGCACGAGGGCGCGACGGTCGAGTACCTGCCGGTGGACACGCTGGGCCGGGTGCACCCCGGGGCGCTGCGCGCCGCGATCGAGCGCGACCCCGGCTCCGTCGCCCTGGTCACCGTGATGTGGGCCAACAACGAGGTCGGCACCGTCCAGCCGGTGCGCGAACTCGCCGCCGTGGCGGCCGAGTACGGCATCCCGATGCACGCCGACGCGGTGCAGGCGCTCGGTCAGGTCCCGGTCTCCTTCGCCGACTCGGGGCTCACCGCGCTCACCGTCACCGGGCACAAGATCGGCGGCCCGTTCGGCATCGGCGCCCTGCTGCTCTCCCGCGGCGCCACGCCCGTGCCGCTGCTGCACGGCGGCGGCCAGGAGCGCGACGTGCGCTCCGGCACCCTGGACGCCCCCGCCGCCGCCGGCTTCGCGGCCGCCGCCGCGCTGGCCGTCGAACGGCGGGCGGAGCACGCGGTGACGCTCGGCGCGCTGCGCGACGAACTGGTCGCCGGGGTGGCCGCGGCCGTCCCGGACGCGGTGCTCAACGGCGATCCGGCGGGGGAGGGGCGGCTGCCCGCCAACGCCCACTACTCCTTCCCCGGCTGCGAGGGCGACGCGCTGCTGATGCTGCTGGACGCCCAGGGCATCGAGTGCTCCACCGGCTCGGCCTGCTCGGCCGGGGTGCCGCAGCCCAGCCACGTGCTGCTCGCGATGGGCGTCGACCCGCTGCTGGCCCGCGCCTCGCTGCGGTTCTCGCTCGGGCACACCTCGGTGCGCGAGGACGTCACGGCCCTGGTGGCGGCCATCGGCCCGGCGGTGCAGCGGGCCCGCAACGCGGGGCTGGCCTCGGTCCGCCGGTAGCCACGTCCTTGAAGCACCGGGGCCCCGGGCATGTCCGGCGGCCCCGTAGGCTTGTACTCACCATGACTGACTTCCCGGGTGCCCCGACCACTCCGTCCACCGGCCGCCTGCGCGTGCTCGCGGCGATGTCCGGCGGGGTCGACTCCGCCGTCGCCGCCGCCCGCGCCGTCGAAGCGGGGCACGAGGTGACGGGCGTGCACCTGGCGCTGTCCGCCAACCCCCAGTCCTTCCGTACGGGCGCGCGCGGCTGCTGCACCATCGAGGACTCCCGGGACGCCTGGCGCGCCGCCGATGTGATCGGCATCCCGTTCTACGTCTGGGACCTTGCCGAGCGCTTCCGCGAGGACGTGATCGACGACTTCGTCGCCGAGTACGCGGCCGGGCGGACCCCGAACCCCTGCCTGCGCTGCAACGAGAAGATCAAGTTCGCCGCGCTGCTGGACAAGGCGATCGCCCTCGGCTTCGACGCCGTCTGCACCGGCCACTACGCCCGCGTCGTCGACCAGCCGGACGGCTCGCGCGAGCTGCACCGCGCCGTGGACGCCGCCAAGGACCAGTCCTACGTCCTCGGCGTGCTCGACGCCGACCAGCTCGCCCACTCCCTCTTCCCGCTCGGCGACACCACCAAGGACGCCATCCGGGCCGAGGCCGAGCGGCGCGGCCTGGCCGTCGCCAAGAAGCCCGACAGCCACGACATCTGCTTCATCGCCGACGGCGACACCCAGGGCTTCCTGGCCCAGCACCTCGGCACCGCCACCGGCGACATCCTCGACGTGGACGGCACCAAGCTCGGCGAGCACGACGGCGCCTACGGCTTCACCATCGGCCAGCGCAAGGGCCTGCGGATCGGCCGCCCGGCCGCCGACGGCAAGCCGCGCTACGTCCTCGACATCTCCCCGGTGAACAACACCGTCACCGTCGGCCCGGTCGAGGGCCTGGACGTCACCGCCCTGACCGCCATCCGCCCCCGCTGGTGCGGCACCGAGCCCCTGGTCGACGGCCGCTACACCGCCCAGCTGCGCGCCCACGGCGAGGAGGTGCCGGTCACCGCCTCGGTCGTCGACGACACCCTCCACGTCCGCCTCGACACCCCCGCCCGCGGCATCGCCCCCGGCCAGGCCGTCGTCCTCTACGACGGCACCCGCGTGATCGGCTCCGCCACCATCGCCACCACCGAACGCCCGGCGGCGCGGGTCTGAGGGGGCCACGGGTGTCATCCGGCGGGATGACGCCGCTGAATCGCCCGGATGACCACGGCCGGATAGGGCATTCGGCGGGCTGATTCGGGGGTCCGGGCCGCGAACCTACCGTCTGGGACATGACCCGAATCCGCCGCATCGCGGCTGTCGCAGCGCTCGCTCTCGCCCTTCCGCTCCCGCTGGCCGGGGCCGCGATGGCCTCGCCGTCGCCTGCACCCGCCGCTGCCGTGGCGGTCGGGCAGGCCCCGGCCACCGCCGCCTTCCACGGCGAGCTGCCCCGCCCGACCGGGCGGTACGCGGCCGGGGAGGAGGTGCTGCGGCTGACCGACCAGGGCCGCACCGACCCCTGGGTGCCCTCGGCCGGGCCGCGGCAGCTGGCCGTGTCGATGTTCTACCCGGCCCGGCAGGGCACCGGGGAGCCCGCTCCGTACATGACCCCCGGCGAGGCCCAGGGCTTCCTGGCGACCAGGGTGCCGGCCGGCACCGGGCTCACTGCGCAGGACCTGGTCGGCGTCGACACCCACGCCTACACCGGCGCGAAGGCCGCCGGCGGGAAGTTCCCGCTGGTGGTGCTCTCCCCGGGCTTCGAGAACCCGCGCGCCACGCTGACCGGCCTGGCGACCGACCTGGCCAGCCACGGCTACGTGGTGGCCCTGGTCGGCCACACCTACGAGGACTCCGGGGAGACGCTCGCCGACGGCAGCACCCCCGGCTGCGCGCTGTGCGACAGCGGCGCGCCGGATTCGCTCCCGGACAGCCGGGCGAAGGACGTCTCCTTCGTCCTGGACCAGCTGACCGGGCAGCACCCGGTCTGGCGCCTGTCCCACCTGATCGACCGGGACCGGATCGGCATGGCCGGGCACTCGATCGGCGGCGCCTCGACGCTGAACGCGATGGCCGGGGACCGGCGGATCCTCGCCGGGGTGAACATGGACGGCACGTTCTGGCCGCCGATTCCGACCGACAAGCTCGACGGGCGTTCCTTCCTCCTGCTCGGCAAGGACAGCGACCACTCCGCGAACGGCGGGGACACGTCCTGGGCGCAGACCTGGGCGGGCTGGAAGGGCTACAAGCCCTGGCTGACCGTCGCGGGCACCAACCACGCCAGCTTCACGGACGTCACCCTGCTGGCCGCCGAGGCCGGCATCCCCGCCCCTCCGGGGACGACCACCTCGCCGGAGCGCGGGATGCAGCTGACCAGGGAGTACGTCGGAGCCTTCTTCGACCGGACCCTTGAGGGAATCCACCAGCCCCTCCTCGACGGCCCGTCGACGGCGAACCCGGAGGTGCTCTTCCAACACCCGTGATCGTGCGTGTTTCTCGGGGCCCGGGGGGGGGGGGGGGGGGGGGGGGGGGGGTGGGGGGGGGGGGGGGGGGGGGGGGGGGGGGGGGGGGGGGAAGCAGAGAAAAAGAGGGGGGGGGGGGGGGG